>NZ_BAAASD010000053.1:0-54183 GCF_039532705.1 Streptomyces sparsogenes subsp. cuspidosporus | reverse complement strand
GGGTGGGGGCGGGTGCTTAGGCGGTGCTGGGCGTTCGGGTGGTGCTGGGCGCCTGGGTGGGGTTGGTTGTTCAGGCGGGGTTGGGCGTCCGGGTGGGGGCGGGTGCTTAGGCGGTGCTGGGCGTTCGGGTGGTGCTGGGCGCCTGGGTGGGGTTGGTTGTTCAGGCGGGGTTGGGCGTCCGGGTGGGGGCGGGTGCTTAGGCGGTGCTGGGTGTCCGGGCGGTGCTGGGTGTCCGGGCGGCGCTGGGCGTCTGGGTGGGGTTGGTCGTTCAGGTGGTGCTGGGTGTCCGGGCGGGGTTGGTCGTTCAGGTGGTGCTGGGCGCCTGGGTGGGGTTGGGAGTCCGGTGGCTGGTGGCGGCCGTACGGGCGGGGTCGCCCGGGGCGCCGGTGGCGGCCGCGACCGGCGCCGGGCCCGGCTCCCACCATCCGCAGCCGCATCGTCGGCCGTTCGTCGGGGCCGGGCGCGGTGGGGGCTGCGGAGGTCGCGGGGGCGGTGGGGGGCGTGGGTACTGGGGGCACTGTCGAGGTCATTGAGTTCTCCGCTCCTGGCGTCGGCCGGCCGCCGGGCCGCCCGTGCCGGGCCCGGACCTGACCGAGGCGGGCCCGGACCTGACCGAGGCAGGTCCGGACATGGCCGAGGCAGGTCCGGACATGGCCGAGGCGGGCCCGCGGCACAGTGCCGCGGGCCCGCCTCCGTGGTGTGGGTCAGCCACCGATCGGGCGACGGCGGGCGTGCTTCTTGTGCTTCTTCGGCGCCGGCTTCGGGTGCTGGTTCTTCCGCTCCTCGGGCTTGCGGGCGGGCTTGACCGGAACGACCTTGCGGATGCTCATGGAATTTCCTTTCGGCTTTTCCCTTTCGGTGTCTCGCCATTCGGCTTGACATGGAAGACATTAGGGGCGCTTTCCGTGAGTGGGATCGGAGGAGCCTGTGTGTTTGCCCAGGCTCGGATGAACGAATTCTCAGGCGGCTCTGGGAACCGCGGGCACCCCGGCTGCGTCCAGGCGCGTACCGGCACGTCAAAGGGGCCGGTGGCGCGTGCCGCCGGCCCCTCTCTATTGCTTGGCTTGCCTTCTCCGAAAGAAATCGGCGAGGAATTCGGCAAGAGGGGCCGAATTCGATGGAGTATCCGTACGGTCTCAGTCGTCCGCGCTGCGGGCGGTGCCCACGGCCAGCCCGGAGCCGGTCAGATCGGCCCGGATTCCGTCGCGCTCGACGGTGATGTTCCGCAGCCGCAGGCCCTTGACCTGCTTCGGCAGTTGGAAGGAGAACGCGACCCGCTCCGACAGGTCCTGGGCGCGCAGCCGCACCAGGGCCCGGGCCAGCACCGGGTCCACACCGACCCTCTCCAGCGTCTCGGGGCGGTCCGCGACCAGGTCCACGAGGTTGGCCCGCATCAGCTTCTCCTTGAAGCCCGGCCGCCCGGTGATCCGGCCCAGCCGCTTGTCGTCCCGCATCGCCGGCCCGGTGTCCTCCGGCGCGACGCCGAGCTGCCGCGCCACCGAAGGCACCGCGAGCAGCGCCCGCGCCTTGCTCTTGTCGTGGCTGATCTTCTCGGCGGCCTGGGGGTGCAGCCGCAGCCGGGCGGGCCGCCCGGGCCGATACGTGGCGATGCCGGGGACGTCGAGCCGCATGCCGCTGACGCTGGTGGAGACCCCGCGGTCGCCGTCCCGCCGGATGTGCGCCACGGCGTGTATGCGCACCACCCGTCCGGCCACCGGCAGCTCGCCGTCCGCGCGCACCGATTGGCGGTCCAGGGCCCGGAACTTCACCTGGGCGGGGGTGCCCAGTTCGCGGTCCAGATCGTCGAAGGCCAGCAGGACGTCCCCGTTCACCCGGGCCGCCCTGGCCCCGTCGACCGGCAGTGGCAGATCGCCGTCCAGGCGGATGTCCGTGGCCTCGGCCCGTACCTCGGCGAGCGTCACCCGGCCGGCCGGCGCGTCGGGGACGGTCACGTCCACCCCGTCCAGCCGCTTGCCCAGCAGTTGGGTGAGGAACGGGAACCCGTGGATGTGCACGTCGGGGGTCGCTGCCAGCCCGAGCTTGTCCCGCAGCGTCTGCTCCGCCCGCTTCTCGGCGTACATCGCGGCGCAGCGGTCCGCGACCACCAGCAGGGTGGCGCCCGCCAGAAGGCCGGCGACCAGCTTCGTGGTGAGCGGTACGCGGCCGAGCCGACCCCGCCCGCCGCGCCGCCCGGCCCGCTCCGGTTCCGGCTGCCGGCCCGACTCCTGCTCTGGCTGCTGCTCCGGCTCCTGCTGCGATTCCCGCTCTGGGGCCGGTTCCCGTTCCGGGGCCGGTTCCCGTTCTGGGGCCGGTTCCCGTTCCGGGGCCGGGTCCTGCTTTGAGTCCTGTTCTGGCTCCGAGTGCCGCTCCGGCTCCCCCTCCCGGTCCGGGTCCTGCTTCGACACCTGTTCCGGCTCCGAGTGCCGCTCCGGCTCCGACCCCTGCTCAGGCGTCTGCTCCGGCTCCTGCTCAGACCCGGACTCCGCATCCTGAGGGACCTCTCGCTCCGGGTCTTGCTCCGACTTCTGGTCCACCTCTCGTTCCGGGTCGCGGGCGCTGTGGGGGGAGTGGCCGAACAGGGGGGAGAACATGCGTGTGGGCGATCGCATCAGCCCATCTCAACACGCCCGCCCGGCTCATATGCAAGTCCGACCGGGGTCACGTGGCGAACGGCACGGCGCGCGGTGAGCGGTGTGCGCCGGGTCCGCCGTCAGTCCCACCCCGCGTCCTCCGGCGTGCCGCGCGCCAACTCCGCGAGCACGTCCAGGGCGTGGGCCAGGGCGTCGGTGGGCGGGGCGGAGAGGGCGAGCCGTACGGCGTTGGGCGCGTGGCCCGGGCCGATGGCGAACGCGCCGGCCGGTGTGACGGAGATGCCCCTGCGCGCGGCGGCGGCGACGAAGGTCTCGGCCCGCCAGGGTTCCGGCAGCTCCCACCAGCAGTGGTAGGCGGCCGGGTCCGCGCGCACCCGGAACCCCGCCAGCCGTTCGGCCGTGATCCGCTGCCGAACGGCCGCGTCCTGGCGCTTGGCCCGCTCGATCTCGTCGGCGGTGCCGTCGGACATCCACTGCGTCGCCGCCTCGAGGGCGAAGCGGGAGGCCAGCCATGCCCCCGAGCGGAGAGCGGTGGCGACCTTGGCCGTGAGCTCAGCGGGCGTGGCCAGGAAACCCAGCGTGAGGCCCGGGGCCAGCCGCTTCGACAGGCTGTCGATCACCATGGCGCGCCCGGGCGCGAGGGCGGCCAGGGGCGGCTGGTCGGGGCGCAGGAAGCCGTAGATGCCGTCCTCGATCGCGTACATGTCCCTCTGGTCCAGCAGCGCCGCGAGTTCGGCGCGCCGTGCGTCGGGGAGGGTGATGCCCAGCGGGTTGTGGAGCGTCGGCTGCAGATAGACGGCCCGCAGCGGGGGCGCGGCGGTGAGGGCGGCCGGGAGCAGCCCGTCGTCGTCCATCGCCAGCGGGACCAGCGTGACGCCGAGACGTGTCGCGATCCCTTTGACCAGCGGGTACGTGAGCGTCTCGACGCCGAGGCGCTCCCCCGGTGGTACGAGGGCGGCGATGGCGGCAGCGATCGCCTGTCTGCCGCTTCCGGCGAAGAGCAGGTGGCGCGGATCCGGCTCCCACCCGCTGCGGGCCAGCAGCGACGCGGCGGCCCGGCGGGCGGTCGGAGTGCCGGCCGCCGTCATCGGCCGCAGTGATGCGCCGAGTTGGTCGGGGCGCAGCAGGCGCTCCAGACCCTGTGCGAGGAGGGCCGGCTGCTCGGGCAGGACGGCGAAGTTCAGCTCCAGGTCGACCCGGGCGTCGCCGGGTTCGGCCAGCGCGGGCTCGGCGGCGGGCGGAGCGGCGCGTACGAAGGTGCCCCGGCCCACTTCGCCGACCGCCAGGCCGCGCCGGATCAGCTCCTGGTAGACCCGCGCGGCGGTGGAGGTGGCGATGCCGCGCCGGCGCGCGAAGCGGCGCTGCGGCGGAAGCTGCTCTCCCGGGCGGATGCGGCCGGCGGCGATGTCGGCCGCCAGGCCGTCGGCGATCACGCGGTAGTCATCCATCGCCCGGCCGTGCTCCCGCTCGTTCTCCACCCCGCGCCCCGTCCCGCGTTCCACCCCGCGTCCCGTCCTGCGTTCCGTCCCGCGTCCCGTCCCGCGTTCCACCCCGCGTTCCACCCCGCGTCCCGTCCTGCGTTCCGTCCCGCGTCCCGTCCCGCCCGTACTCTCCACCGAGCTCCCCATCGAGTCACTTCACATCCGTTCCCTATATTGCACCGAGAGCATTGTTTTTATTGCACTGAGGGATTGCAGCCCCATAGCCTCGAGACGTCAAGTCGCCGCCGCGTGACCAGCACGTATGACGGCGCGTCGAGAAAGGCCGAGCACATGAGCACGTGGTCTTCCGAAGGGATCACCCTCGGGTACGGGGACGAAGGCAGCGGTGATCCACTGGTCCTGGTCCACGGGCACCCGTTCGACCGGACGATGTGGCGTCCGCAGGTCGAGCACTTCAGCCGGGCCGGCTGGCGGGTGATCACCCCCGACCTCCGGGGCTACGGGGAGAGCACGGTCGTCCCCGGCAAGACGAAGCTGGAGGCGTTCGCCCGCGACATCGCCGGACTCCTCGACCACCTCGGCGTCGACCGCTTCATCCTCGGCGGCCTGTCCATGGGCGGGCAGATCGTCATGGAGTTCCACCGGCTCTTCCCGGGCCGCATCCGCGGTTTGCTGCTCGCCGACACCTTCGCCGCTGCGGAAACCGAGGAGGGCAGGACCTGGCGTTACGAGATGGCGGAGCGCCTGCTGCGGGAGGGGATGGCGGGCTACGCCGAGGAGGTGCTGCCCAAGATGGTGGCCCCGCACAACATCCAGGCGCTGCCCGCCGTCGCCGAGCACGTCCTGGCCATGATGTCCGGCACCTCCCCGGAGGGCGCGGCGGCCGCGCTGCGCGGCCGGGCCGAGCGGCCGGACTACACCGACATGCTCCGGGAGATCGCGGTGCCGACGCTGGTGGTGGTCGGCAGCGACGACGAGTTCACCCCAGTCGAGGACGCCCGCCTCATCCACGACCGCGTCCCCGACGCCACCCTGGCGATCATCGATGAGGCGGCGCACATGCCGAACCTGGAGCGTCCGGCCGAGTTCAACGCGGCCCTCGGCCGCTTCCTCGACTCCCTGGCCACCCCCGCCGCGGCCGGGCGGTGACCGGGATGACCACACCACCGGCCACACGACCGGGGACACCACTGGGGACACCACCGGCCCCACGACCGGCCACAGGAACCACGGGACCGGCCCCACGACCGGCCACAGGAACCACGGGACCGGCCACACGACCGGCCACAGGAACCACGGGACCGGCCCCACGACCGGCCACGGTATGGGTCACGGGCGCCAGCAGCGGCTTTGGCGCCGCGATCGTACGGCGCTTCGCGGCGGACGGCGCCCGTGTCATCGCCTCGGCCCGCCGGGCCGACCGGCTCGCCACCCTCGCGGTGGACCTGGGCGCCCACGTCCTCCCCCTCACCCTCGACGTACGCGACCAGGAAGCGGTCCGGCGCGCGGTCCGCGCCCTGCCAAAGGACTTCGCGGGCATCGACGTCCTGGTCAACAACGCCGGCCTCGCCAAGGGCCTCGGACCGGCCCACGAGGCCGACCCCGACGACTGGGAGCAGATGCTCGACACCAACTGCAAAGGGCTGCTCCACTGCACCCGAGCGGCCCTTCCGGGCATGGTCGCCCGCGGCCGGGGCCACGTGGTCAACCTCGGCTCGGTCGCCGGGAGCTACCCCTACCCGGGCGGCAACGTCTACGGCGCCACCAAGGCATTCGTCCACCAGTTCAGCCTCAACCTGCGCAGCGACCTGCACGGCACCGGGGTGCGCGTCACCTGCGTGGAGCCGGGGATGTGCGGGGGGACCGAGTTTTCCACCGTGCGGTTCCAGGGTGACCGGGAGAAGGCCGACGCCGTCTACGCCGGCATGCGACCCCTGAGCGCCGACGACATAGCCGAGTCGGTGCACTGGGCGACCTCGCAGCCGGCGCACGTCAACGTCAACACCATCGAACTGATGCCGGTCGCCCAGAGCTTCGCGGCGTTCCAGGTGCACCGCCACTCCGCCTGAGAGCTGCCCTCCCCGTGAGCCTCGTCCGTGACCCCCGACTGAGAGCTCCGCCCGTGAGCCCCACCCGAGAGCTCCGCCCGAGAAAGCGGCGTAGCGTGTGCCGCATGACCCGCTCGCGGAACACCCGGCGACTCGTCGTCGGCACCGACACCTACCTGTGGTCGGTGCGGCACGCCCACGACCGCGACGCGGACCGGGGGACCACCGCGGACTGCCGGGAGATCCTGTCTCTGAGGAAGGAAGGCGCCCGGGGCCGCCTCGGGATCGTCTTCCGCCAGGACCCGGACCCCCGCAGTCCCTCCAGCACGGTCGGCGACCACGAGCGCGGCTGGCTCAACCTCCACCAGCCGGGCGTGGTCCGCGCCTTCCTCGACGCGGCCCTCGCCCACGGCTGGGACCCCGACTCGGCCACGGGCCAGGAGACCGACGGCTGGACCCTCTTCCCCGACACCCAGGCCCGCCGCGCCTGACCGGCCGCCTCCCACTCGGACGGCCTTACGCAGCCTCAGGCGGACTCAAAGGCTCAGGCGGCCGGCCGCCGGCCCAGCGCCGGGCCCAGCTCGGTGGCGAGGAGGTGGAGGTGGAGGTGGTGGTGGCCGGGGCGGCGGCGGTGGCCGTGGCCGTAGTGGTGGCGGGGGTCGTGGTCGTGGCCGTAGTGGTGGCCGGGGCGGTGGCCGTGGCCGTGGTGGTGGCCGTGGCCGTGGTGGTGGCCGGGGCGGTCAGGTCGGCGAGGAGCCGCAGGGCCTCCTCGGACGGTGAGCCCGGCTCGGCGTTCATCACGGCCACCCGCTGCCCCTCGTCCGCCGGGAGCGTCAGCAACTCGCACATCAGCGTCATGGTGCCCACCAGCGGATGGCGGTAGGTGCGGGCGGCGGTGCCGCAGTCACCCACCGCGTGCGCGGCCCACAGCCTCGCGAACTCCTCGCTGCCGATGATTAGTTCGCCGATCAGGCCGGTCAGCGTGGGGTCGCCCGGGTATCGCCCGGTGAGCAGCCTGAGGTCGGCGACAGTGGACCGGGCCTTGCGGGGCCAGTCGGCGTACAGCTCCCGGGTGTGGGGATCGAGGAACATCAGGCGGGCGATGCTGGGGCGCCCGGCCGGGCGGTTCGGCGCGTCGAAGTCGAGGTGTCCGGCCAGCAGGGCGTGGGCCATCCGGTTCCACGCGAGGACATCGCAGAAGCGCCCCATGACCAGCGCTGGCACATCCCCGAACGACTCGATCATGACCCGCACCCCCGGCCGCACCCGCTCCGGCCTGGCGGCCCGGCGGCGGACCGGCGGCTTGGGCCGGGCCAGCGAGTAGAGATGGGCCCGCTCCGCCTCGTCCAGCCGCAGCACGCGTGCGACGGCGTCCAGCACGGCGTCCGACGCGTTGGGGCTCTGCCCCTGTTCGAGCCGGGTGTAGTAGCCGGCGCTCACCCCGGCGAGCTGCGCCAATTCCTCGCGCCGCAGCCCGGGCACGCGCCGCCGTCCCCCGTACGAGGGAAGCCCCGCGTCCTGGGGCCTCAGCCGCGCCCGCCGCGACCGCAGGAACTCTCCCAACTCCTCACGTGTCTCCACGCCCCCAGTCTCACCGACGCGCGCCCGCTGAGCCTGCACCTGTCAGGTGTAGCCACCGCGCGTACACCTCCGGCAGGGGGCTGGGTACGGTCCGCCGCCCGTCGCAGGCTGAGCGGCACAGGACCGGTGAAGCGGTGAAGCGGCACAGGATCAGTGAAACGGACGGACAGCCAGTGAAGATTCTTGTGATCGGCGCGACGGGGACCATCGGCGGTGCGGTGGCCGACGCGCTGGCGGAGCGCCACGACGTGGTGCGGGCGTCGCGCCGTGGCCCGGTGCGGGTGGACACGGCCGACACCGCGTCGATCGACGCCCTGTTCGCGGACCTCGGGGACGACCTGGACGCGGTGGTGTGCTGCGCCGCGAGCGGCGGCCTGACCCCGCTGGACAGCCCGTCGGACGAAACGTTCTGGAGCGGGCTCGACGGGAAGCTGATCGGGCAGGTGAACCTCGTACGGCGGGCGCTCACCCACGTACGGGACGGCGGATCAGTGACCCTCACCAGCGGACGGTTCACCGAGCCCGTCCCCGGCAGTTCGCTCGGCTACTTGGTCAACGCGGCCCTGGAGGCGTTCGTGTACGCGGCCGCCGCGGAAATGCCGCGCGGTCTGCGCCTGAACGCGGTCAGCCCCGGCTGGGTCCGCGAGACCCTCGTCGCCCTGGGCATGGACCCGTCGCCCGGTAGCCCGGTGGCGGAGGTCGCCCACGCGTACGTGGACGCGGTGGAGGGCGACGCCCGGGGACGGACGCTGACCGTGGGCCCGGTCTGAACGACCGGGCCACCGGATCGCGTTCACCGCACCGCGTAGTCGCCCAGGGACGCCTCCAGCAGGCCGAAGACCTGATGGGCCGAGCGGGTGACGGCGGTGGCGATCTCCTCGTTGGCCCGGCCCGCCCGTGTCAGATCCAGGACCTGCTGGAAGAGCGTGCGGTGGACGGCCGTGAGCAGGGCGGCCACGGCCCGGGGGGTGAGGTCGCCGGGGTCGGCCGCCGGGTCGGCCGCCGGCTCGTCCGTCCGCTCCGCCGCCGGCTCGTCTGTCCGCTCCACCGCCGGCTGGTCCGTCCGCTCCGCCGCCGGCTCGTCCGCCGGGCCGGCCGTGCTGTCGGCAACGAACGCGTCGGCGAGTACGTCGGCAAGGGCGTCCTCGCGCTGGTCGTGCAGTTCGCGCAGCCGGGCGGTCAGGGCGGGGCTGTCGGCGATCATCCGGGCGAACTCCGACCCGGTGAAGCCGATCGCGGGATCGTGCCGCTCGACCGCGGCCAGGTACTCGCGGCGCAGGGCGGCCAGCGCGGACTCGCCTTCCCGCCGGCCCGCGACGGTGTGGGCCAGGGCGGCGGTGAAGGGCTCGTGGTAGTCGAGGGCCAGGTCTTCCTTGCGCGGGAAGTAGTTGGTGACGGTCATCTTCGCCACCTGGGCGGCCGCCGCGATCTCGGCGATGGTCACCGCCTCGAAGCCGCGCTCCAGGAACAGCCGCGTCGCGGTGTCGGAGATCGCCTGGCGGGTCTGTTGCTTCTTCAGTTCACGAAGTCCTGCCGTCATGACCCCATCCTCGCATAGACCGGCCATAAAAAAGTGCTTGACCTAAATCTAGGTCAGACCTAAGTTTGTCTCCGGCAAACACGCAGGCAGCACAAACACGCAGACAGCACGAACACGCAGACAGACCAGAGACGCAGACAGACCAGACAGACCAGAGACGCAGACACGCAGTCGCCGACCGCGACCGCGACCGATCGAGAGGAGCCCGCTTGAACCTGCGCATCACGCCCCCGGCCCCGTCGCGCAAGAACCGTGACCGCTACGACTGGCCGATCCGTTATGTCCGCCCCCTCCCCAGGCCCGTGGCGCCCAGGCCGCCGCGCGGCAGGAAGGGCCGCTGAAGAGATCCGTCCATGAAGATTCCCGCCACACCCGAGGAGATCGCGGCCGTCATGGCGCGACTGCGACTGCGACTGCGGCTGCCGGACGAGGGCGCGCCGGATCTCCCCGGCGACGCCGGCCCCATGCCCGCGCTCCCGAGCGCGGGCATGGGATCCGGCCAGTGGGTGAACGCCTCCGGACGCCCGGCGACCGAAGCAGGGGTCCTGGTGTACGCCCACGGCGGCGGCTTCGCGCACACCGAGCCGCGGGCGGAGCGGCTCCTGGCCTCTCACCTGTCCCGGGCGACCGGCCGCCCGGTCTTCGCTGTCGACTACCGCCTCGCCCCCGCCCACCCCTACCCGGCCGCACTGCGGGACGTGCTGGCCGTCCATGAGAGCCTGCTCGCCCACGGCGTGCCCGACATCGTCCTGTTCGGCGAGTCGGCGGGCGGCACCCTCGTCCTGTCGGCCCTGCTGGCGCTCAAGACGGCCGGAAAACCGCTGCCCAGGGCGGTCGCGGTGTCCCCGCTGACCGACCTGACCCTCTCCGGCCCGTCGCTGGACGCCAATGACGGGCTGGACCTCATCAACCGGGCGGTGCTGGAGCGGGTCGCCCGCCAATACCTCGCCGGCGCGCCGCCTGACCGGGCGCCCCAGTCGCCCCTGCACGGCGATCCGTCCGGACTGCCGCCGCTGCTTCTCGCGGCCGGGTCGCGCGAAGTGCTGCTCGACGACGCCAAGCGCTTCGCCGAAGCGGCGCCCGACTGCGTCCTCGACATCTACGAAGGTATGCCGCACGCCTTCCACCTGGCCGTGCTCACCGGCCCGCCCCTTCCCACCACGACCACCTTCCTCCGCCGCCTGGCGGACTTCACCCACCGGAGGCCCATATGACCCTGCGCCTGATGAGCGTGCACGCCCACCCCGACGACGAGTCGAGCAAGGGCGCGGCCACCCTGGCCAAGTACGCGGCCGAGGGCGTGGAGGTGCTGGTGGTCACCTGCACCGGCGGGGAGCGCGGCGACGTGCTCAACCCCGCCATGGACCGGCCCGGCGTACGGGAGAACCTCGCGGAGATCCGGCGCGCCGAGATGGCCGAGGCCCGCCGGATCCTCGGCGTCCAGCAGCGTTTCCTGGGCTTCGTCGACTCCGGCCTGTTGGCCCCCGGCGAGCCGCCGCCCGACGGCTGCTTCGCGCTGTGGCCCCTGGAGGAGGCGGCCGGGCGGCTGGTGGCGCTCATCCGCGAGTTCCGCCCCCATGTCGTCGTCACCTACGACGAGACCGGCGGCTACCCCCACCCGGACCACATCAGGACCCACGAGGTGACTGTGGCCGCCTTCGACGCGGCCGGCCAGGCCGACCGCCACCCCGAGGCGGGCCCGCCCTGGCGGCCCCTCAAGCTCTACTACCAGGGCGGACTGTCGCGCGCGTGGTTCCAGACCCTCCACGACGCCATGACCGCGCGCGGGCTCGACTCGGCCATGGGGGCCGTGCTGGACGAACTGCCCGCCGAGCCCGCCGGGCTGGAGATCACCACGCGCGTCCCGTGCGCCGAGTACTTCGCGACCAGGGACCGCGCCCTGCTCGCCCACGCCACGCAGATCGACCCCCACGCCGGGTTCATGCTCCACGACCGCGACATCGAACGGCAGGTCTGGTCCACCGAGGACTACCACCTGGCCCGCTCCCACCTCCCGGTCACCCTTCCGGAAGACGACCTGTTCGCCGGCCTGCGCACCGGGCCGCAGACGCCGCAGGCCTCCGGGGCCGGCGCCGGTGCCGGTGCCGAGTCCGGGTCCGGGATGGCGGGCTCCACGGGGGCGGGCTCTACGGGAGCGTCCTGACCGCCGGACTCGGGGACTCCCGGCTGAGCTGATCACGGATCCTGCCGAATGGGCGGCTATTCGAGGTAGTTGTGGGGCGGGTTGGTGTAGGTGTGGCCGGTGGGTGCGGTCCAGGTGGTGACCCCCGTGTCGGGGTCCCGGGTCACTTGCCATCCGGGGTGGTGGGTCTTCATCAGGTGATGCCGTCGGCACAACGGGCCCAGGTTCTCCGGCACGGTCTGTCCACCGGCCGCCGGGTTGTCATGGTCGAACGGCTGGATGTGGTCGAGGTCGCAACGGTGGGCGGGCATCTGGCAGGTGGGGAAGGTGCACCGGCCGTCCCGGGCGAGCACATGCCGCTCCGTCTCCGCCGTCGGCTTGTACGTCGTCGGATCCGTCTTGACCAGCATCCCGGTCTTCGGCTCGATGATCAGGCGACGCCAGATCGTCCCCTCCGCGAACGCGATCTCCCTCGCCTGCCCCGCCGTGATCGGCCCGTACCCCTTCAACTGGGCGGGCCCCTCACTTTCTCCGATCAGCACATCCAGCGGCACGGTGACCTGCACGACAGCCGCCGACCGCCCACCCGAGGCCTGCTCAGTGCGGGTGCTGCCGGTGCTGGTGCTCGTGCCGGTGCCGGTGGTACCGACGGTGGCGGTGCGGTTGACGACCAGATCGAACAGGGCATCCACCCGCTTCTGCTCCAGGGTCCGCCCCTCATCCGGCAGCGTGGCCGCATGCGCGTCCACCGCCTGGTTCATGCGGGCGGCCTGCTCGGCAGGCAGAATCGCACCCCACATCGCCATGCCGTCGTCCTGCGGATAGTGGACCAACTGCCGCCCCCGCTTCCGCTTCCGATGCCGCTCCTCCGCCCCCTGCGGATCCGCCCGCACGATCTCCCGGGCCAACGCACGCCGGGTCTGCCCAGTCGCCAACCCCGGCATCTTCTGCGCCACAGCGGCTTCGACCTGGGCGGCCAGCAACGGATCCAACACAGCACAGGCCTCGGTGACAGCCACCGCCTGCATATACGAGATCTCCCCGCGCTCCAGCATGCCCAGCGTGGTCGGATAATGCCTGTCCAGCTCCCGGGCCACCTGAAGCCGCTTGGCCGCCGTCGTCCCCGACAGCTTCAGCGCACAGGCCACTTCCTCACACGCGAAGTTCCACTCACCCTCAATGCTCTCGTTCCACTTCCCCTCCGGCAACGCAGCCTGCGCATCGGCATCCAGAGCAGCGAGAAGGTGGACCTGCTGCGCCTGGATCCACGCCGCATGCCGCTCCAGCGCCTTCAGCGCGTCCACCCGGCCCGCGTGGGACAGCCTCTCCGGTTCCAACGTCTGTAGTACGAAAGCCGTCTGCGGCCCCGGCGCCGTCTGGGCCAGGTAGGCAGCCCACTCGTCCGGCGACCCCGGAACCGCAACCGAAGCCGAACCCACAGACGCAGCAGGACGCGGAGCTGCACCCGGCCCCGGAGCTGCACCTGCGCCCGGAACCGCGCCTGCGCCCGGAACTGCACCCGGGCCCGGAACTGCACTTGGCCCCGGATCCGCACCTGCGCCCGGAGCCGGACGAGCGGCCTCCGTGGCAGTGGTCGTAGCCGTGCCCCCCATGGCGATCACCCCCCAGTGATGCGCTCAGCACCCGCCTCCCCCGGCGGGCCCAACACCTCCATTCTCCCTCACTCTCCGTAATCCAACCAGGTCGCCGCCCCATCTCCATCCCATCGAGTGACAGTTCGGAACCCGGAACTCCACCCAACTCCGTACTGCTGCGACACAACCCAGACCCATAGCTGCGAGCATTGGCGGCCTGACGCGGCGTGCCTCAGCGCGAGGTATCGCTGTCCGGGTCCGGTGCCCCTCGGGTCGGGCCTGCGGCGTTGGCGTAGCGCGCGGCGAGTTCGGCGAACGCATCGGCCAGTTGTGGTGGACCGATGACCTGGATGTCGGTGTCGAAGCGGCCGATAGTGGCGGCAAGACCCGTCCACGACCAGGAACCGAGGGACAGGCGGCAGCGGTCGGGGCCGAGTTCCTCAACGACGCCGTCCTGCGCGAAGGGGGCCACAGCCCGCGCGGGGAGGTTGAGGATGACCTCGCCGCGGCAGGGCCAGTCGGCCGTAGAGCCGTCAGTTCCGCGGAACCGGCCGGTGACGAACGCGGCTACGCCGTCGCCGGGGAGATCGCGGGGAGTGAAGCGCGGGCCGGTCGGGGTGCGGGGGCGTATGCGGTCGGCGCGGAAGACGCGCCAGTCGGCACGGTCGAGGTCCCAGGCGATCAGGTACCAGTGGCCGCGCCAGGTGACGAGGTGGTGGGGCTGTGTCCGGCGGGGGTGCTCAGCAGGGCCGGTGGGGCCGGCGGGGTCGGCGGGGCGGGCGGGGCCGGTGGGATCGTGTCGGTAGTCGAAGCGCAGCTCCTCACGGGAGTGGATGACGCGGCTCACCTCCATGAGGAGCTGCGTGCCGACCGGGGAGGCGTTGCCGACCCCGGGCGATGTGACGGCGGTGATCTGCAACATGTCGACGCGCTGACGCAAACGGGACGGCATGACCTGGCGAATGGTGGACAGGGCCCGTGCGGCGTCCTCGCCGATCGCTGGGCTGGTGGCGGCTGACTGCAGGGCGAGGGCCAGGGCGACGGCTTGGTCGTCGTCGAACCGCAACGGGGGCAACGGCGAGCCGGTCCCCATGCGGTAGCCGCCGGAGGGCCCCTTGAAAGCGCGGATCGGGTAGCCCAGTTCCCGTAGGCGGTCGATGTCGCGGCGCACCGTGCGCGGGGTGACGTCGAGCCGCTCGGCGAGGTCGTCACCCGACCAGTTGCGAGGCGTCTGAAGCAGCGAGAGCAGCGCGAGCAGCCGCGAGGACGTCTTCTGCATGTTCGGCATTCTGTCCCCAGTACAGGACACAACCTGTCCGCTGCCCGTGGAATGGTGGGTTTCAAGATCCGCCAGAGAGGCCATAGCCCCTGGTCACGAGGTTGCCGTCGCAAGATTCCAGCGCTGTGGCGGCGCCCCACCCCGCCGAACTGCGAGCAAGGAGAAGGCGATGTCCGTCACCACCACCACCCACCTGAACTTCCAGGGCGACGCGCGGGCGGCGTTGGACTACTACCAGTCCGTCTTCGGCGGGCGCATCGCCGCCATCACGTACAAGGACATGGGCACCGTGCAGAACGAGAACGAGGCGGACTGGGTGGTGTGGGGCGAGGTGGCGGGCGACAACGGCTTCCACGTCATGGCGTACGACGTGCCCTCCCAGCTGCCCTGGGACCGGGGCAGCAACCCGTTCTTCGTCTCCGTGCGCGGCGATGACACGGACGAGATCGGCGCCCTGTGGCAGAAGCTGGCAGAGGGCTCGACGGTGGTGCGGCCCCTGGAACCGTCGCAGTGGGCACCGCTGTACGGCATGCTCACCGACCGCTTCGGCGTGACCTGGGTCCTGGACGTGGCGGTCCCGTACAACGGCTGAGCCTCGTACGTCGGCTGAGCCTCGTACGTCGGCTGATCCCGGTACATCGGCTGAGCCCCGTACGTCGGCTGATCCACCTCCGAACCGGAAAAAGGGCACAGGAAACCATGCGAATGCGACAGCTCGGGCGTACCGGGATCGAGGTCAGCGCCTACTGCCTGGGCACCATGATGTTCGGCAGGAACGGCAATCAGGACCACGACGAGTGCGCGCGCATGATTCACCGCGCGTTGGACGCGGGCATCAACTTCGTGGACACCGCCGATGTGTACGGCTACAGCGAGACCGAGGAGATCGTGGGCAAGGCCCTCAGGGGGCGGCGCGACGAGGTGGTGCTGGCCACCAAGTTCAATGGGCCGATGGGCGAGGGCCCCAACCGCAGCGGCAGCTCACGCCGCTGGATCATGACGGCGGTCGAGGGTTCGCTGCGGCGGCTGCGGACGGACCACCTCGACCTGTACCAGATCCACCACCCCGATCCGCACACGGACATCGAGGAGACGCTCTCCGCTCTCAGCGACCTGGTGCGTGCCGGGAAGGTCCGCGCGATCGGCTCCTCCAACCTGCCGGCCTCACAGATTGTCGAGGCCCAGTGGGTGTCCCAGCAGCGTGCCCTCCACCGGCTGCGCACCGAGCAGCCCACCTACTCCGTGCTCAACCGCGGCATCGAGCGCGAGATCCTGCCGACCTGCCGCCGTTACGGCATGGGCGTTCTCGTGTGGAGCCCCCTGGCCATGGGCCTGCTCACCGGCCGCTACCGCAAGGGCGCCGTGCCGCGGAACAACGCCCGGATGCGGTGGGTTCCCCAGCACCTCACCGACGAACGCAAGCTGGACGCCGTCGAACGGCTCCTGCCCGTCGCCGAGGAGACCGGCATGTCCCTCACCCACCTGGCCATGGCCTTCGCCACCAGCCACCCGGACATCACGTCCGCGATCGTCGGACCGCGCACCATGGAGCAACTGGACGATCTGCTGGCCGGCGCCACCCGCACGCTCGACGACGCGGTCCTGGACCGGATCGACGCGATCGTCCCGCCCGGCACCGACCTCGGCCCGCTGGACGTCTCCTATGTCCCGCCCTCCCTCACCCGATCCGTACTCCGCCGCCGCCCGATCGGCGAGCGTGCCGCGGCCTGAAAGACTCATGACCATCCTCAGCATGCGCGCTCTGAACCGCGCGACCCTGGCCCGTCAGCACCTGCTCGCGCGCACCACCGCTCCGGTCGAGGCGGCGGTGGCCCACCTGTGCGGCCTGCAGGCCCAGGAACCGCATGAACCCTTCACCGGCCTGTGGTCGAGGTTGCACGCCTTCGCGCCCGACCGACTCGATCAGGCACTGACGGATCGGCACGTCGTACGGACTCACCTGATGCGCCGCACTGTTCACCTGGTCACCGGCGACGACGCCCTCGCCTGGCGGGCCCGCCACGACACGATGCTGCGCCAGCGGGTGCTGGCCACCTACCGACGCGAACTCGCCGGCATCGACCCCGACGAAGTCGCGGCAGCCGGCCGAGCGGTGATGGCCGACCAGCAACCCCGCACCATGAGCGCCCTCGTCCAGGCACTCCAGGACCGCTGGCCCGGCCCGCCACGCCGCGCCCTGGGCGAACTCCTCGTCGCCGCGCTCATCCCGATGGCTCAGCTTCCCCCGCGCGGTCTGTGGCAGACGAAGGCCGGCGTGCGGAATCTGCCCCTGGCCACCTGGCTCGGACAAGACCCCGCGCCGCTGCCCGACGACGCGAGCGACCCGGTCGGACAGCAACTGGTGCGCCGCTACCTCGCCGCCTACGGGCCCGCCGCCACCGCGGACATCCGCGCCTGGAGCGGTCTGGCCGGTCTGCCCGCCGCGGTCAAGGCCATCCGGGACGAGCTGATCACCTTCCGTGACGAACGCGGCCGGGAACTCATCGACCTGCCCGACGCGCCACGCCCGTCCCCGGACACGCCCGCTCCCGTCCGGTTCCTCCCGGCCTTCGACAACGCGATCCTCGGCTACCGCGACCGCAGCCGCATCATCGACGACGCCCACCTCGGCCTGTCCGTCTCAGGTCAGCGTGCCGTGCTCGTGGACGGACGCGTCGCCGCCACGTGGACCGTGCGCGACCGGCAGATCAGCGTCACGCCCCTGCGGCCCCTTTCTCCTCAGGAACGGGAAGCTGTCGCAGAGGAGGCCCACAACCTGGCCACCTTCCTGGATCAGGGCATCGCCCGGGTGGAGATGACAGCCGTCCCCGACACCGTCGGCTGAGTGAAACCGCGGAACCGCGGACCCGCTCGCCGTGGGCGGACGGCTGGGGAGTACGGCCTCCATCAGCGCCGGGCGCGGCGGCCTCCGCGGCGGCCTCCGCGTCGGCGAAGGGTAACCGCGCCTGGCGGCCCCCTTCAGCCGGTCCGGAACAGGGTGCGCAGCTCGGCGGTGTCGATGAGGTGGGCCCGGGACGGGAAGACCTGGTGGAGCAGGACGTCGTGGACTTCGGCGTTGGGATCGGCCACGCCGTCGGAAAGGACGTAGAGCCGGTAGTCGCGGTCGGCCGCGTCGATGACGGTGGACAGGACGACGCCGCTGGTCGTGATGCCGGAGACGACCAGAGTGGTGATGCCGCGCTCGCGCAGCCGCTCGTCGAGGTCGGTGGTGGAGAGGGCGCCGTAACGGGTCTTGCGCACCACGATGTCGCCGTCCCGGGGGGCCAGGCGGTCGTGGAGGGCGGCGGCAGGGTCCTCGTGGTGCATGACACGGTGCTGGGCGACCGGGGCGAAGGACTTGTTGGTGTCCGGGATCGCGTCCCAGTCGGCCTCGGTGAAGCCGACGCGGACGTGGGCGATGGTGCCGCCGCCGGCGCGTACGTCGGCGATGGCCCCTTCCACGCGGCCGAGCAGGGCTTCGCGGTCGCCTTCGGGCAGACCGGCCAGGATGGCGGGCTGGAAGTCCATGACGAGAAGGGCGGTGTGCGCGGGGCCGAGGGCGGGGGCGGGGGTGGTGCTCACGCGAGTGTTCTCCTTGCTGTTTGTGGGGGCTGTTTGTGGGGGCTTTTCGCGGGTTTCAGGGGTTGGGGTTGTGGCTGCGCTTCTGTGCGGTGTCAGGTGTGGCTGCGGTTTTGCGGTGTCAGGTCCGGCTGCACTTTTGTGGAGTGTCAGGTGTGCCGGTGGTTTTGCGGGTGTCAGGTGTGCCGGCGCTTTGTGGCTGTCAGGTGCGGCTGCGGGCCGGTTCCGGCTCGCGCTGGGGCGTGTGGTCCTGCCGGGGGAGCAGCAGCGGGGTCGCCAGCAGCAGTACGCCGGCCAGGCCGATGGCCGTGCGCGGGCCGAGCAGACCGCCCAGCACGCCCCAGACGGCCGTCAGGAGCGCGGTCGAGGCCTTGGTCGTCACCGCCCACGCGGAGAGCGTACGGGTGACCCGGTCGGTCGGGGTTCGTTCGAGGCGGTAGGTGGCGTAGACGGGGTTGAAGACCCCGCAGCAGAAGATGAGCCCGAGCTCGACCCCCATCACCAGCAGCAGCCCCCCGGTGCCGGGCCCCGTGAAGGCGAGGCCGACGGACCAGAGCGCGCGCAGCGTCCCGACCACCACCAGGACCTGATGCTGCCCGTACCAGGTGACGAGCGGCCGGGCCAGCCGCGAACCGAGCAGCCCGCCGATCGAGGGCGCGGCGAAGGCGAGGCCGTACTGCCACGGTTCGAACCCGAGCCGGCCGAGCATCAGGACGGCCATCAGCGGCTGGGCGGCCATCACCAGGGCGTTGAACAGGGTCGTGTTGAAGAACAGCGGGCGCAGCGCCGCGTCGGCGAGTATGTACCGCCAGCCGTCGAGCAGGTCCCCGGCCCGCAGGCGCGCGGCCTCCCGCCGCTCGGGCGCGGCCTCCCGCCGCTCCGGCGCCGCCTCCCGGTGCTCGGGCGCGGCGTCCCGGTGCTCGGGCGTCGCCTTCCGCCGCTCCGACGTCGCCTCCCGCCGCTCTGGCGTCGCCTTCCGCCGCTCCGACGTCGCCTCCCGCCGCTCGGGCGCGGCCTCCCGCCGCTCCGACGTCGCCTCCCGCCGCTCGGGCGCGGCCTCCCGCCGCTCCGGCGCCGCCTCCCGGTGCTCGGGCGCGGCGCCCCGGTGCTCGGGCGTCGCCTCCCGCCGCTCGGGCGGCGGCTCTTGCCCGCCCGTCGCGCGGATGCCGAGCGCGGAGAGCAGATAGCTGACCGCGTCGGCCACCACCGTCGCCACCGGACCGAGGAGCCCGATCGCCGCGCCGCCCAGCGGCGGGCCGATGATCGTGGTCGTCCAGGTCGTGGACTCGAGCCGGGCGTTGGCGACGAGCAGGTCCTCGGCCGGCAGCAGTGTCTTCAGGTACGCGCCCGAGGCGGCGCGGAAGGTGATGTCGGCCGCCGCGACGACCACCGACACCAGCAGGAGCTGGAGGAAGGTGAGCGTGCCGAGCGCGTACGCGGCGGGGATCGTCAGCAGCGCCGCGAACCGCACCAGGTCCATCGCGATCAGCACCGGCCGCTTGCGGCGGAACTCCACCCACGGGCCGAGCGGCACCGCCACGGCCGCGCCCACCGCGGCCCCCACGGAGGAGAGCGCGGCGACCTCGGCCGGTCCGGCGTGCAGCACCTGGATGGCGATCAGCGGGAACGCGCCGAAGGCCAGCCACGTGCCGAGCGCGCTGGTCCCGTACGCTCCCCAGAGCCAGCCGAACCGCCGCCCCAACCGATGCCCGCTTCCCATGCGCCCCTCGCCTTCACCCGCACAACCGATCCGCGATCGGAAGCATCAAAGCGAGCGCCATAGCGCGGGATCAAACAACCACGAGGCCGTCCCGCCACAACCAGTGGTTGTATCCGTAGGGTGTCCGCATGGACCTCGACACCGTCCGGACCTTCGTCGCCGCCGCCGAGGCGGGGCAGTTCCAGGAGGCCGCCGCCGAGCTGGCGGTCACCCAGCAGGCCGTCTCCAAGCGGATCGCCGCGCTGGAGCGCGACCTCGGCGTGCGGCTGTTCACCCGCACGCCGCGCGGTGCCGAGCTCACCATCGACGGGCAGGCGTTCCTGCCCCACGCCCGGGAGCTGCTGCGCGCCGCCGAGCGTGCCGTCGCGTCCGTACGGACCGGCCGCCGGCCCCTGCGCGTCGACGTGATCGCCTCGCGCGGCGCGGCGACGGGTCTGATGCGCGGCTTCCACCGCTCACACCCCGAGATCGACCTCGACGTGGTGATGCTCTTCGACATTGAGACGGCCATCTCCGCCCTCCGCTCCGGCGCGATCGACGCGTCCTTCCGCGCCGTCGCCGCACCCGGCAGGCCCCTTCCCGAGGACATCGACTCCGTCCGGGTGCTCGACGAGCCGCTCCAGCTCCTCACCGGCCCCGGCCACGCGCTCGCCTCCGCCCGCTCGGTGACCGTTGCCCAGCTCGTCGGACACCGGATCTGGATGCCCGGCATCGTCCCCGGTACGGAATGGGCCGCGTACTACGACGACCTCGTCGCCGAGTTCGGCCTCACCATCGAGGCGACCGGCCCCAACTTCGGCTCCGACGTGCTCATCGACACCGTCGCCGACACCCCGGCCCTGGCCACCTTCATGAGCGAGCAGACCCGCCTCGTCTGGCCCGCCGGCCACGGCCTGCGCCGCATCCCCGTCACCGACCCGACGCCCGTCTACCCGCACTCCCTCCTCTGGCACCGCGACAACCCCCACCCCGCCCTGCCCACCCTCCGCGCCCACCTCGCCACCACCGTCACCGGCCACGACGCGCCCGGGACCTGGAGGCCGGACTGGGTGCTTCCGCGCTGAACGGTCGTAGTACTCGGTGCGTGCCACAGCGAATCAGGCTGCGATGTCGAACGAGCTGCGCAGCGGGGTGAGCTCGAACCACAGGAGCTTTCCGCTGATGCCGAAGAGATCGTCGGCGAGCGGGTAGCCACCCCAGTTGTCCGCGCAGAGCCGGACGATGAGCAGGCCACGGCCGTGGGTGTCGTCGGCCTTGGCGGCGGCTTCGGCGAGGGCGGTGAGGCGGTCGAGACGGCCGGGCGGGGTGTCGAAGGGCGCGGGGATGGTCGGGTTGGTGTCCCAGATGCTGACCCGGAGGCGGCTCTCACAGAGATGGCGCAGGCGCAGTTGGGCGGGGCCGTCGGAGTGGCGGATGGCGTTGGTCACCAGCTCGCTGGTGAGCAGTTCGGCGGTCTCGGCCAGCTCGGCCATGCCGTGGCCGGAGAGGACCGCGCGAAGGGTGACCCGCGCGATACGGGCGGCACGGGGGTCGTTGGGGAGCCGGAGGGTGTACGTCCACGGCTGGTCGGACGGCGCCGAGTCGGTCTCCTGTGGGGATACGGTGGCCATGCGAGTCTCCCTCGGTCGGGTGGAGTTGAGTGGCTTGGCTCACACGGTAGGGCAAGTGATGTTAGATCTAACAGCGATCTGGCGTTATAGCTCACGATTCAACTCGTGTGGGTGATGGGGAGACGGATGGCTACGAGCAACAACCCGACGATCAAGTCCCGCCGCCTGGGTGCCGAACTGCGCAAGTTGCGTGAGCGTGCGGGCTTGTCCTCTACAGCAGCAGCCGCCCTCCTGGGCGTTCAGCAGGCTCGCGTGAGCATGATCGAAGCGGGTCGTTATTCGGTGAGCGGCGATCGGGTTCGGGCGATGGCCAGGAGTTACGGCTGTGTCGATCACGAACTGGCCGATGCTCTGGCCGACATGACAGGTGGACGCTCTCGGGGTTGGTGGGACGAGTACCGGGAGCACCTCCCGGCGAGCTTCGCGGACATGGCCGAGCTGGAACATCGGGCGCGCGGACTGCGCGTCGCGCTGGTCATCCACATTCCAGGCCTCCTCCAGACGGTGGACTACGCCCGTGCGGTGATCGGGGAGGTGGCTCCACCGTTGCGGGCCTACGAAGTGGAGCATCGGTTGTCGCATCGGATGAAGAGGCAGGCGATTCTCTATGGGGACAACCCGGTGCCGTACACGGCACTCATTCATGAAGCCGCTCTCAGGATGGAGTTCGGAGGGCAGGCTACTGTCCGTGCACAGCTCGAACACCTCATCGCGATGAGCGAGATGGACACCGTCACCGTTCGGGTGATTCCGTTCGCCGGCGGGACCTTCCCCGGTACTGGGCAGTCGTTCGACTACGTGCTCGGCCCCGTGCCGCAACTCGACACAGTCCAGCTCGACTCCGCTCAGGGAACCCAGTTCATGGACGCCGAACCGGAGTTGGCCAAGTACCGGGCCGTTCTGAAACGGATGGAGGCGACCGCGCTCGATCCGGCGGCGTCCCGGGACTTCATTCATGGCATTGTCCGCAGCATGTGAAAGGTAAAAGCATGTCCACGTACTTGTGGCGTAAGTCCTCCTACAGCGGCGACGCGGGTAACTGCGTGAACGTCGCCGCTTCCGACGGCGTCATCGTCCTGCGCGAGAGCGACGACCCCGAGACCATCCTGAGCACAACCCCCGCCGCTCTGCGCGACTTCATACGTGGCGCCAAGGCGGGCCGTCTCGACCACGTCAGATAGCGGCGGCACACGCGACGCGGCCCGGCGCCACCGGAGGTCGATGGGGGGCCGGGCCGGGTCCGTGGGGCTCAGCGCGCTCGGGGCGTTACCGCACGATCTTGATGCGGTCCGCCGCCGGGGGTGCCAGGGGCGCGGAGGCGGAGGAGTGCGCGGTGAGGTAGGCCGTGAAGGCCTCCAGGTCGGAGGCGCCGACCAGCTTGTTCTTGCCCTCCTTGAAGGCGGGGAAGCCGTCGCCGCCACCGGCGAGGAACTCGTTCATCGCGACGCGGTAGGTCTTGGCCGGGTCGATGGCCTCCCCGTTCAGCTTCACCGAGTCGGCGACGACGCGGTCGGCGCCGGTCTTGGTGAGGTCGAGGGTGTAGGTGAGGCCCCGGGAGACCTGGAGGATCTTGGGGGAGGCCTGGTTGGAGCCGCTGACCTGCTGCTTCAGGGCGGTGATGAGCTGATCGCCGGTGAGGTCGATGACGTTCATCATGTTAGTGAAGGGCTGCACCGTGAACGCCTCGCCGTACGTGACGACCCCGTCCCCCTCGCTGCCCGACGCCGCGTAGGCGAGGTCGGAGCGGATGCCGCCGGGGTTCATGAGGGCGAGCTGGGCGCCGCCCTTGTCGGCGGGGGAGAGCGCTTCGAGCTGGGCATCGGCGATGACGTCGCCGAGCGGGGACTCGTACGCCGTGGAGCCGCGCCCCGGGATCTCGGCGGAGACGTAGCCGACGGGCTTGTTCGCGATCGGCGCGGCCAGCTTGTTCCAGCGGCCGATGAGGGAGGTCATGTCGGCGGCCTTGGGCTGCTGCCGGTCGACGACATGGTTGGCCGACTTCACCTTCGTACGGACGATGTCGCCGGTGCGGCGGTCGTAGGTGAGGGTGGTGTCGGTGTAGAGGCGGCCGAAGGAGGCGGCGGAGGTGACGGTGCGCGGGGTGCCGGAGGGGTCCGGGATGGTGCACGCGTACGCCTGGTGGGTGTGACCGGTGACCAGGGCGTCGACCTTCGGGGTGACGTTCTTGGCGATGTCGACGATCGGGCCGGAGATGCCGGAGCCCGGGCCGCCGCTGTCGCAGTCGTAGTTGTACGAGGAGGAGGCCGGGAGCCCGCCCTCGTGGATGAGCGCGACGATCGACTTGACGCCCTTGCGGTTGAGCTCCTTGGCGTACTTGTTGATCGTCTCGACCTCGTCGTGGAACTTGAGGCCCTTGACGCCCTCGGCGGTGACGATGTTGGGGGTGCCTTCGAGCGTGACGCCGATGAAGCCGATCTTGACGCCGTTGTGCTTCCAGACGGTGTACGGCTTCAGGATGGGCTTGCCGGTCTTCTCGTCGGTGACGTTCGCGGCGAGGTAGGGGAAGTCGGCGCCGGGGAAGGTCTTGCCGTCCTCGTAGCAGCCGTCCTTGGGGTGGCAGCCGCCGTTCTGGATGCGGGTCAGCTCGGCGCGGCCCTCGTCGAACTCGTGGTTGCCGACGGCCGTGACGTCCAGGTCGAGCTTGTTGAGCGCCTCGATGGTCGGCTCGTCGTGGAAGAGGCCGGACAGCAGCGGGCTCGCGCCGATCATGTCGCCGCCGGCGGCGGTGACGGAGTACGGGTGGCCCTTGCGTGCGGTGCGCAGCGCGCTCGCGAGGTATTCGACGCCGCCCGCCGGGACGGCCTTGGTGGTGCCGTCCGGCTGGGTCTCGGTGACGGTGCCGGAGGAGCCCTGCGGGGGCTCCAGGTTGCCGTGGAGGTCGTTGAACGACAGCAATTGCACATCGACCGTGCGGGCTGGGTGCGGCTTCGCGGGGGCGCTTGGGTCCGCGCCCGCCGGGCCGGCGGCGGACATGATCCCGGCCGCGGCCGCCAGCACGGCCGCCGCGGCGGTCAACCGGCGGGCTGCGCGGGGCCGTTGAGCTATCCCTGGCATGGGGTCCCCTCTGTACGGGTCTGTGCAACGGTTCTGTGCGATGGTCGAGCGACGGCGGCAGCATACGGTCAACGCGCGTAGCGGGGCAGGGGGCTCGGGGTTACGAGCTGATTGCGCGTGGACAACCGGCGGGGTGGGGGCGCAGCCGGGTGGGGTGGGGGCGCAGCCGGGACCGGGTGGGGTGGGGCGCAGCCGGGTGGGGTGGGGCGCAGCCGGGTGGGGAGGGGGCGCAACCGGGTGGGGAGGGGGTAACCGCCGGGGGTAAGCGGCGGGGGCGGCCGACGGGGGTTAGCGGCGGGGCAGTCGGCGGGGGCGGCCGGTGGGGACTGTCGGCGGGGGCGGCCGGTGGGGACTGCCGGTGGGGGCAGTCGGTGGGGGCAGTCGGCGGGGCGTAGCCGGCGGGCCTACCCGGGGCAGGGGCTCACCCGTTCGGCCGTACGGCGGGGCGCCGCCCCCGGGAGGGTGCGCGAGGTCGGGGCGTGCGTGTGGGGCCTGTCCGGTCAGGGCCGGGCCGTAGGCTCGGGACCATGAATGACGTGCTGAACGAGGCGGCCGGCGCCCGCCGGATCGATGTCCTCGACGAGGTGACGCCCGCCGTGGCGCAGGACGTGCTGCGGCTCGTCGCGGAGTCCGCGCGCACGGACGGGCAGCAGGCCGTGTCCGAGCAGGGGCGGCTCCAGCTGCGGGGGCGGCGGGAGGGCGTGCGCCACCTGCTGCTGCGCGAGGAGCCGGGCGGGGAACTCGTGGGGTACGCGCAGCTGGAGGACACCGACCCGGTGGAGGCCCCGGCCGCCGAACTGGTCGTACACCCGGCGCACCGCGGGCAGGGCCACGGGCGGGCGCTCGGCGTGACGCTGCTGCGCGAGTCGGGCAAGCGGCTGCGGGTGTGGGCGCACGGCGGGCACTCCTCGGCGCGCCATCTCGCGCAGGTGCTGGGGCTGACCCTGTTCCGGGAGCTGCGGCAGATGCGTCGGCCGCTGGACCCGCTGGACACCCTGGACATCCCCGAGCCCGTGCTGCCGGAGGGCGTGACCGTACGGACCTTCCGGCCGGGCGAGGACGAGGACGCCTGGGTGGCGGCGAACGCGGCGGCCTTCGCCCACCACCCCGAGCAGGGCTCGCTGAACCGGCGCGACCTGGAGGACCGGATGGGGGAGCCGTGGTTCGACCCCGAGGGCTTCTTCCTGGCCGAGCGGGGCGGGGAGATCGTCGGCTTCCACTGGACGAAGGTGCACGCGCAGGAGCGGCTGGGCGAGGTGTACGTGGTGGGGGTGCGGCCCGATGCCCAGGGCGGCGGACTCGGACGGTCGCTCACCGCGATCGGGCTGCGGCACCTGGCGGGCCGCGGGCTGCCGACCGCGATGCTGTACGTGGACGCCGACAATTTCCCCGCCGTCGCCGTATACGGGCGGCTGGGCTTTACGACGTACGAGACGGATCTCATGTATCGCACGGAGACGTGACGGGGACCTGAACGGAGACGTGACGGAGATCTGAACGGAGATGTGACGGGGACCTGACGGCGGGCCGGGGAGCTGCACGGCCGGGCCGGGGGAGCTGCGCGGTCGGCCCGGGGCGCTGCGCGGGGAACTGCGGGGGCGGCCCGGAGAACTGCGCAGTCGGCCCGGCGGAGGCCCGCCGACGGTAACGCGGTCGGCCGTGACGCCTGCGAGATGGATCCCGATTTCCTACGCGCCATGTCTCCGTTACCGGCGATTCAAACTCGGTTGCGAGCATCGCTGAATGCAGCCCGCCGTGCCGACCCCCTCGAACCGGAGGCTCCGTGCCGCTCCAGCACAGTCTCCGGGGACGCCGTTCCCGCCCTCGGCGCGGAACAATGAGGACATGAACCACTCCAGCGGTCAGGCATCCGTCCACGCGCAGCCCCACCCGCAGCCGCAGCCCCAGCCCTCGGTCGGTTCCATCGCGGCGCACCGGCCGCACGCCGTCGCCGCGCCGCCGGTCCGCAACCTGGACCCGGACCTGGACGGCGACCTGGACGCGTACGAAGTGGACGGCGTGGACGTGGACGGGGAGGAGCTTCCCCAGGGGCGGTTCCTGGACCGTGAGCGGAGCTGGCTGGCGTTCAACGAGCGGGTGCTGGAGCTCGCCGAGGACCCGAACACGCCGCTGCTGGAGCGGGCGAACTTCCTCGCGATCTTCGCCAGCAACCTGGACGAGTTCTTCATGGTGCGGGTGGCGGGCCTCAAGCGGCGCATCGCCACCGGCGTCGCCACCCGCTCCGCCTCCGGGCTGCAGCCCCGCGAGGTCCTGGACCTGATCTGGACCCGGTCGCGCGAGCTCATGGCCCGGCACGCGGCCTGCTACCAGCAGGACGTCGCCCCCGCGCTCGCCGACGAGGGCATACACCTGATCCGCTGGCCCGACCTCACCGAGGACGAGCAGTCCCGCCTCTTCACGCTCTTCCGCCAGCAGATCTTCCCGGTCCTCACCCCCCTCGCGGTGGACCCGGCGCACCCCTTCCCCTACATCTCCGGGCTCTCCCTCAACCTCGCGGTCGTGGTGCGCAACCCGGTCAGCGGCCATGACCACTTCGCACGTGTGAAGGTCCCACCGCTGCTCTCGCGGTTCCTGGAGGCATCCCCGCAGCGGTACGTGCCGCTGGAGGACGTCATCGCGGCGCACCTGGAGGAGCTGTTCCCCGGCATGGAGGTGCTGGCGCACCACATGTTCCGGGTGACCCGCAACGAGGACCTGGAGGTCGAGGAGGACGACGCGGAGAACTTGCTCCAGGCGCTGGAGAAGGAGCTGCTGCGGCGCCGCTTCGGGCCGCCGGTGCGCCTGGAGGTCGAGGAGTCCATCGACCCGTACGTGCTCGACCTGCTGGTGCGCGAACTGAAGGTCTCCGAGGCCGAGGTCTATCCGCTGCCGGGCCCGCTGGACCTGACCGGGCTGTTCGGCATAGCCGCGCTGGACCGGCCGGAGCTGAAGTACCCGAAGTTCGTGGCCGGCACCCACCGGGACCTCGCCGAGGTCGAGTCCGCCTCCGCGCCCGACATCTTCGCCGCGCTGCGCGAGCGGGACGTGCTGCTGCACCACCCGTACGACTCCTTCTCCACCTCCGTGCAGGCCTTCCTGGAGCAGGCGGCCGCCGACCCCGACGTGCTCGCGATCAAGCAGACGCTCTACCGCACCTCCGGCAAGTCGCCGATCGTCGACGCGCTCATCGACGCCGCCGAGTCCGGCAAGCAGGTGCTGGTCCTCGTCGAGATCAAGGCCCGCTTCGACGAGCAGGCCAACATCAAGTGGGCGCGCAAGCTGGAGGAGGCCGGCTGCCACGTGGTCTACGGCCTGGTCGGCCTCAAGACCCACTGCAAGCTGTCGCTGGTGGTCCGCCAGGAGGGCGACACGCTGCGCCGCTACTGCCACGTCGGTACCGGCAACTACCACCCGAAGACGGCGCGGCTGTACGAGGACCTGGGGCTGCTGACCGCCGACCCGAAGGTCGGCACCGACCTGTCCGACCTGTTCAACCGGCTGAGCGGCTACTCCCGGCGGGAGAACTACCAGCGGCTGCTGGTCGCCCCCAGGTCGCTGCGCGACGGGCTGATCACCCGGATCAACCGGGAGGTCACCCACCACCGGGCGGGGCGGCCCGCGTATGTGCGGATCAAGGTCAACTCGATGGTCGACGAGGCCATCGTGGACGCGCTCTACCGGGCCTCACGGGCCGGCGTGCCGGTGGACGTGTGGGTGCGGGGCATCTGCGCGCTGCGGCCGGGGGTCCCCGGGCTCTCGGAGAACATCCGGGTCCGCTCGGTCCTGGGCCGGTTCCTGGAGCATTCGCGCGTCTTCGCGTTCGGGAACGGCGGGGAGGCCGAGGTGTGGCTCGGCAGCGCCGACATGATGCACCGCAATCTGGACCGCCGGATCGAGGCGCTGGTCCGGGTCACCGACCCCGCCCACCGCGCCTCCCTCAACCGGCTGCTGGAGACCGGCATGTCCGACTCCACCGCCTCCTGGCACCTGGGCCCGGACGGCGAGTGGACGCGGCACGCGACGGACGCCGAAGGACAGCCGCTGCGGAACGTACAGGAAATGCTCATAGACGCCCGGAGGCGACGGCGTGGTACAGCGACATGATCTGTCGTCGCCGGTCGGGGTTACGGGGGCCGGCCGGTCGCACGGTGCTCTACCCGCCGCTGCCCTCGGCCCTGGGGGGTACGACATGACGGACGGTGTGATGGGGGCCGACATGGCGACGGCCGGGCCGGCGCTCGCGACGGCGACGGCGGGCGACGCGCTGTCCTGGTACTTGAACGCCCAGGCCGGGGACTTCCTGCGGAGCCTGCGGCAGCAGCGGGACAGCGGGGTGGACGCCGAGGAGGCGGCCGAGGCCGCCCGGCTGATGCGCCGCTGCGCGCGGCGCATCAGCGGCGTGCTGTGGGTCTACCGCCCGCTCACCGACACCGCCTGGGCCGACCACCTCCGCTCCGAGCTGGCGTGGCTGTCCGGCACGCTCGCGCTGGAGCACGCGTACGCGGCGCGCCTGACCCGGCTGCGCGGCGCCCTGCACCGGCTCTCGGGCGCCGGCGCCCCGGCGGACACGGCGGACGCGGCGGACGCGGCGGGGGGTGCGCCGGGGGGTGCGCCGGGGACGCCTGGCATGGCGGGGCGCGGGACGGTGGGGGACGCGCCGGTCCAGCGCCCCTCCCGCGTGGCACGCCGCAGCGTCTCGCTGACGGCCGACGCCCCGCAGGACCCGCCCGGTATGCCTCCCGGTACGCCTAGCCCTGGCCCGTCTGGTACGCCTGGCCCGCGCGGCAGCGATGCGGCGAGCGGCACGGCGGAGGCGGGGCAGGCGGGGCAGAGGGGGCAGGCGGGCCAGAGGGGGCAGGTGGGGCAGGCGGCGGACGCCGCGGTCCGGCCGGCGGGCGGGCCGGGGGCCCTGGGGCCCGAGCGGCAGGGGCAGCCCGTACAGCAGGAACAGCCCGAGCGGCGGGAACAGCGCGAGCAGCGGGAACAGTACGTACAGCAGGAACAGCCCGTACAGCAGGAACAGCCCGAGCGGCGGGAACAGTACGTACAGCAGGAACAGCCCGAGCGGCGGGAACAGCACGTACAGCAGGAACAGCAGGAACAGCACGAGCGGCTCGACCCCGGCGCGGCCACGCCGCGTGGCGACCGGACGCACCAGCGGCCGGGCGGCGGCGCGGGTGCGCGGCAGGGCGGCGGCGCGGACGAGGCCCGGGGCGGGGTTCTGACCGTCGGGGCCGCACGGGCCGGGGCGCTCCTGGAGCGCCAGCTCACCCTCGCGCGGACCCGCGCGCACACCGCGGCCCTGCAGGCGCTTGGCTCCTCGCGCTTCCACGCGGTCGCTGACGCGGTCGCGCTCCTGGCCTCCGAGGTCCCTCTCGACGAGGCCGCCGCGGCCCGCCCCGCCGAGTTGGCGCTGCCGCCGCTCGCGGAGCTGGCGCAGCGGCGGCTGGCCGAGGCGGTCGAGGCGCTGCCGCTGGGGCGGGCCGGGCATCCGTACAACGCGGAGGCGCTGATCCACGGTCTCGCCGCCACCCCGGCCGCCGACGCCCCGCCCGCCAGCGAGCGGCAGGACGCGCCCTGGCACCAGGTGCGGCGGCTGCTGCGCCTGCGGCGTTACGCCCTGGAGGTGCTCGACGCGGGGGACCGGCCGGACGGCAGTGGACCGGCGGAGGCCGCCCCCTCACTGTCGGTGCGGCTGCTGGCCGCCGGGCAGGCCCTCGAGCGGCACCGGGACGCGGCCGAGGCGGCGGCCGCCGCGGCCGCCGCGGCCCGGACCCCGCGGATCGCCCCTGCCACCGCCTACGCCCTCGGCGTGCTGCACGCCGACCAACGACATGAGGTCGAGGCCGCCCGCTTCGCCTTCGGCCGGATCTGGCAGCGGACGCTGTCCTCGGCGTCCTAGGCGTCTCAGGGGCTCTCGGTGCCTTAGGCGTTCTCGGCGCATCGGCGTGCTGGTGCCGGGCCGTGACAGGGAGGTCCGCGCATGGCTGGGAAACCGGTGATCCGCGCGGCCGGCTGCGTCCTCTGGCGGCGCTCCGCCCGCGACGGCCGACCGGAGATCGCGCTCGTCCACCGACCGCGATACGACGACTGGTCGCACCCGAAAGGCAAGCTCAAGCGGGGCGAAAACGCGCTGCGCTGCGCGGTGCGCGAGGTGGGGGAGGAGACCGGGGTGCGCTGTGTCCCCGGGCCCGAGCTGCCCACCGTCCGCTATCCGGTCAAGGGCCGGCCCAAGGAGGTCCGTTACTGGGCGGCTGAGGCGGTCCCCGGCTACCCCGATGAGCCCGGTGAGCCCGATGAGCCCGATGAGCCCGACGATGGATTCACCCCCAACATTCCTAATATTCCTGATGCCCCCAGCATCCCCAACATCCTCAATATCCCCAACGTCCCCAACATCCCCAACGTCCCCAACATCCCCAACGATGAGGTCGACCAGCTCGTCTGGCTGCCCCCGGAAGAGGCCCGCGAGCGGCTGACCCATGCCCACGACCGGGCGCTCGTCGACGCATTCCTGGACGCGATTACGACCTGACCCTCGGCAGTCACAACCTGACTCTCTCGGCCTGGGGGACAACCTGAGTCCCTTGTTGTCAATTTTCTTCGAGAGAGCTATATAAGAAGACGTAGGGCATCGCACTCAGTGCACCAGACGGAAGGAGTGACCTGTGATGCTCATGCGTACCGATCCGTTCCGGGAGTTCGACCGGCTCGCCCAGCAGATGTTCGGCAGCGCCACCGCGACCCGGCCCGCGGCCCTCCAGATGGACGCCTACCGCCAGGGCGACGAGTTCGTGGTGATGTTCGACCTCCCCGGCGTCGACCCCGAGAGCATCGACATCGATGTCGAGCGGAACGTCCTCACCGTCCGCGCCGAGCGCCGCTCCATGACCCCCGAGGGCGCCGAGACGATCGCCGCCGAGCGCCCGACGGGCACCTACAGCCGACAGCTCTTCCTCGGCGACTCCCTCGACACCGAGCGCGTGGACGCCTCGTACGACGCGGGCGTGCTCACGCTGCGCATCCCGGTCGCGGAGGAGGCCAAGCCCCGCAAGATCCAGATCACGGGCGGCGGCTCCGGGCCCAAGCAGATCAGCGGCTGACCCACGCATGGTGGCCCCGGGCCGGCCGAACGGCCCGGGGCCCCGCCGTGGTCAGCAAGACCGGCAGGATCACCAGGCTCAGCAGCATCACCAGGCTCAGCAGGAAAGGAATGCACGCGATGCGGTGGAGCGAACTCGTGGAGCAGGTGCGCGAGCGCGGCCAGTACGCCACCGGCGAGGAAGCCGAACGGATCACCCGGACCGTTCTGACGGCCCTCGGCGGCCATCTGACCGGGCCCGAGCGGGCGGAGCTGGCCCACCGGCTGCCGCGTGAGGCGGCCGCCGCCCTGGCCGGGCCCATCCCGCCGACGCTCGCGCCGGCCGCCTCCGAGTTCGTCGACGCCGTCGCGGCGCGCCTGGGCGGGGCCACCTCCGCCACCGCGCGCTGGGACGTGAGTTCGGTCCTGGGCGCGGTGGCGGAGATGGCCGGGGACGAGCTGCTCGACCGGCTGCTCAGCCGACTGCCCTCCGGCTACGGCCTGCTCTTCGGCCGCGCAGAGCTGCTCCCGGCCGGCCACGTCTGAGTCACGCTCTGACCCGACTTCCGCCCCCTCTGACCCGACTTCCGCCCCCTCTGACCCGACTTCCGCCCCCTCTGGCCCGGCTTCCGAACCACCCTCTGACCCGACGCCTCTGACCCGACCGAACCACCCTCTGAACCGACGTCTGAACCACCCTCTGACCCAACTCCTGGAAGTACTTTCTGGAACTGCCTTCTGAACCGCCCTCCCCCTCGGGGCCCGAGGCTGCTGGGGGTCTCAGGCCCCGGCCCGCCGCCGGCGCTGCGCCTTGTCGACCAGCGCCGGCGGCTCGTAGTAGCTGTCCGCCCGGTTCAGGTCCGTGCCCGGTGGCACGATCTCGTCGATGCGGTCCAGGACGTCCTCGCTCAGCTCCACGTCCGCCCCCGCGAGCAGGTCATCGAGCTGCTCCATCGTGCGCGGCCCGATGATCACCGAGGTGACGGCCGGGTGGGACCGTACGAACGCGACCGCCAGGTGAGGCAGCGAGAGCCCGGCGTCGGAGGCCAGCTCGGCGAGCCGGCCGACAGCCTCCAGCTTGCGCGCGTTCTCCGGAAGCGAGGGGTCGAACTTGTGCCGCTCGAGGGCCGAGCGGCCGCCGGTCAGGTCGATGTCGGAGCGCTTGGTGTAGCGGCCGGAGAGCCAGCCCGCGGACAGGGGTCCCCAGGTCAGCACCCCCATCCCGTACTGCCGCGCGGTCGGCAGCACCGCCGCCTCGACCGAGCGCGCCAGGATCGAGTACGGCGGCTGCTCGCTGCGGAAGCGGACGTGGCCGCGCCGCTCGGAGGTCCAGTGGGCCTCCACGATCTGCTCCGCCGGGAAGGTGGAGCAGCCGACGGCCCGCACCTTGCCCGCCCGGACCAGGTCGGACAGGACCGACAGGGTCTCGTCGATGTCCGTCGCCGGGTCGGGCCGGTGGATCTGGTACAGGTCGATGTAGTCCGTGCCGAGGCGGCGCAGGCTGTTCTCGATCTCGCGGGTGATCCAGCGCCGGGAGTTGCCGCCGTGGTTGGCGTCCGGGCCCATGGAGTTGAAGACCTTGGTCGCCAGGACGACGTCCTCGCGGCGCCCCTTGAGCGCCTTGCCGACGATCTCCTCGGACTCGCCGGCGGAGTAGATGTCGGCGGTGTCGACGAAGTTGATGCCCGTGTCCAGGGCGCGGTGGATGATCCGCACCGACTCGTCGTGGTCCCGGTTGCCCCAGGCGCCGAACATCATCGTGCCCAGGGCGTATTCGCTGACCGAGATGCCGGTGCCGCCGAGGATCCTGCGCTTCATGGGGGTTCCGCCTTACGTGCGTCATGTGGTTTCGGTGGGGTGCGGTCCCAGCTTTCGGCCGGCGGGGCCGGGCACCAGGCCCGGCTCGACCTGGGTCTGGCAGAACCACCTGGACGGACGGGCTTCCGGGGGGCTGTCGCGGATACGCGGATAATGGAGCGATGGGTGATGCGGAGCCGGAGATCAAGGCGTTCCTGAGGGCACGGCGGGCGGCGCTCAACCCCGCCGAGCTGGGGCTGCCCGACGGGCTCGTACGGCGCCGGGTGCGGGGGCTGCGCCGCGAGGAGGTCGCGCAGCTGGCCGGGATCAGCGTCGACTACTACACCCGCATCGAGCAGGGCCGCGCCCCCGCCATCTCGGACTCGGTGGTGGACGCCCTCGCGCGGGCGCTCCGGCTGACGCCGTCCGAGCACACGTACCTGCGCAACATCACGCTGCCCCGGCGGGAGCGGCCCGTGGACCCCGGGCCCCGGCCGCGCGTGCGGCCCGAGGTGCGGCTGCTGCTGGAGGCCATGGACGAGACGGTGCCCGCCTTCGTCTTCGGGCCGGGTGCGGACGTGCTGGCCTGGAATCTGCTGGGCGGCCGGGTGTGCTTCGACCTTGCCGCGCTCCCGGAGCGGGAGCGTAACTCGGCCCTGCTGGTCTTCCTCCACCCGGAAGCCAAGGCCCTCCACCCGGAGTGGGACAAGGTCGCCGACGAGACGGTGGCGGGCCTGCGGGCGGAGGCCGGGCGCCACCCCGGCAACGTCCGGGTGTGCCAGGTCGTCCGGGAGCTGCTGGAGCGGAGCGATGATTTCCGGCGGCGGTGGGAGGCGCAGGCCGTGCGGGAGCGGACCGGCGGTACGAAACGGATTCGGCATCCGGTGGCGGGGGAGCTGGTGCTGACGTACGAGGCGTTCGTGCTGCCCTCCGACCCCGGCCAGGTGCTGTGCACCTACACGGCGGAGAAGGGCTCCTCGACGGCCGGGGCCCTGCGGGCGCTGGCGCGCGACACGGTGCCGGTGGGATAGCGGGCGCTGCCCGCCCTCCGGGCGCCCCCTCGCTCCGGGCGTCCCCCTCGCGTCGCCGGCGCCGCCGACGGGCAGCAGCTCACGGCGTCGCCACGCTGCCCGTGCTCCGGGTATTCCCCTCGGGTCGTCCCCCCTCGGGTCGTCCCCCCTCGGGTCATCCCCCCCCTCGGGTCGTCCCCCCCTCGGGTCGTCCCCCCCCTCGGGTCGTCCCCCCCTCGGGTCATCCCCCCCCTCGGGTCCTCCCCCCTCGGGTCCCCCCCTCGGGTCGTCCCCCTCGGGTCGCCCGCTGCCCGTGCTCCGGGCGTCCCCCTCGCGCTACCCGCCGCCCTCCCGGGTGCGGGTGAACACCTGCTCCCTGGCCGCCTCCAGGCCCGTGGCCACCGCGCCCAGCAGCACCGCGTTCTCACCGAGGGCGCTCGCCGCCACCCTCGGCCGCAGCGGCCCGATCCGCTGCAGGGTCAGCTCCACGGTCCGCAGCAGCAGGTCGGCGCTGTGGCCGACCCCGCCGCCCAGCACCACCAGGTCCGGGTCGAGCACGGCCGCGACGGCGGCGATCACATGGGCCAGCCGCTCGGCCTCCTGCCGTACGGCCTCCAGCGCGGGCGCGACGCCGTCGCGGGCCGCGTCGAAGACGGCCTTGGCGGTCAGCGGCTCGGACCTGGTCCCGGACATGCCGAGCTCCCGGGCGGCCCGTACGACCGCCTCGGCCGCGACGGCGCCCTCCAGACCCTGTTGTCCCTCAAGGCCCTGTCCCTTAAGGCCCTGTCCCTTAAGGCCCTGTCCCTTAAGGCCCTGTCCCTTAAGGCCCCTGGGGCCGTACGGATCGGGCCCGCCCACCCGGGGCAGCAGCGGCAGGAAGCCGATCTCCCCGGCCGCCCCGTGGGCGCCGGTGAACAGACGTCCGTCCGCGACCACGCCCATGCCCAGGCCCGTGCCGACCAGCACGTACACGAAGAGCCTGCTGCCCCGGCCGGCGCCGAAGGTGTACTCGCCGAGCGCCGCCAGGTTGGCGTCGTTGTGCACCGACAGGGGAGTGCCCAGCTCCTCGCGCATCCGGTCGAGGAGCCCCGCGCGCCCCCATCCGGGCAGATTGCCGGCGTACCGGACCCGCCGCCGCTCCGGGTCGTACACGCCGGGGGCGCCGACGACGGTGTGCGCCACCAGGGCCGGGTCCACCCCGGCGTCGGCGACGACCCGGCGGGCCGCGGCGATGGCGAGGTCCGCCATGGCGGCGGCGCTGCGGCCGCGGTTGCGCACCTCGGCGCGCGCGACGACGGTGCCGTCCAGGTCGGCGGCGGCCACCCGCAGCCAGGCCCGGCCGATGTCCAGGCCGAGGACGTAGCCGGCGGTCGGGTCCGGCTCGTACAGCACGGCGACCCGGCCCCGCTCCGGCGGCGCCTGCCGACCCGCCTCGCGCACCAGCCCGGCCTCTTCGAGGGCGGCCAGGGCGCTGGAGACCGTGGGCTTGGACAGGCCCGTGGCGCGGGCGAGCTGGGCCCGGGAGGCGGGTCCTTCGGCGCGCAGCCGGGCCAGCAGTAGGCGTTCGTTGTTACTGCGCAGCCGCTGCCGGTTCCAGGGTTCGGACTCTTGACTCATCAAGTAAGGCTCCTTAACTTAATCACACTCGCACGGCGAGCCAGGGAGGTCCAGATGGCCGGAGGGCCGGCGACCGGCAAGACCCCGCCGACCGGCAAGACCCCGCCGGACGGCGGGAGCGGCGAGGACAGCGCAGACGGCGGGGACGGGGGAAACCGCGGGAGCGGCGGGGGCGGCGGGGGCAGCGAAAACCGCAAGAACAGCAAGAACAGCAAGAACAGCAAGGGTGGCGAAACCAGGGGCGGCGACGGCACCGGCTTCGTCCGCCGCATCGGGTTGTTCCAGGCCACGGCCATCAACATGAGCCAGATGTGCGGCATCGGGCCGTTCGTTACCATCCCGCTGATGGTCGCCGCCTTCGGCGGCCCGCAGGCCGTCATCGGCTTTCTCGCGGGCGCGCTGCTGGCGCTGGCGGACGGGCTGATCTGGGCGGAGCTCGGCGCCTCGCTGCCGGGCGCTGGGGGCAGTTACGTCTATCTGCGCCAGGCCTTCCAGTACCGCACCGGCAAGCTGATGCCCTTCCTGTTCGTCTGGACAGCGATGCTGTTCATCCCGCTGATCATGTCCACCGGCGTGGTCGGCCTCGTGCAGTACCTCGGGTATCTGTGGCACGGCATGACGCAGACGCAGGGCGATCTGGTCGGGCTCGGCGTCATCGCCCTCGTCGTGGCGCTGCTGTGGCGCGGCGTGGAGCACATCGCCAGGATCACCGCAGTGATGTGGGGCGTGATGATCGCCGCCGTGGTGCTGGTGATCAGCGCGGCGTTCGGCGACTTCGACGCGGACAAGGCGTTCACCTACCCCGCGCACGCCTTCGACCTGGGGTCCGGCCAGTTCTGGACCGGCTTCGCGGCGGGGCTGACCATCGGCATCTACGACTACCTGGGCTACAACACCGCCGCGTACATGGGCGCCGAGATCAAGGACCCCGGCCGCACCCTGCCGCGCGCGATCGTCACCTCGATCGTCGGCATCATGGGCATCTACCTGCTGCTGCAGATCGGGACCCTCGGCGTCATCGACTGGCACCAGATGCTCGACCCCCATTCCGTGGCGTCCCAGTCCGTCGCCTCCGCCGTCCTGGAGGAGACCTGGGGGAAGGGCGCGGCCGACGTCGTCACCGTCCTCATCCTGGTCACGGCCTTCGCGTCCGTCTTCGCGGGGCTGCTCGGCGGCTCCCGCGTCCCGTACGACGCCGCCCGCGAGCGGGTCTTCTTCCGCCCGTACGGCAGGCTCCACCCGCGCCACCGCTTCCCCGTGCTCGGTCTGGCCACGATGGGCGTGGTCACCGCCGTCGGCTTCCTCATTGGCCGCCACACCGACCTGGCCACGCTCATCCAGCTGCTCACCACCGTGATGGTCATCGTGCAGGCGTTGGCGCAGGTGCTGGCCGTGACGGTGCTGCGCCGCCGGCAGCCGGGGCTGCGGCGGCCGTACCGGATGTGGCTGTATCCGGTGCCGAGCGTCGTAGCGCTCGTCGGCTGGCTGGTGATCTATGGCTACGCGGACCGGAACGCGCCCGGCCGGCACCCCATCGAGTGGTCGCTGACCTGGGTCGGGGCGGGGTGTGTGGCGTTCCTGCTGTGGGCCCGGTTCGAGAAGGTGTGGCCGTTCGGGCCGAAGGAGATCAGCGAGGGGATCAGCGGGGAGGTCGGCGGGGAGGTCGGCGAGGGGATCAGCGGGGAGGTCGGCGGGGAGGTCGGCGGGGAGGTCGGCGAGGGGATCAGCGGGGAGGTCGGCGGGGAGGTCGGCGAGGGGATCAGCGGGGAGGTCGGCGGGGAGGTCGGCGGGGAGGTCGGCGAGGGGATCAGCGGGGAGGTCGGCGGGGAGGTCGACGTAGAGACCAGCGAGGAGGTCGGCGGGGAGGTCGGCGAGGAGACCAGCGAGGAGGCCGGCGCAGAGACCAGCGAAGAGACCAGCGAAGAGACCAGCGAGGGGATCAGCGAGGAGTCTCTGCGCGGGGCCGACCCGGCCGCGGGCGGGGCGCCAGTGCCTCCCAGCGCACGGTGACCTCGCCCTGGCGCCAGCGCCGGGGGCCGTCCACGAGCGGCCAGCCGGCGGCGCGCAGCGCCTGGGCGCTGCGTATCCAGCGCTGGCGCGCGCTGAGCGCCGCGTAGGGGGCTGCGGCCGCCCAGGCGCGGTCGAAGTCGCGCAGGAAGGTGTGCACCGGCTCGCCCGGCACATTGCGGTGGATGAGCGCCTTCGGCAGCCGTTCGGCCAGGTCGGAGGGGCGGTCCAGGGAGCCGAGCCGCGCCGCGAAGGTCACAGTGCGCGGGCCGCGCGGGGTGAGGGCGACCCATACGTGCCGCCGCCCGATCTCGTCGCAGGTACCCTCCACCAGCAGCCCGCCCGGCGCCAGCCGCGCGCACAGCCGCCGCCACACGTCGGCGACCTCGCCCTCCTCGTACTGGCGCAGCACATTGGCCGCCCGGATCAGCGCGGGCCGCGCGCCGTCCGGCAGCGGCACCTCGAAGCCGCCGTGCGCGAAGTCCAGGCCCTCCCGCCGGTACGGGCGGGCGGCGGCGACGCGGCCGGGGTCGATCTCGACCCCGACGACCCGGGCGTCCGGCCGCACGGTACGCAGCCTGCCCAGCAGCTCCACGGCGGTCCACGGCGCGGCCCCGTACCCCAGGTCGACGGCGATGGGGGCCTCGGCGCGGCGCAGCGCGGGGCCGTGGGCGGCGGCGATCCACCGATCCATGCGGCGCAGCCGGTTGGGATTGGTGGTCCCCCGGGTCGCCGAGCCGATGGGCCGACCCGGCGGAGGTACACGGGCAGACATGCGCCGAGCGTAACCCCGGGCGGAAGAACGTCACGCTTTGGCAAAGCGGAAATGGGAACTAGAGGTTCCGGTGTTGAGGGGTTGGCGGCGCGCGTCCGGATTCCGCTACCCGAATCCGGATTCCGCCACCAGAGCTACCCGAGGTACCCGAGCCACCCGAGCTACCCGAGTCCGGCCCCGTCGGACCCGAGCCCGACCCACGTCGGACCCCAGTCCGACCCACGTCGGACCCGAGCCCGACCCACGTCGGACCCGAGCCCGACCCATGTTCGACCCCACGTTCGACCCGAGCCCGACCCGAGTCCGTCCCGGCAAGGAGGATCGCGCGGTGAGCCAGCACATATCCCGGCTCGGCGGCCTGCGAGGCCGTTCCCATGGGGCCTTCGGCGGCCCGCACCACCAGCGCCTGCGACGAGCCGGCCGCCGGCCGCGCAGGATAGCGATGCTCAGCGTCCACACCTCGCCGCTGCACCAGCCCGGCACCGGCGACGCGGGGGGCATGAACGTCTACATCGTGGAGCTCGCCAGGCGGCTGGCCGCCCTCGACATCGAGGTGGAGATCTTCACCCGCGCGACCACCGGTGCCCTCCCGCCCACCGTCGAGCTCACGCCCGGGGTGCTCGTACGGCATGTGGACGCCGGCCCGTACGAGGGGCTGGCCAAGGAGGACCTCCCGGCCCAGCTCTGTGCCTTCACTCACGGGGTCATGGGGGCCTGGGCGGGCCACCGCCCCGGCTACTACGACCTCGTCCACTCCCACTACTGGCTCTCCGGCCACGTCGGCTGGCTGGCCGCCCAGCGCTGGGGCGTGCCGCTCGTCCACGCCATGCACACCATGGCCAAGGTCAAGAACGCCGCGCTCGCGGCGGGCGACACCCCTGAGCCCGCCGCCCGCGTGATCGGCGAGGAGCAGATCGTCGGGGCCGCCGACCGGCTCATCGCCAACACCGCCGAGGAGGCGGAGGAGCTGGTGCGCCACTACGGCGCGGACCCCGAGCTGGTCGCCGTGGTCCACCCCGGGGTGAACCTCGACCGCTTCCGCCCCGCCGACGGCCGCGCCGCCGCCCGCGCCCGCCTGGGCCTGCCGCCCGACGCGCTGATCCCCCTCTTCGCGGGGCGCATCCAGCCGCTGAAGGCGCCCGACATCCTGCTGCGCGCCGTCGCCCATCTGCTGGACGAGGACCCGGGCCTGCGTGAGCGGATCGTCGTCCCGGTGGTCGGCGGGCCCAGCGGCAGCGGCCTGGCGAAGCCGGAGGAGCTGCACAAGCTCGCGGCGCGGCTCGGGGTGAGCGATGTCGTCCGCTTCCGCCCGCCCTGCGCCCAGGACGAGCTCGCGGACTGGTACCGGGCGGCGTCCGTGCTGGTCATGCCCTCCTACAGCGAGTCCTTCGGGCTGGTCGCGGTGGAGGCGCAGGCCTGCGGTACCCCGGTGGTCGCCGCCGAGGTGGGCGGGCTGCCGGTGGCCGTACGGGACGGGCACAGCGGCATCCTGGTGCCCGGCCACAACCCCGCCGACTACGCCCGCGCGCTGCGCCGCCTCGCCGACGACCCCGCGCTGCTGAAACGTTTGGGCATCGGCGCCGCCCACCACGCCGAGCGCTTCGGCTGGGACAAGGCGGCCACGGCGACGGCGGACGTCTACGCGGAGGCGATGCGCGGCTACCGTCGCCTACGATCGGTTCATGGGTGACGCCGAGGCCAGGAACGAGGCCACCGCCGCAGAAGCCGCCAGGGCCGTGATCGAGCAGACGCTGCGCGACGCCGAGCTGGAGTGGGAGAACCCGTCCGACGGCACATACGTCGTCACGCTGCCCGGCACCCGCAAGCTCTCCACCACCTGCTCGCTGCGGCTCGGCCGGCACTCGCTGTCCGTCAACGCCTTCGTCGTCCGCCGCCCGGACGAGAACCACGAGGCCGTGCACCGCTGGCTGCTGGAGCGCAACACCCGCCTGTACGGGATGAGTTACGCGATCGACCAGCTCGGCGACATCTACCTGGTGGGGCGGCTGCCGCTGGCGGCGGTCACGCCGGAGGAGCTGGACCGGGTGCTCGGCACGGTGCTGGAGAACGCCGACGGCAGCTTCAACACGCTGCTGGAGATGGGATTCGCCAGCGCGATCCGCAAGGAGTACGCGTGGCGCACGGCGCGCGGGGAGTCCACGCGGAACCTGGAGGCGTTCGCCCATCTGACCCGGGACGCGTGAGGCCCGGGGCGCGTGAGGCCCGGGAGGCGTGAGCGCCACGCCGGCTGGGGGAGGGGTGGCCGCGCAACCCCAGAGCCGTAACCGCCGAGCCGTGACCCAAGTCCCGGAGATTCCCCGCGATGGGCGGTGAAGAATCTCGTCCCCCGCAGCCTCTTCCTGATGAACCGGTCGTCGACCGGGAAACATCAAGGGAGACAAGACGGTGTTCATGGACAATCCGTGGCTGATGGTGACAACGGTCGTGACAATGGGGGTGCTACGGCTGATGGGGGAGGTCATCCGCTGGCTGGCGGCGCGCTCGGGGGAGCGCCTCCGCGCGCGCATGGTGGTCGAGTTGGTGACCAGGTCGGGCCCGGGCACCGTGCTCACCGACCACCGCGCGGACGGCGCGGCGCTGACCGTCCGCTCCGGTTCGAGGGGAGGGGCCGGGCATGAGTGACACAGCGGGGGAGGTCGCGAGCGGCGGGGACTCCCAGACGCGTGACGATCCCGGTGGCGTCTTAGAGGACTTCGAGCAGTCCGAGCAGCCCGAGCACTTCGAGCAGCCAGAGCACTTCGAGGACTTCGAGGAGTTCTACGCCCGCACCTACCCCTGGCTCGCCGCCCGCGCGGTGATGCTCAGCGGCAATCGGCAGAACGCCGAGGACGCCGTCCAGGAGGCGTTCATCGAGGCGATGCGCCGCTGGCCCACGGTACGGGCCTGCGCCTCGCCGGAGGGCTGGGTCGCGACCACCATGCGCCGCAAGCTCTCGCGCGACGGCCGCCGCTGGTGGTACCGCTGGAAGCCGACCGAGCTGACCGTACCGGCCGCCGCCTCCGCCGGCGTGGAGGAGACCTCGGAGGCGCTGGCCGCGCTGCGCGCGCTCGGGATGCTGCCGCCGCGCCAGCGCCAGGTGGTCGTGATGCACTCCCTGGAGGGCATGAGTTACGCGGAGATCGGCGCCGAGCTCGGCATCAGCGCGGGGAGCGTCGGCAGCAACCTGCACAAGGCCCGCGCCCGGCTCAGCCTGTTGCTCGACGTCTCCCCGGAGCTCGGCCGACCCGGCGAGTCCCTGGTCCCCGGCGTACGGACCGACCCGCTGTCCAGCGCGCTGCGCGGCGCCGCCGCATGGCTGCTGGACGGCCTGCGCGCGTCGCCGCCCGTGCCGCCGCTGCCGCCCGAGGAGCGCGGCGACGGCCGAGGGCGTGGGGCCGATCGGGGCGGCGGCCGGGGTGGGCAGGCCGATCGGGGTTTGCAGGACGAGCGCGGCGACGGCCGAGGGCGTGAGGCCGATCCGGCTGGCGGCCCAGGCCGTCAGGCCGATCCGGGTGGTGGCCCAGGCTGTGAGGCCGATCCGGGTGGCGGCCCAGGCCGTGAGGCCGATCCGGGTGGCGGCCGGTGATCGCCGCCATCGCCGCCGCCCGTGCCGTACTGGCCCTGGTGCTGCTGGCCGTCTTCTACGCCCTGGTCGCGCTCCTGGTGCTGCTGTGGCTGGCCTTCCTGGTGCTGGGGTTATGGAGCGCGGGGGTGCCGGAGAGCACGGCGCCGCCGACCAGCGTCATCGTGGCCTGCGCCGCGTTCGCGCCGATCGTGGCGGGCATGGTGTGGGCGGTGGTGCGCACCGCGCGGCCCGCCGCGCCGCCCGAGGACACGGTGTGGGTGAGCAGGCGCAGGGCCCCCGCGTTATGGGCGGCGGTCGAGGAGCTGGCCGTCGGCGTGGGCACCGCCCCGCCGGACGCCATCCGGCTGACCACCGAGGTCAACGCCTCGGTCACCGAGGACGCCACCTTCCTCGGCCTGATGCCGGGCCGCCGCACCCTCTATCTGGGCCTGCCCCTGGTGGTGGGCCTGCCGCCCGCCGAGCTGCGTGCCGTGCTCGCGCACGAACTGGGCCACTTCTCCCGGCGCCACAGCCGCTTCGGCGCCCTCGCCCACCGCGGCACGGTGGGGCTGGCCGCCGCCCTCGAGGCGATCATCAGCGCGGCGGCGGCCAACAACCTGGTACGGACGTACGCGGGCGGGCCGCTGCTCCTGCTCCGCGGCTACACGCTCCTCTTCCGCCGGCTCACCCGCCCGGTCCGGCGGCGCCAGGAGATCGAGGCCGACCGTGAAGCCGCGCGGGTGGCCGGGGCGCGGACCGTCGCCGACGCCCTGCGCTCGGCGGCCGCGCTGGAGGTGGCCTGGCTGGAGTTCGTCGGGGGCTTCCTCACCCCCGTACGCCGGGCTGAGGGGCGCGTACCGGACGACCCGTTCCGCGTCTTCGCCCACATGGTGGAGGCGCCCGAGTTGCGGGAGCCGCTCGCCGCCCTGAGGGCGCGGGCCACCGAGCGGCCCGCCGACCGCGACGACCCGCACCCTGACCTGGCCACCCGCCTGAGCTGCCTGGCCCGCCTCCCCGACCGGCCACCCCGGGCCGGCGCGGACCGCTTCGCCGAACCCCTCGACGTGCCGTCGGGCTACGCGGTCGCGCTGGGCCGCACACTGCACCCGGGCGGGCGTACGGCGGCGAGCGTGCCATGGCGGGAGTGGCTGCGTCTGCTGGCCGAGCACCGGGCGACCCGGCTGCTGAGGCCGCTGGCGGAGGCGGTCCGTACGGTCGAGGAGGCGGCGGGCCGGCCAGGGGACGGGCCGGGGCCACTGCCGGGGAATCCGCTGGGGGAGCTGCCGGGGAAACCGCTGGGGGAGCCGCCGGGGTCACTGACGGGGTCACTGGCGGGGTCACTGCTGGGGGAGCCGCCGGGGCCACTGCCGGGGCCGCCGGGGTCACTGGCGGGGTCACCGCTGGGGAAACCGCCGGGGGAACAGCCAGGGCCAGTGCCGGGGCCACCGCTGGGGAAACCGCCGGGGGAACAGCCAGGGCCAGTGCCGGGGCCACCGCTGGGGGAAATGTCGGTACAGCGGGTGCTGCGCCTGCTGGACAGCGGACGGCGGATGCCGCTCGCCCGCGCCCTGGGCAGCCGTGTGCCGCCGACGGAGGGCGCGGCGCCGGGCGGGCGCGATCCGCTGGGCTTGCTCGCGGAGGCCCTGTACGTACTGATCGGCGCCCACCTGGTCGCGCGGGGGAGCGCACACTGGACGATGCACTGGACCGGCCCGGGCACCCTCGTACCGCCCGAGGGCATCGCGCCCGAGACGATCCGGGACTGGGCCGACGCGGCCGTACGCCTGCCCGGTCAGACCCAGCGCCTCCGCCTGCACCTGGCCGCCCTGGGGCTGGACGAGCGGGCGCCCCTGCCGGGGTTCGCGGGCGCGGCGGGGGCTGGGGTGCGGGAACGGGCGCCGGAATGGGCGCCCGAACGGGCGGAGCAGACCGGAGCGTGGCCGTCCCGGCCGCAGATCCGCATCACCCCCGGCGTGGACGCGCCCGCCCGGCGGCGCATCTCCGGCATCCAGGTGCTGGCGCTCACCGTACTGCTGGGATTGACGGCCGTGACCTGGCTGCTGTGGGCCAACCGCGAGGAGCGGCCCTATCCCGGGACCGGCTGGCAGCGGGTAAACCCGACCAGCACATACGACCCGGCGGGCGGCACCTCCGCCGGCCTGTCGGGCGGCGGCACCTCCGCCGGTCTGCCGGACGGCGGCACCTCCGCCGGTCTGCCGGACGCCGGCACCTCCGCCGGTCTGCCGGACGGCGGCCTGCCGGATGGCGGCGTGGCGGGCGGGGTCTCGCCCTGGCCGGACCCGATCCCGTCCTACCGGCTGCCCACCGCCCCGGAGTGGACGCCGGGCCCGTCGCTGGGGCCGAGCTTCCACACCCGTTCCCTGGTGCCCAGGCTCACGCCATGAGGGTGGCGCCGTCAGCCCGCCGCGACGGGGCGGTCGGTCTCGCCGGACCCCGGGGCGCCGCCGGACGGGGAAGTGCCGCCGGACGCGGGAGCGCCGCCGGCCTCCGAAGCGCTGCCGGACCCCAGACGATCCCCCGCCACACCATCTCCCTCCCCAACCCCATCCCCATCACCAACCCCATCCCCATCCCCATCACCATCCCGCTCCTCTGCCGCGACGGCGCGCACGAGCGCCCCGTACCCGACCGCGGTCAAGGTCCCCACCACCGCGCACGACGCCCAGAGCACATCCGCCCCGAAGTGGTCGATGACCGCACCGCCGGCCAGCGGGGCGACCAGCGCCGCGAGTGACCAGGAGAGCACGTAGACGCCCTGGTAGCGGCCGCGCCCGTGGGTGGGGGAGAGCCGGGCGACGAGGCCCATCTGGATCGGGGTGTTGATGATCTCGCCGATGGTCCAGACGCACACGGTCAGGGCGTACACCGCGACCGATCCGGCGAAGGCGGTGAGCCCGAAGCCGTAGCCGATCAGCAGCGCGGCGCCGACCAGCAGCCGGGTCGGCTCCCGGTGCCGCTCGATGAAGCGGGTGACCGGGATCTGGAGGGCCACGATCAGCACCCCGTTCACGGCGATGGCCAGCCCGAAGTCCGAGCTGGACAGGCCGCTCGCGCCCATGGCCACCGGCAGGCCGACGAACCCCTGCTGGATGAGGGCCGCCACCAGGAACGACAGCGCCACGACGGCCATGAACCCCCGGTCGCGCAACACCGTCCCCAGCCCGACCTCCGGCTCGGCGGCGGCGGCCGCCGCGCCCGCCGGCTCCTCCCGCACGGGGCGGGACTCCGGCAGCTTGACGAAGACGACGACGGCGCACAGCAGCGTCATGATCGCCTCACCCAGGAACAGCGCCAGATAGCCGTGCTCGGCGATCAGCCCCGCCACGGTCGCGGAGAAGGCGAAGCCGAGGTTGACGGCCCAGTAGTTCAGCGAGAAGGCGCGGATCCGGTCCTCGGGGGCGACGAGGTCGGCCATCATGGCCTGCACAGCGGGCCGCGAACCGTTGCTCGCCATGCCGACGAGGAACGCGACCGCGGCGATGGCGACCGGGTGCTGGACGAAGCCGAGCACGGCGACGCTGACCGCCGTCGCGCTCTGCGAAACGAGCAGCGTGGGACGGCGCCCCAGCCGGTCCGTCATCACACCGGCCCCCACCGCCGACACCGCCCCGCCCAGCCCGTACAGCGCGCCGACCAGCCCCGCGTACGAGGCCGAATATCCCCGGTCGACGGTCAGGTACATGGCGAGGAACGGGGCGACGAAGCCCCCCAGCCGGTTCACCAGAGTCGAGGTCCACAGCCACCAGTACGCCCGGGGCAACCCCGAGACGCTCTCCCTCGCTGCCTGCCTCATCCGGGTGAGGGACGGTAGGGCGACGGACATCGGACAACCCCCGTATGTAAGTGGCGCAAGCAGTAGCGGCACCTTACCGACCCCATCCCTCCCGCGCCACCGGATTGCCGGATCCGTCACGCGGCCCGCCCACCCGGGTCAAGTAGGCTCGAGGTCATGGCCGACGCACCGTACAAGCTGATCCTCCTCCGCCACGGCGAGAGCGAGTGGAACGCGAAGAACCTGTTCACCGGCTGGGTGGACGTCAACCTCAACGAGAAGGGCGAGAAGGAGGCAGTCCGCGGCGGTGAGCTGCTCAAGGACGCCGGCCTGCTCCCCGACGTGGTCCACACCTCCCTCCAGAAGCGCGCCATCCGCACCGCGCAGCTCGCCCTGGAGGCCGCCGACCGCCACTGGATCCCGGTCCACCGCTCCTGGCGCCTCAACGAGCGCCACTACGGCGCCCTCCAGGGCAAGGACAAGGCCCAGACCCTCGCCGAGTTCGGCGAGGAGCAGTTCATGCTGTGGCGCCGCTCGTACGACACCCCGCCGCCGCCGATCGAGGACGACTCCGAGTGGTCCCAGACCGACGACCCGCGCTACGCCACCATCCCCCCGGAGCTGCGCCCGCGCACCGAGTGCCTCAAGGACGTCGTCGTCCGCATGCTCCCCTACTGGTACGACGGCATCGTCCCCGACCTCCTCGCCGGCCGCACGGTCCTGATCGCCGCCCACGGAAACTCCCTGCGCGCCCTGGTCAAGCACCTCGACGGCATCTCCGACGCCGACATCGCGGGCCTCAACATCCCCACCGGCATCCCCCTCTCCTACGAACTCGACGCCGACTTCCGCCCCCTCACCCCGGGCGGCACCTACCTCGACCCGGAGGCCGCGAAGGCCGCCATCGAGGCGGTCAAGAACCAGGGCAAGAAGAAGTAACCTGGACTGATCAAGCCCCCTACCTGCGGTTTTCCTGCGAGCGGGGGGCTTGTTTCGGTATCGGGGCCGTGGGCTGACGGGTGCGGGACGGGTCGGACCGGACCGGACCGGACGGTGTCGAGGCCGGCGGCAAGCCTCTTCGGTGGCTGGCGGTCGTCTACTCGATGGGTGCGGCGGCTGCCACCAGCATGCCGCTGGTTGAGACGGTGTCGGGGGCGGTTGTGGTGGGGTCGATGCTGGATTCCCCCGCGACCGTCGTAGCCCAGCACTGCCCCCAGGTAGCGGACCAATCGCGGGCCAGGTCGCTGTTGGGGTCCAGATCCTCGGGCTTGCCCGTGATGCCGTAGGCGTCGAGGAGCCGTCGCTCGACTCCGAACGGTTCGCCCAGGGCCAGCTGCGGATACTCACTGATCCAGCGCCTGCGGATGCGTCCGCGTTCGGCGATCAGCCACGCCTCCCCGTCGTTCTGCTCGCTATGGAAGAAGAGCTGGGCCTTGCCGAAGTTCGCGCTCAACTCACGACACACGTCGGTGAGGTGCGCCGTCTGCTGGGGAAAGGGCAGGCCGAAGTACGGTCCGACAACCAGGGCCCACCCCTGCATGGGTGGGGTGACAACGACTGTGGAGAACGGCTCCTTCTCGTCGTGCGCCACATCGTCGATGAGTTCCACGCCATCGGCCCAGGCAATGTCCCGTACATCGGTCAAGCCGAGGGCGCTCACCACTTCTCCCTGACCCACGGTCTCGACCGCGAGCCACGAGAGCCAACAGGCTCGTATGAGTGGTGCGTTACCGGCTGCCTTCATGAACCGCATGGTAGGGGTGTAGACGCTCGGCCGGTCTCGCCACGGGAACCTGCCCCGTCAGGCCTCGGGCTTGCGGGCCAGGAGGCAGGCGCGCGGTCTGTTCGCCCGTCCGCCGGGCTCCTGCTCCAGTCGCGCGGTGACGACGAGTCCTGCCTGGCCGAGCAGGCCGGCCATGTCGCCCAGGGGCAGAAGGTGCGACTCATAGGACACGGGAAGGCCATAGCCGTGGGTCGGCTGCAGTCGTTCATTGCCGACGTAGTCTCCCCAGAGCAGGAAGCCGCCGGGCGCGAGCGTGCGGTGGAATTCAGCGAACACCGCCGGCAGCCACTGCGGGGGCGTGTGGTGGGTGGAATACCAGGCCAGGATGCCACCGAGTTCGCCGTTCCCCGTCTCCAGGGCCGTCATCGAGCCCTCGGTGAACCGCAGGTCCGGATAGGCGTCGCGGGCCAGTCCGATCATCTTCGGTGACAGATCGACGCCGAAGGCGGACACCCCCAGTCCGGCCAGGTGCGCCGTTATGCGGCCGGGGCCGCACCCCATGTCCGCGACCGGTCCCAGACCGGCCGTCCGCACGAGTTCAGCGAACCCGGCCAGCATCGCGCGGGACAACGGGTCCATCTCGGCGGGAGGCGGGACGCGTTTGACGTACTCGGCGGCGACCGTGTCGTACGACTCCCGCACAGCGGTCAGAAAGGAGGGCTCGGTCATGCGGGCGACCGTAGACCAGGGAACTGACAGGCCGTGGCGGGACCTTGCTGACCTGCTCAAGTCGGCTGGGCTGCACGGGCACAAGTACGCGATCCCGTGCGCATCGGGCGACGAGCCCGGGTAGGGACCGGACGGGCGGCTGGGTGCGGTCGGTTCAGCGGATAGTGAGGCGGGGGCGTCACAGCGTGCCGAGGAACGTCCGTACGGCATCCGCGAACTCGTCCGGCGCGCTGGTGGGGATGAAATGGTCGGCGTCGAACTCCACCAGCCGGGTGCTGGGGCGGCGTTCCGCCATGGCTGTGGCCTGTTCGGGCGCGATGACGCCCTTGGTGCGGCGGAGCAGCAGGGCGGGGCAGGTGGTGGCCGTCCAGTCATTCCAGTGGTCGCCGTGCACCTGTTCCTCGGACTGGTGCATGTCCTGGGGGTGGAAGGGAAGCCTCCAGCTGCCATCGGGGTTCTGCCGCAGGCGGTCGGAGAAGTACGGGGCGGCGGGGCCCATGCCCTCGACGAGCGCGTCACGCGTGGGGGCCTCGTACGGCAGGTTGCGCAGGAACTCGAAGGGGTTGGAGCCGTCCAAGCCGAGTGCGGCGGCACCCTCCGTGTTGATCAGAGCGCTGACGCGGTCGGGGTGACGGGCGGCGAACTGGTAGGCGTTGATGGCTCCCAGGGAGTGGCCGAGGACCACGGCCCGGTCGAGGCCCATGTGGCATCCTCGCTCCGTCCCGGCCGGGTGCGGATGCACGGCAGTTGACTGTTCGGAGGTGGACGGAAATCGGTCCGAAGGGGTCTGAAATCGGCCGTATATGCCTGTGTCGGGAATGGGCTGTGCCTGTACACGGTGACGATTGACCCGAGACGGTGCCGACCGGGCGAGGGGGATGTATGGGCAAGCAGGTCAAGTGTGGCTCGACCAAGACCGCGACGGGCAAGCCCTGCCAGAATCCCGCGATGATTGGCTACTCGCGGTGCCAGATTCATCGAGGGGACTGGAACAAGCCGCAGAAGAGGAAGACCAAGCGTCGCTGACCCTGCTGCGTCGCTGATCCTGTTGTGTCGCTGACCCTGCCGGCCGTACCGAGGGTCCGAGGCTCTGAGGCCCCGAGGCTCTGAGGTCCCGAGGCTCTGAGGCCCCGAGGCTCTGAGGTCCCGAGGCTCTGAGGCCCCGCGGCTCTGAGGCCCCGCGGCTCTGAGGTCCCGAGGTCCCGGGCTCTGAGGTGATGCGCTCCCCCCGGAGGCTGGTCGCGCGTTGGGGGGTACGGGGCGGCGTGTGTGGCGAAGGGCCTTCGACCGGCCGCCGGTCGAAGGCCCTTCCTCGTGCGTGGCGGGCGCGTGGTGAAGGGTCAGCCGCAGTTGCCGCCGCAGGAGCAGGAGCCGCCGGACTGGCAGCCGCAGGAACAGCCGGAGCCGCAGCCGCAGGCGCCGAGGAGGGGGAGCGGGGGGCGGTGTTCGGCTGCCGGCCGGGCGGGGTCGGCGGGGGCGGGAGTGGGGAACTCGGCCATGACGCCTCCTTGGGAGGTCTCGGGAGGTCCTGGAGAGGGGTCGCCTCGTGCTCATGGTGCCGGTCCTCCGGGCCTCGCCCGCAGCGGCGCATGGACGGCGCGCGGATGCACGGCACGGCGGCGCGTGGTGGCCGCGTGCCCGGCGCGCAAGGGCGCGCCCGCGCGCGGCGCGGGGTTCACCCACAGGGCGCGCGCCCGTCGTGCGCCCGCCCGCCGCCCGCCGGTGCGCACTCGCGTCGCCACGCAGGCCCGCCCGGGTAGACCCCTGACCCTGAACCCCCTGAACACGCCGGAGGAGCGTGGTCAGGGGTCTACCGGTGTCACGCCCCCTCGGGGGTCTCCACCTGCGCGATCTCGTCCGCGTGCTCGCCGGTGACCAGGTACACCACGCGCTTGGCGACCGAGACCGCGTGGTCGGCGAAGCGCTCGTAGTAGCGGCCCAGCAGGGTGACGTCGACGGCCGTCTCTATGCCGTGCTTCCAGCGGTCGTCCATCAGGTGCTGGAAGAGGGTGCGGTGCAGGAGGTCCATCGCGTCGTCGTCTTCCTCGAGCTGCAGCGCGAGGTCGACGTCCTTGGTGATGATCACCTCGGCGGCCTTCGCCATCAGCCGCTGCGCGAGCTGGCCCATCTCCAGGATGGTCGCGTTCAGGTCGCGCGGAACGGCCGAGTCGGGGAAGCGGAGCCGGGCGAGCTTGGCGACGTGCTGGGCGAGGTCGCCGGAGCGCTCGAGGTCGGCGCTCATCCGGAGGCTGGTGACCACGATCCGCAGGTCCGTGGCGACCGGCTGCTGCCGGGCCAGCAGGGTGATGGCCCGCGCCTCCAGGTCGCGCTGCAGATCGTCGACCTTCTCGTCGGCGGCGATGACGCTCTCGGCGAGCTTGAGGTCCGCGTCGAGTATCGCCGTGGTCGCCCGCCCGATGGCCGAGCCGACCAGCCGGGCCATGTCGACCAGGCCGTCCCCGATCGAATCGAGCTCCTCGTGGTACGCGTCCCGCATCAGTGACCTTCTCTCGCTGTGTCTCGCTGTTGACTCTCGGTGGACGTGGACTCGTGGTCTCGTGACGAGCCGCCCCCAGGCTTCCACGTTCCGTCCGGAACGCGTCGGGCTCCGGCATCCGGAGTGAACCGCTGCTGACTCCCCGGTGAACTCTGGGAAACGTCTCCCTGAGGGCGCCCGTCTGGGGCTGTGGAGCTGTCTCGTGCCGCGCATAACCTGGACGCATGAACGTGAACGCGGCGATCGCCGCACTGGCGGCGCTCGCCGGGCTGTGCACCGGCGTCATCGCCATGCTGGCGTTCCGCTGGAGTGAACGCGAACAGGCGAAGCCTACGCGCTCCTCACTGCACACCGACGCCGTGCTGCCGCCCGGCGTGGACACCGTGCTGTCCGTGTTGCGGTCCTCGGCCGTCGTCCTCGACGAGGCGGACGCCGTGGTCAAGGCCAGCTCCGCGGCGTACGCCCTCGGGCTGGTCCGGGGCGGGAAGCTGGCCGTCGAGCCGATGATGCAGATGGCCCGCGACACCCGGCGGGACGGGGAGATACGGCAGATCGAGCTGGACCTGCCCCGGCGCGGCACCGGCCGCGGCGAGGCCCTCGCGGTGTCGGCCAGGGTCGCCCCGCTGGGCTCCCGCCTGGTGCTCCTCCTGGTGGAGGACCTCACCGAGGCCCGCCGGATCGAGGCCGTACGGCGCGACTTCGTCGCCAACGTCAGCCATGAGCTCAAGACCCCCGTCGGCGCGCTGTCCCTGCTGTCCGAGGCCGTGATGGACGCGTCCGACGACCCCGAGGCCGTCACCCGCTTCGCCGGCCGGATGCAGATCGAGGCGACCCGGCTGACCAGCCTTGTCCAGGAGCTCATCGACCTGTCCCGGGTGCAGAACGACGACCCGCTGGAGGACGCGGAGCCGGTCCGCGTGGACGAGCTGGTCGCCGAGGCCATCGACCGCTGCCGCCACCAGGCCGGCACCAAGCAGATCACCATGGCCACCGGCGGCACCGCCGACCTGCACGTGTGGGGCAACCGCGGCCAGCTGGCCGCCGCGCTCGGCAACCTCGTGGAGAACGCCGTCAACTACAGCCCGGCCCGCACCCGCGTCGGCATCGCCGCCCGCCGCCTCCCCGCCACCGGCGGCGACCTGATCGAGATCGCCGTCACCGACCAGGGCATCGGCATCTCGGAGAAGGACCGCGAGCGGATCTTCGAGCGCTTCTACCGGGTCGACCCGGCACGCTCGCGACAGACCGGCGGGACCGGGCTCGGACTCGCCATCGTCAAGCACGTGGCCGCCTCGCACGGCGGGGAGGTCACCGTGTGGAGCGCCGAGGGACAGGGCTCCACCTTCACCCTGCGGCTGCCGGAAGCCGGCTCGGTGCGCGATCGTGACCGCGATCGCGCCCGAGACCGCGACCGCTCGTCGCGCGAGCCGTACGAGACCAACGCTGACCTCGATGGAGAGGACCAGGACCGGCCGTACGAGACCAATTCCTGTGAACACCTTTCTGCCCCGGAGGTCCTTCCGTGACCCGAGTTCTGGTCGTCGAGGACGAGGAATCGTTCAGCGACGCGCTGTCGTACATGCTCCGCAAGGAGGGATTCGAGGTCGCCGTCGCGACAACGGGACCCGAGGGGCTCGACGAGTTCGAGCGCAACGGCGCCGACCTGGTGCTGCTCGACCTGATGCTGCCGGGCCTCCCCGGCACGGAGGTGTGCCGGCAGCTGCGCGGCCGCTCCAACGTCCCGGTGATCATGGTGACCGCCAAGGACAGTGAGATCGACAAGGTCGTCGGCCTGGAGATAGGGGCCGACGACTACGTGACCAAGCCCTTCTCCTCGCGTGAGCTGGTCGCCCGCATCCGCGCCGTGCTGCGCCGCCGCGGCGAGCCGGAGGAGGTCACTCCGGCCGCGCTGGAGGCCGGGCCGGTACGGATGGATGTGGACCGGCACGTGGTGACGGTCGGCGGCGGCAAGGTGGACCTCCCGCTGAAGGAGTTCGACCTGCTGGAGATGTTGCTGCGCAACGCGGGCCGGGTGCTCACCCGGATGCAGCTGATCGACCGCGTCTGGGGCGCGGACTACGTCGGCGACACGAAGACGCTGGACGTCCACGTCAAGCGGCTCCGCGCGAAGATCGAGCCTGACCCGGGGGCGCCGCGGTATCTGGTGACGGTTCGGGGGTTGGGTTACAAGTTCGAGCCGTAGGCCGGCCGGTGGTGGCCGGGGTGGCGGGGTGCTGCGTGGGTGGCCGGCCCCGGGCCGTGAGTGGGTGGCCGGACGGAGTCCGGCGCAGTGCCCCGAAGCCCGGGAGGCCCTCTGGGGCCGAGCGGTGCGGTGCCGTGGGGCTTGGGCCCGGCGCAGTGCCCCGAAGCCCGGGAGGCCCTCTGGGGCCGAGCGGTGCGAGGGGTGCCGTGGGGGGGCGTACGCGAGGGGCCCTGGAAGTCGCTTCCAGGGCCCCTCGCGGTCGTTGTCGGCTCAGTGACCGGTCGGCGTCGGCTCGCCCGACGCGATGCCGTTGGCCGGGGCGTTGCTCTCGCCCGCCGCGCCGGACGGCTTGTTGGTCGCGGTGGCGGAGCCGGAGGGCTTGGTGCCGGGCTTGGTGGTCTGCTCGCCGTTCGGGCTGGCCGGTGCCTTGGTGGGGGTGGCGGTCGGGAGCTGGGAGGGACCCCAGTCCGTGAAGTAGTGCTTCGCCGGGACCACGAACGCCGTGATCGGCACGTCGCCCGTCGCGCTGAGGTCGAAGACGACCCGCTGCGCGTCGCCGTCCCTGGCGGCCTCGCGGCCGTTCGCGATAACCGCGGAGGGGTTGCCCTTGCCGCCGAGGAGCACCGAGCCGCCGGCCGGGACGACGACCGGGCCCTTGCCCTTGGCCGGGGAGACCTTCACCGTGGAGCCGGTCCCGGGGAGGGTGATGGCCTTGAGGGTCTGGTCGTCCTTGCCGTTGTTGAAGATCTTGGCCGTGACGATGGCCGGGCCCTTCGCCGTGAGCTCCGGCTGGGTCACGATCGTGGCGTTCTGGATCTTGATATCGCCGACGGACGTCGCGGCGTTGTCCGGCTTGACCTGCAGCGTCTGCGCGTCGTTCCCGGCCGCGCAGGCGGAGAGCGGGGCGACCGAGACCACGAGGGCGGCGGCGGCGAGGGCGCCGCGTCGAAGGCTGCTGCTCACGGCGGCGGCATCTCCTAGGGCTAGGTAAAAGTTGGATCAGCGGGCTTAGGTTACCGAGCCCGCCGCCCGGGGCCGCACCCGACCCACCCGGGTCCGCGCCCGCACCCGCTCGGGGTCGCCCTTGCGCCCGCCCGGGGCCGCCCCTGCGCCCGCCCGGGGCCGTGCCCGCACCCGCTCGGGGCCGCCCCTGCGCCCGCCCGGGGCCGTGCCCGCCCCCGCT
>NZ_BAAASD010000052.1:0-60765 GCF_039532705.1 Streptomyces sparsogenes subsp. cuspidosporus | reverse complement strand
AGAGGGGGCCGGGGTCAGAGGGGGCTGGGGGTCAGAGAGGGCTGGGGCCAGAGAGGGCCAAGGGTCAGAGGGGGCTGGGGGTCAGAGAGGGCTGGGGCCAGAGAGGGCCAAGGGTCAGAGGGGGCCGGGGTCAGAGGGGGCCGAGTCCGTACGCCGCGCGCAGCCGCCGCACGCGGGGGACCAGGGCCGCCCGGCCCGGCGCGTGCGCCGGGAGGGCCGCCAGCAGGGCCTCGGCCGCCTCCAGGTCCTCCTCGCCCCACGGCGCCCGGGTCCACCAGCGCAGCAACCCCACCTCGCCGCGGGCCAGTACGGCGCGCCGCATGTCGTCCTCCAGGATCCCGCGCATCCGGCACACCCCGGGCGCCTCCGACAGCGGCAGCAGAGGCCCGGCGTACGCGCGCGCCGCCGCCTGCGTGTTCCCGGCCGCCAACTCCCGCGCCACCTCCGCCACATCGGCCCCCACCGGCGCGCACAGCCGGTAGGGGCGCGAGCCCAGCAGCGGCCCCACCAGGCGCCGCAGCCGCGACAGCTCCGCGCGCAGGGTGACCGGGGAGCGCCGGTCGGCCCGCTCCCCGTACAGCTCCAGGGCCAGCCGGTCGCCGCTCAGACCCTCCGGGTGGGCGGCCAGCAGCACCATGATCTCGCTGTGCCGCGGCCCGAGCCGCAGCCGCCGCCCGCCGGTCAGCAGCAGCGCCTCGTCGCGCCCCAGCGCCACCAGGCGCGTCCGCGGGCCCGCCGCGCGCGGCGCCTCGGCCGCCAGCTGGGCCTCGGCGGCCCGCGCGGTCGCCTGGACCAGGGCCAGGGTGTGCGGGGCCGCCAGGTGGTCGCCGCCGGTGATGTCCACCGCGCCCAGCAGCCGCCCGGTGTGCGGGTCGTGCACCGGGGCGGCGGCGCAGGTCCAGGGCTGCACCGTGCGGTTGTAGTGCTCGGCGGCGAAGATCTGCACCGCGTGGTCGAGGGTGAGCGCCGTGCCCGGCGCGTTGGTGCCCGCGTGCCGCTCGTCCCAGCGCGCCCCCGCCACGAAGTTCATCCGCTCGGCCCGGTGCCGCACCCCCGCGTGCCCCTCCACCCACAGCATGCGCCCCTGCTCGTCGCAGACCGCCAGCAGATGCGCGCCGTCGTGGGCGATACCGCCCAGCAGCTCGCGGAACAGCGGCATCACCCGGGCCAGCGGGTGCTCGGCGCGGTACGCCTCCAGCTCGGCGTCCGCCAGGTCGATCGGCGCCAGGCGCTCCTGGGCCACCCGCGCCCGGGCCGAGCGCCGCCAGGACTCCGCCACCACCGGGCGGACGGCCGGCGAGACCGCCCCCTCGGTCAGAAACGCCTCATGGGCGCGGCGCACCGCGCGGACGCGCTCCGCCGGATCCGCGTCCGACGCCATCGCCAGCCAGGGATTGACCAAGGGTCCTCACTCGAGGTCACGGACGGGCAGGTCGGCGACGGGCGGCACGGGAGAGCCGAGCGGCCCCGGCCTCCCCCGTTCCTCAGCCTCTCCCGCGCGCGGGCCGGCCCGCAAGAGCCGGGAGCGCCCCGCGGCACGCGCGTCTTGCTCAACTTCCGCGCCCCTGGCGGCGGCAGGCGAGACGCGGGTGCGACGATGAGGGCGTCATGGAAGCGGGCCACGTACTGCGGGCGCTGCGAGCCGCGGTGTTCGCAGCGGTCTGTGTGCTGCTCGCCGCGCTCGGACACGCCCTGATGTCCGGGGCCGCCGTCCCCTGGTGGGTGATCGCCGCCGCCGTGCCGGCCACCGGCGGGCCGGCCTGGTGCCTGGCGGGGCGCGAGCGCGGCCCGCTGGTGGTCGTCGCCGCGACCGTGGGCGCGCAGACCGCGCTCCACGTCGCGTTCACCCTCGCCCAGGGCGCCATGGCCGCTCCGGGGGCGCCCGGCGCGGCGCCGACGCACATGCCCATGACCATGCCGATGGCGGCCCACGGGTCCGGGCACGCCCACCTCATGGACCATGCCCACGCCCACGCCCACCACGCCATGGCCGCGGCGCCTCTTCCCGGCGGCGAGGGCCACGGCGCGCTCGGCATGTGGTCCGCGCACCTGCTGGCCGCCCTGCTGTGCGGCATGTGGCTCTCCGGCGGGGAACAGGCCGCGTTCCGGCTGCTGCGGGCCCTGGCGGTCGGGCTGTTCGCGCCCCTGCTGACCCTGCTGTACGGCCCGCCGCGCGTGCCCGGGCGGCCCCGCGTCCGCGCCGCCCGCCACGGCGGCTGTCAGCGGCTGCGGCGGCTGCTGCTCGCGCATGTCATCGCCACCCGTGGTCCGCCGCCCGGGGCCGCCGCCGTCCGCTGACGGACGGCGGCCTCCAGGCCCACCACGACACCGGACGGCCGACGGCCGCCCGGACCCCAGGAAGGACCGCAGGCGATGACCCCTGCCCGCACACCGGCCGCCGCGCCACGACGGCGCCCGGCCCGATGGCCCGTATCCCCACCGCGCGTCTCCCGGCGGCGCGCGGGAAGACCCCCCGTGTCCCGACCGCCCGTACCCCCGCCGCCCGGGTGCGGCTACCCCGGCTCCCGGCTCTCACGGTCCGCCATGACCGGCGGCCTCGCCGTCGAGACGGGCCGCGAGCTCCCGCAGCCGCCGGGCCCGCTCACCCCAGCGGCGGCACTCCGGGCACTCCATCAGATGGGCGTCGAGCGCCGCGTCCGGGACCTCCGGCGGCGGCGCCTCGCCGTCGACACGGGCCGACACGGCGACCCTGAACTGAGCACAGACCACCCCCTCATGGTCCCCGATGCCGCCCCCGCCGGCGCGGAGGGCCGCGATGCCTGACCGCGACGACGAGACCCTGACGTCCTGGGCGCTCGCCGCCCGCGGCGGGGACCTGGAGGCCGTGGACCGCTTCGTACGCGCCACCCGGCGCGACGTGTGGCGGTACGTCCACCGGCTGAGCGACGACCCGAACGCGGCCGACGACCTCGTCCAGGAGACCTATCTGCGGGCGCTGCGCGGCCTGCCCCGCTTCCAGGGCAGATCCTCGGCGCGCACCTGGCTGCTGTCGATCGCCCGCCGGGCGGTCGTGGACCGGCTGCGCCACAACGCGGCCCGGCCGCGGCTGTCGGACACCGACGACTGGCAGGCGGCGGCCGAGCGGGCCGCGCGCCGGGGGCTCCCGGACACCGGCTTCGACGAGGGGGTGGCCCTGTCCCAGCTGCTCGCCCTGCTGCCGTACGACCGGCGCGAGGCGTTCGTCCTCACGCAGCTGCTCGGCCTGCCGTACGCCGAGGCGGCGCTCGTCGCCGGCTGTCCCGTGGGCACGATCCGCTCCCGGGTGGCGCGCGCCCGCGAGGCGCTGATCGAGCAGCTGGCGACGGCGGAGCGGGTGGCTTCCGGCGCGGCCGAACCGGGCCGCGCGGCCCCGCCGGCCCGCGTCGCGATGCCCGAGCCGGTGGGCTCCCGCTAGCCGGGCTCCCCGGCGCCGGGGAGCCCCGCTCGGCCGGGGACGCGCTGGCCGGGGACGTGCTCCAGGACGAGCGCCGCCGCGTCGTCCTGGAGCCGCCCCTTGGTGTGGGCGTCGAGGTCCTCCCTCAGCCGGCGCAGCAGCTCGGGGGTCGGCAGCGAGGCCCAGCCGCCCAGGCGGTCGGCCAGCGGGTAGAACTCGCCCGCCGGGCAGCGGGCCTCGGTCACCCCGTCCGTACAGGCGAAGACCCGGGTGTCGGGGCGGATGGGGACGCGCTGGATGGGGCGCGGGGTGCCCATCAGGTCGCCGAGGCCGAGCGGCAGACCGGGCTCCGGCGGCTCCAGCTCGCTGACCGTGCCGTCGGCCTGGAGCAGATACGGCCGGACGTGCCCGCAGTCGATCAGCACCAGCCACACCGTGTCCGCGGGGTCCGGGGCGCCGCCATCCGCCGGGACCTCGGAACCAGCGGGGCCGGAGTCCGCCCACTCCAGGCCGAACACCAAGGCCGTCACGAACCGCTCCTCCGCCCCCTCCCCCTCGCTCCCACCCCCGTCCCCGCCCCCGTCCCCGTCCGCACTTCCGTTCCCGTTCGCGTCCCGGTCCCGCCGGTGCGCGGAGTTGTAGCGCCGCAGCCCCACCTCCATGGCATTCACCCCGCCGCTGAGGCTCCGCAGGTGGTACGCGGCCTCCCGGAACGAGGTCAGCACCGCCGCCCCGGCCCCCAGGGCGCGCAGCCCCTTGCCCTGCACATCGCCGATCAGCACCCGGGGCCCGTACGGCGTGTCGACCACCTCGTAGATGTCGCCGCCGACCAGCGCGCCCTGCTGCGAGGAGACGTAGAACCCGTCCACGACCATGTCACCGCTGCGCAGCGGCAGCTCGCGCAGCAGGGCCCGCTGGGCCGCCTCTCCGGTGGCGCGGACCTGCGCCAGCAGCTCCTCGCGGTCCCGCAGCAGCCGGGCGACGGCGATGCTCGCGCCGACCATGAGGGTGTTGCCGAGGACGGAGGCGACGCGGTTGAGGGGGACCAGGCTGTCGGGGATGACGCCGTGGGTGATGGCCATGACGACCAGGTCGAGCAGGCCGAGCACGAGCGTCTGACGGTAGGTGCAGACGGCGGCGGCGATGAGCGGGGCCAGGGCGGCGAAGACGTCCAGCCGGAGCGAGCGGGGGGTGATGGAGTCGATCACGACGATCAGCGCGAGATAGACGAGCAGCACCGGGAAGACACGGCTCGTGTACGCGCGGGTGCGCTCCCTCCAGGGCACCGGGACCTCCGCCTCCTGATGGGGACGGTCTCAGGCTCGCACGCCGCCCCGTCCTGCGGCTACCGGGACGGTGGCCGCGGAAAACGGGGGTCCGGGGGCCGGAATTCCGGCCCCCGGACCTCTTGCCTTCCGCTGCTTTCCGACGGGCGCGCCGGTCGGTGGGGTGCGCGCCGGGCGTCAGTTGATGGACTTGATCAGCTCACCGTTCGACGTGTCGCCGCTCAGCTCCCAGAAGAAGGTGCCGCCGAGGCCCTGCTGCTGCTTGTAGGCCATCTTCCCGGCGATGGTGGAGGGGGTGTCGTAGCTCCACCACTGGCTGCCGCACTTCGCGTACGCCGTCCCCGCGACCGTGCCGGTCGCCGGGCAGGAGTTCTTGAGCACCTTGTAGTCCTCGATGCCCGCCTCGTACGTGCCGGGGGCCGGGCCGGTTGCCGTCCCGCCCGGGGCGCTCTGGGTGACCCCGGTCCAGCCTCGGCCGTAGAAGCCGATGCCCAGCAGCAGCTTCGAGGCCGGGATGCCGAGGCCCTTGAGCTTGCTGATCGCGGCGTCGGTGTTGAAGCCCTGCGTGGGGATGCCGCTGTAGGAGGTGAGCGGGGAGTGCGGGGCGGTCGGGCCCTGGGCCGCCCACGCGCCGAAGAAGTCGTAGGTCATCGGGTTGTACCAGTCGACGTACTGCGCGGCGCCGGCGTAGTCGGCGGCGTCTATCTTGCCGCCGGAGGACGCGTCCGCGGTGATCGCGGCCGTCACCAGGTTGCCGCTGCCGAACTTGGCGCGCAGGGCGGCCATCAGGTTCTTGAAGGCGGCCCGGCCGCTGCTGTCGCAGGTGTTGCCGCAGGCGTTGGGGTACTCCCAGTCGATGTCGATCCCGTCGAAGACATCGGCCCAGCGCGGGTCCTCGACCAGGTTGTAGCAGGACTGGGCGAAGGCGGCGGGGTTCCTGGCGGCCTCGGCGAACCCGGAGGACCAGGTCCAGCCGCCGAAGGACCACAGCACCTTCAGGTTCGGGTGCAGCTTCTTGAGCTTGCGCAGCTGGTTGAAGTTGCCGCGCAGCGCGCCCGCGTCCCAGGTGTCGGCGACGCCGTCCACGCTGCTCGCCGCGTCGTAGGCCTTGTCGTAGTCGGCGTAGGCGTCACCGATGGCGCACTTTCCGCCGGTGACATTGCCGAAGGCGTAGTTGATGTGGGTGAGCTTGGCGGCGGATCCGGAGGTCTGGATGTTCTTGACGTGGTAGTTGCGCTGGTAGATGCCCCATTCGGTGAAGTAGCCGACCACCTTGTTGCCCGCGGCGGCCTTCGTGCCCGCCGTCGGACCGGCCTTCGCCTCCGGCGTGGTGCCGGCCTTCGCGGCCTTCGTCCCGGGTTCCCCGGCGGCGGCCGGGCCGGCGAGCATCGTGGCGGCCAGTACCGCCGTACACAGCGCCGCGAGGGCGGCGAGCAGTCCGCGGATTCCGCGAGGTCTGCGCATGGATTCTCCTCCGTGGGGGTGAGGGGAAGTGGTGCTGCTGACGACCCGCCCCTGACTTGACATGAACGCGTAGGGCGTGGTGGGAGCACCGTAGAAGGACTAGACCAGTGCGGTCAATGGTTTGGACCAATTTGCTCACCGCTCGACGAACTCGGTTGAAGATCCACCAATCGGTGACGCGGGGCCTCGGATCGGGCATACTCCAACCGCCACGGCGCAGGTCACGCCCCGTTCGCGACCCGACGGAGCGGCCCCGCCCGCCCGGCAGCACGCACCCCGGCGGCGCCGCCACACCCCCGGCGCCGCGCCGCCGCAGCGCCCGACAGGGAGAGGAGCGCCGTCATGACCGACCACGGACCGCAGCCGGTGGAGCGGGAACTGCCCACCGAAGAGGCCCGGGATCTGATCTCGCTGGTCCGCGAGGTGATCGAGCGGGAGATCAGGCCGCACGCGGCCGAGGAGGAGGCCGCCGGACGCTTCCCGCGCGAGCTGTTCACCCTGCTGTCGCGGTCCGGGCTGCTGGGGCTGGTGTACCCCGAGGAGTACGGCGGCGGGGAGCAGCCGTACGAGGTCTACCTTCAGGTGCTCGAGGAGCTGGCCGCGGCCCGGCTCACCGTGGGCCTCGGCGTCAGCGTGCACACCCTCGCCTGCCACGCGCTCGCCCACTACGGCACCAAGGAGCAGATCGCCGAGCACCTGCCCGCCATGCTGGGCGGCGGGCTGCTGGGCGCCTACTGCCTGTCCGAGCCCTCGTCCGGCTCCGACGCGGCCGGGCTCACCACCCGCGCCACCCGCGAGGGCGACACCTGGGCCCTGGACGGCACCAAGGCCTGGATCACCCACGGCGGCATCGCCGACTTCTACACCGTCATGGCGCGCAGCGGATCCGACCGCACCCGGGGCATCACCGCCTACCTCGTCCCCGGCGACGCCCCCGGGCTCTCCGCCGCCACCCCCGAGCGCAAGATGGGCATGAAGGGCTCGCCCACCGCCCAGATCCACCTCGAAGGCGTCCGGGTGCCCGACGCGCGCCGCATCGGCGAGGAGGGTCAGGGCTTCGCCATAGCGCTGTCCGCCCTGGACGCGGGCCGCCTCGGCATCGCGGCCTGCGCGATCGGCGTCGCCCAGGCGGCGCTGGACGAGGCGCTCGCCTACACCACCCAGCGGCGGCAGTTCGGCCGGCCCGTGGCGGACTTCCAGGGGCTGCGCTTCATGCTCGCCGACATGGCCACCCGGATCGAGGCCGGACGCGCCCTCTACCTCGCGGCCGCGCGGCTGCGCGACGCGGGCAGGCCGTTCTCCAAGCAGGCGGCGATGGCCAAGCTGTTCTGCACCGACACCGCCATGCAGGTCACCACGGACGCCGTCCAACTGCTGGGCGGCTACGGCTACACCGCGGACTTCCCGGCCGAGCGCTACATGCGGGAGGCCAAGGTGCTGCAGATCGTGGAGGGCACCAACCAGATCCAGCGCGTGGTGATCGCCCGCCATCTCGCGGGGCCGGAGAGCGGCTGAGGCGGCGCGGTGGGGAAGTGAGGCTCACGCCAGTGGGGGCGCGGCGCGCCGGGCCCCCTCGGTGAGCGGCTGATTCGCGGGCCTGGATTCCTGGGCCCGGGAACCTCAGGCCCGGGACTCCTGGGCCCGCGACGACGGCCGGCGGCGGCGCAGGCCGGGCATCCGGATCGGCTGCGACCCGGGGCCGCCGATGTGCGAGAACGGCTGCATCCGCCAGTCCAGCGTCTCCGGCAGCGTCAGCAGGAGCGCCGCGTCCTGCTCCGACGCGTCCAGCGACGCGTCGGCGGCGGAGGCGTCCGCCACCCCGCGCCCGGTGCCGGGGCAGACCGTGAGTCCGAACGGGTTCCACGGGGACGGGCACAGCGCGTGCTCGGGAAGCACGTCCTCGTCCGCCAGCAGGGCGATCGGACGAGCGCAGTCCGGGCAGATGACCCGGAAGATCTCGTAGGTCTCGTCCGTATCGTTGTCGCCTTCGTCGAGGCGCTCCAAATAGGGCATGAGTTTCCCCCTCGGAATGGGACGGCCGGGCTCGTCGGCCTCGGCCTGGCCAGGCTCGTCGGCCTCGACCACAGCAAGCATTTCCCGCGGCACTACGCGGGTAATCGCGGCACTCCCCGGGACCCCGGCGAATGTATGTGGCGTTCGTCACATGCCCGGTGCAGATGCTGCGAACATGGGTGTATGTCCCTGGCTGGTTCACAGCGGGCGGCCGACTGGGCCGGACCGTCCCCGACACCATAGGGTGAGCGGCTGTGGAGGAGCTGGACAGACAGATCGTGGAACTGCTCGTCAAGGACGGGCGGATGAGCTACACCGACCTGGGCAAGGCCACCGGCCTGTCCACCTCGGCGGTGCACCAGCGCGTGCGCCGGCTCGAACAGCGGGGCGTCATCCGCGGCTACGCGGCCGTCGTGGACCCGGAGGCCGTCGGCCTGCCCCTCACCGCGTTCATCTCCGTCAAACCCTTCGACCCCAGCGCGCCCGACGACATCGCCGAACGGCTGGCCGACGTGCCCGAGATCGAGGCGTGCCACAGCGTGGCCGGGGACGAGAACTACATCCTCAAGGTGCGCGTCGCCACGCCGCTGGAGCTGGAGAACCTGCTCAGCCGGATCCGCTCGCTGGCCGGGGTCTCCACCCGCACCACCGTCGTGCTCTCCACGCCCTACGAGGCCCGCCCGCCCCGGGTCTGAGCGCGCCGCGCACCCCCTTGTGCGGGCCGGCCGCGCGGAAGGGCGAGACTGAGGGGCGTACCGTACGCCCGACCCCGAACCCCGCGAGGCAGCCCGCCGTGAACGACCCCACACCCGCCCCGGCCGAAGGCCGCACCGTCCTGCTCCGCGGCGGCGAGGTGCACAGCCCCGCCGACCCGTTCGCCACCGCCATGGTCGTCGAGCGGGGCACCGTCGCCTGGGTCGGCTCCGAGGGCGCCGCGGACAGCTTCGCCGACGGCGTGGACGAGGTGGTCCACCTCGACGGGGCGCTGGTCACGCCCGCGTTCACCGACGCGCATGTGCACACCACCGCCACCGGCCTGGCCCTCACCGGCCTCGACCTGGCGGGCGCCCGCACGCTCGCCGACGCGCTCGGCCGGGTGCGGGCGTACGCGGAGGCCCACCCCGACGACCGGATCCTGCTCGGCCACGGCTGGGACGCCAGCGCCTGGCCCGAGGGGCGGCCGCCCACGCGCGCCGAGCTCGACGAGGCCACCGGGGGCCGCCCGCTCTACCTCACCCGCGTCGACGTGCACTCGGCCGTCGTCACGACCGCCGTGCTCGACCTGGTTCCGGACATCGCCGGGCTGGCCGGATACCGTCCCGACGCGCCGCTGACCGGCGCCGCCCACCACGCCGTGCGCGCCGCCGCCCACGCCGCCGTGACCGCCCGGCAGCGCGCCGACGCCCAGCGCGCCGCCCTGGCCCGGGCCGCCTCCCTCGGCATCGGCTCGGTCCACGAGTGCGCGGGCCCCGACATCTCCGGCGAGGACGACCTCACCGGGCTGCTGCGGCTGGCCGCCGAGGAGCCTGGCCCGCGCGTCTTCGGCTACTGGGCCGAGCCCGCCGCGAGCGTCGCCGACCTGGACAAGGTGCGCGACCTCGGCGCCCTCGGCGCGGCCGGCGACCTCTTCGCCGACGGCTCGCTCGGCTCGCACACCGCGCATCTGCACCAGCCGTACGCCGACGCGCCGCACACCGGCACCGCCCACCTGGACGCCGCCGCGATCGCCGCCCACGTCATCGCCTGCACCGAGGCCGGGCTGCAGGCCGGCTTCCACGCCATCGGCGACGCCGCCGTGACCGCCGTCGTGGAGGGCGTACGGGCGGCCGCCGACAAGGTCGGCCCGGCCCGCGTCCGCGCCGCCCGCCATCGCGTCGAGCACGCCGAGATGCTCACCCCCGACACCATCGCCGCCTTCGCCGAACTGGGCCTCACCGCCTCCGTCCAGCCCGCCTTCGACGCCGCCTGGGGCGGCGAGACCGGCATGTACGCGCAGCGGCTCGGACCGGAGCGGGCGCGCACCCTCAACCCGTACGCCGCGCTGCTGCGCGCCGGCGTGCCCCTGGCGCTCGGCTCCGACAGCCCGGTCACCCCGCTCGACCCCTGGGGCACCGTCCGCGCCGCCGCCTTCCACCGCACCCCCGAGCACCGCGTCTCCGCCCGCGCCGCCTTCACCGCCCACACCCGAGGCGGCTGGCGGGCCATCGGGCGCGACGACGCGGGCGTCCTGGTGCCCGGCGCGCCCGCCGACTACGCGGTCTGGCGCACCGGGGAGCTCGTCGTACAGGTGCCCGACACCCGCCTCGCCGGCTGGTCGACCGATCCGCGCTCGGGGACGCCGGGGCTGCCCGACCTCACCCCGGGCGCCCAACTCCCGGTGTGCGTGCGCACGGTGGTGGCCGGGCGGACCGTGTACCTCCGGCCGGACGAGTGACGCACGGCCGCGCCGTACCGCCGAACGATGCTCCCGCGGGTTGTCGCGGCGGCTGAACACTGTCCGTACTGACCTGCTCATTTGGGGAAACGGCGCAGGTCATGCCGGTGTTGACAGGGTGTGGTCGGCGGCCGGTAGGTTCGGCCGAGTCCACCACAGGACGTCCGACCGGGGAATCTCCACGCAGTCGTCGAACGCCGCTGGGCCATGGGGTGGCGTGCCGTACCGGCGCGCCGCCGCTGGGAGCCAGGTCCAGCGCACGGGGGCGAGGGAGGGATCGCCGGGTCGGCAGGTGCGACCCGGGAGGGGCCCGGACGCTCAGTAGACAACGGCTCTCGGTCGACCCGCAGCCAGCGGGTCCCAGGCCGGCCCGAAGGGCGCCGGGCCCCGATCCGCACGCACCGCCCCGCGGCGCGCGGCGGGATCGCGCCGCGCTTCCGCCGCCTTCCCGAGGCTTCCTGGCGGGTTCCCGACACCTCCCCGGCGCCCCGCGGAACCGGCCGGCTCCTCCTGGCGTTCCGCACCTCGGGACACATCGCGGAGTCCCGCGTTGTACGGTCACCTCACCACAGCACGACTTGCAGGAAGGCAGCACGTGCATCCGGGTACCGAAACCAACGCCGACGCCGGCCCGCCGGGCACGGCCGAAGACCGACCGGGGAAGCGACCGAAGGCCGCGGCCGCGCCTCCCCCGGCCGACGCCCCGGCCGACGCCGACGCCGACGCCCCGGCCGCGGCACGCCCCGAGCGCGACCGTCCCGAAGCCGGCCGCCCCGGCCGGGACCGGGCCGAGGAGCCCCGCCCCGGCCGGATGCGGCGCCTGGCCCGGCTCGCCCGCCGCGAGGCGCGCCGCAGCGCCCTCGCGGCCGTGTGCGGCCTCGCGCTCGCCCTCGCCTTCCCGCCGTACGGGGTGTGGCCGCTGTCCGTGGCCGCCGTGGCGGCCCTGAGCCTGCTCACCCACGGCCGGACGGTCCGCCAGGGCGCCTGGACGGGCTTCGCGATGGGCCTGCCGTTCTTCGTCTTCCTGCTGAAGTGGCTGCACGTCGTCGGCTGGGACGCGACGGTGGGGCTCTCCATACTCCAGGCGCTCTATTTCATTCCGCTGGGGGCGGGGCTCGTCCTGATCTCCCGGCTCCCGGTGCCCTGGCTGCGGCCGCTGTGGGCGGCCTGTCTGTGGATCGCCGAGGAGTTCGTCCGCGACCGGGTGCCGTTCGGCGGCTTCACCTGGGGACGGCTGGCCTTCGCCAACACCGGCTCGCCCTACACGCCGCTCGCCGCGCTCGGCGGCGCCCCGCTGGTCAGCTTCGCCGTCGCCCTGACCGGCACGCTGCTGGCCGCCGCGGCCCTGGCCCTGTACGGCATGCGCGGCGGCGCCCCGCGCCCGCGCGCCGCGCTGGCGGCCGGCGGCTCGGTCGCCGTGGCCGCGGCCGTGACCGTGGCCGGGCTCGCCGTGCCGATCCCCACCGCCGCCGACGACGCCGTGGACATCGCGATCGTCCAGGGCAACGTCCAGAAGCCCGGCATGGACTTCCTGGGCCGCCCCATGAAGATCCTCAACAACCACGTCAACGCCACGATCGACCTCGCGAAGGACGTGAAGGCGGGCCGGATCAAGAAGCCCGATCTGGTGATTTGGCCGGAAAACGCCTCCGACCTCGACCCCTTCCAGTACCGGGAGGCGTACGCGCGGATCGACGAGGCCGTGAAGGCCATCAACGTGCCGGTTCTCGTCGGCGCGCTGGTCGACCACCCCACCAAGCAGGGCTATGTGCTCAACCAGGGCATCGTCTGGGACCCCAGGACGGGCCCCGGCGCCTCCTACACCAAGCAGCACCCCGTGCCCTTCGGCGAGTACGTCCCCTTCCGTGACCAGCTCAGCAAGTTCATCACCCGCCTCCAGCGGGTCCCGCGCGACTTCTACCCCGGTCACCACAGCGGGGTGCTGCGGGTCGGCCCGGCCCGGCTGGGCGATGTGATCTGCTTCGAGGTCGCGTACGACGAGATCGTCCGGGACACGGTCAACGCGGGCGCCCGCATGATCGTCGTCCAGACCAACAACGCCACGTACGGCCGAACCGGCCAGCCCGAGCAGCAGCTCGCGATGTACCGGCTGCGCGCCATCGAGCACGGCCGCGCGGTGGTCTCCGCGGCCACCAGCGGCATCAGCGCGGTCGTCGCCCCCGATGGCACGATCGAGCAGCAGACGAAAGAATTCACCCAAGATGTGCTCACCGCGCGCATCCCGCTGCGCGATGGCACGACTGTCGCCGACCGCGTCGGTGCGATCCCCGAGTGGGTGCTCGCTATGGTGGGCGTTCTCTCCTGCGCGGCCGCGCTCGTGATCGGCCGTCGGGGACGTATGGACGAGAAAGGGCAGTAAGTACCGTGAGCGACGCACGCGAGGCCGACGAGCCGCGCCACACCTCGGACGCCGCAGATTCGCCTCGCGGGCGGAGAAGCGAACAAGATGACGCGGTGAGCGACGCACGCGAGGCCGACGAGCCGCGCCACACCTCGGACGCCGCAGATTCGCCTCGCGGGCGGAGAAGCGAACAAGATGACGCGGTGAGCGACGCACGCGAGGCCGACGAGCCGCGCCACACCTCGGACGCCGCAGATTCGCCTCGCGGGCGGAGAAGCGAACAAGATGACGCGGTGAGCGACGCACGCGAGGCCGACGAGCCGCGCCGCACCTCGGACGCCGCAGATTCGCCTCGCGAACAGGGCGACGCCGCGGCCGTCACCGAGCGGAACCCCGACCAGGACGGGGGGCGGCGGAAGTACGGGCCGCTGGGCACGGTGCTGGTGATCATCCCGACCTACAACGAGGCGGAGAACATCAGACCGATCGTCGAGCGGGTGCGGGAATCCGTGCCGGAGGCGCATGTGCTCGTCGCCGACGACAACAGCCCGGACGGCACCGGCAAGGTCGCGGACGAGATCGCGGTCGAGGACGACCACGTTCACGTGTTGCACCGCAAGGGCAAGGAGGGCCTGGGCGCCGCCTACCTCGCCGGGTTCCGCTGGGGCATCGAGCACGGCTACGGCGTGCTGGTCGAGATGGACGCCGACGGCTCCCACCAGCCGGAGGAACTGCCCCGGCTGCTGACCGCGCTCAAGGGCGCCGACCTGGTGATCGGCTCCCGCTGGGTGCCCGGTGGCCGCATCGTCAACTGGCCCAAGCGGCGGGAGTACCTCTCGCGCGGCGCCAGCACGTACTCCCGGATCCTGCTGGACGTGCCGATCCGCGATGTGACGGCCGGCTTCCGCGCCTTCCGCAAGGAGACCCTGGAGGGGCTCGGCATGGACGCCGTCGCGTCCCAGGGGTACTGCTTCCAGATCGACATGGCCTGGCGGGCGGTCAAGGCGGGCTTCCACGTCATCGAGGTGCCCGTGACGTTCGTCGAGCGCGAGCGCGGCGACAGCAAGATGAGCCGCGACATCGTCACCGAAGCGTTCTGGCGGGTCGCGACCTGGGGCGTGTCCTCCCGGGCGAACAAGCTGCTGGGGCGCGACCCGTCCTAGGGGCCTGTCGCAGGGGGCGCCCCCGCGCTCAGCGGAGCCCCGTGGCGGTCAGGGCGGTGAGCAGGGCCATGCCGACGACCAGCCAGGCGACGTAGTCGCCGATGTGGCCGGACTGCAGCCGCCGTACCGGGGCCGTCAGCGCGGTCGCCCCGGTGCGGGCGGGCCGCCACACCGCGAGGGCGGCGAGGGCGGCGGCGAGGGCCGTGGAGAGCAGCCCGAGCAGGATGCCGGTCGTCGGCCAGTGCTGGGCCACGGCGGCCGGGGCGGCCACCGGCCGCCCGTCGAGGACGGCGGCGCGGTAGCCCCGCGCGTCGGTGAACAGCCGCCCCGCCCGCTCGGCCGTGGCGGCCACCCCGGGCAGGACGCCGACCGCCAGCGCCCCGACCAGCAGCGCGGCGGGCACCGCGAGCATCGGCACGGGGACGCGCCGGAGCCGCCCGCCCGTCTCCGGCTCCGCCTCGCCCGTGGTCTCGGGGCCGTCCTCCGCCGCGCGCGGCGGCCGCCCGGCCCCGGCGAAGACCCGCAGCGCGACCCGGAGCACCGCGCCGCCGGTCACCGCGGAGACCAGGACGAACAGCGCGGGCAGCCAGCCGGCGGCCTGGCCGGCCGCCTCTTCCGCCAGGGCCTTGCCGAGCCCGGTGCCGAAGGGCGGCAGCCCGCTGAGCGCGAGTCCGCCCACGGTGAACAGGACGCCCGTCACCGGCAACTCCCCGGCCCTGCCGTACAGCTCGTGCTCGTCGACGGAGGCGTACCGGTCGAGGAGCACGCCCACGCACCCGAACAGGGACGCCTTCACGCCCGCGTGCCCCAGGACGTACAGCGCGGTGCCCGAGACGCCCTCCGGGGACAGCACGGCCACGCCGGTCAGGAACAGCCCGGTGTGGGCCACGGTGGAGAACGCGAGCAGCCGTTTGATGTGCCGCTGCCGCCAGCACATCAGCGCCCCCAGCAGTGCCGTGAGGGTGCCGATGACCAGCAGCGCGCGGGTGAGATCCGGATGCGGCACGCCGCCGGGGCCGGAGAAGACGGTCCAGTACACCCGCGCGACCCCGTACACCCCGAGCTCCACCATCACCCCGGACAGCAGCATGCACACGGGGGTCGGGGCGACCGCGTGGGCGTCGGGGAGCCAGAAGTGGAAGGGCACGGCGGCGGCCTTCACCAGCAGCCCCGTCGCCACCAGCACGAACGCGGCCAGGAGCAGCCCGTCCGGGGCGCGCCCGTCCAGCGCGCGGCCGATCTGGGCGAGCCCCGGCTCGCCGGTGCGGGCGTACAGCAGGGTGATGCCCAGCAGCATGCAGTACCCGCCGAGGGAGTTCGCGATGCCGAAGGACAGCGCCCCGTGCACCGGCCGGGACTCCTCCACCCGGTAGCCGGTCAGCGCGTACGCCACGACCCCCATCAGCTCGAAGAAGACGAACGCGTTGAACAGGTCGCCGGTCAGCGCGAAGCCGCACATCCCGGCCTGGAAGAGCAGGATCAGCGCCGTGAAGGCGCCGCCGTGGCGGCGCGGGGGCTCCTCGAAGTAGTGCCAGGAGTAGCCGAGTACGGCGACGACCAGCACGGACACCAGCGCCGCGAGCCCGGCGCCCAGAGGGTCGGCGACCAGCACGATGCCCACGCCCTCCCCGCCCGCCAGGTGCCGGCCGCCCACCCACTCCACCGCGTACGGCCCGGCCCCGCCCCCGGCGACCCGGGCCAGCACCAGCAGCGCCAGCGCCGCCGGGGCGGCGGCGAAGGCACAGCCCAGGGCGTCGGTGACGATCCGGGGCAGCCGCCGCCCGCCCGCGACCAGCACCGCCGCGCCGAGCAGCGGCACGGCGACCACCAACGGCAGCAGCCCCGCGGTGTCCATCCGCCGTCACCCCGCCACAGCCCGGTCAGCCCCACCCACCAGGCGAGCACCTCAAGCACCCCGCTCACCTCCCTTTCACGGTGACCTCAGCACCTTCGGCGCGGGCGGCGCGCCCCTTCGGCTCACTCGCCGGTCGCGCGGCGGGTACCCGGATGTCCGCGGGCGATTCCACGCGGATCTCCGGCCCCGGAGCCCGGCCATGGCCCCGGTCCGGGCACACTTGGAGCATGATGACCGGCCCGGAGCAGCAGACCAACCCGACCCGCCCGAAGCGCTCGCGCGCCCGCACCTTCGTGCCGCTGGGAATCGCGGCCTGGCTGGTGCTCGAGATCTGGCTGCTGACCGTGGTGGCGGAGGCCACCAGCGGGTTCGCGGTCTTCCTGCTGCTGCTCGCCGGGGTGGTGGTGGGCGCGGCCGTGATCAAGCGCGCCGGCCGCCGGGCCTGGCAGAACCTCTCCCGGTCCATGCAGCCGGGCGCCGAGCCGCGGGACCCGGGGGAGGGCGGGGGCAGCAGCTTCACGATGCTGGGCGGGCTGCTGCTGATGATGCCCGGCCTGATCTCGGACGTGGCCGCGCTGGTGTGTCTGTTCCCGCCCACGCGCGCGCTGCTGCGCGGCCGCGCGGAGGCGATGCTCCGGCGCCGGGTCGGGTATGTCCCGGGGCCGAGGGGCGGCGGCTTCGGTCCGGGCTTCGAGCAGGACCGGCTGCGCCATCCCGACGGCAAGGTCATCCAGGGCGAGGTCGTCCGGGACGACGAGGACCCCCGGGACCCGCGGCCGTCGCGCAGGGACTGAAGCCGCGCAGGGACTGAAGGGTCGACAAGGGCCGGGGCCACTGCTCAGCAGTGGCCCCGGCCCTTGAAATGGTGTCTGTCAGTGCTGCCGCATGCGGTGCTGCCGCATGATCAGGCAGACTTCCGGGTGTCGCGCGGATGCACCGCGATGTTCATCGCCCCGGAGCGCAGCACAGCCAGCCGCTCGGCCAGCACCTCCTCGAGCTCCTCGCGGGTGCGCCGCTCCATGAGCATGTCCCAGTGCGTGCGCGCGGGCTTGCCCTTCTTCTCCTCAGGACCGTCGCCGTCCACCAGGAGTGCGACGGCACCACAGGCCTTACACTCCCACTCCGGCGGGATCTCCGCCTCCACGGAGAACGGCATCTCGAATCGATGTCCGTTCTGGCATGCGTACTCCACCGCCTGGCGCGGGGCCAGATCGATGCCGCGGTCGGTCTCGTAGCTGGTCACCACGAGTCGCGTGCCGCGGAGAGCTCGCTCACTCATGAATCGTGCCTCCCGGGCTTGTCGCCCACAGGACAGGTGTCGCTGTCGTCGTCATCCGGTCAACGTCCGGTCGGCGGTGAAGATTCCCGTACTGGGACATGCGTCGCCCGTCGTGCCGCCCCGTTGTTCTACCCACAGGCGCCCGGTTTGTCACATCTGGCAGCAGATGTCACCCAGCGTTTCTGGTACTTTAGCGCGCAGTAACGGTCCGCCTGGTAGGCCGAGGGCGTACACTACCGCTCCCCACCCACGAGGGCTAAATCCGGTCACGCATCGGTCTCCGTGTCCCGCCCCGCGCGACGACCGGAGACCGCTCATCGGCGGGCGAGGGAAGCGCGAAGAAGCGCAGGAAGTACTGCGACAGCGGGCCGATGGCCAGCGCGTACAGCACCGTGCCGACCCCCACGGACCCGCCGAGCGCGAACCCCGTCGCCAGCACGGTGACCTCGATCGCGGTCCGCACCAGCCGCACCGAGCGGCCGGTGCGCCGGTGAAGTCCGGTCATCAGGCCGTCGCGCGGGCCGGGGCCGAAGCGCGCCGAGATGTACAGGCCGGTGGCCGCGCCGTTGAGCACCACGGCGAACACCAGCAGCGGGATCCGCACGGCCAGGGAGTGGAGCTCCGGAAGAAGCCACAGTGTGGCGTCCACCACGGGGCCGATCACCAGCACATTGGACACCGTGCCGAGACCGGGGCGCTGCCGCAGCGGGATCCACAGCAGCAGCACGGCGGCGCCGACCACCACGGTCACCATGCCGAAGGACAGCGGGACGCGCTCGGTCACGCCCTGGTGGAACACGTCCCACGGGTCGAGCCCGAGCCCGGCGCGCAGCTGGAGCGCCATGCTCACGCCGTACAGCACGAGCCCGGCGTAGAGGTGGACCAGGCGGCGGCTGAGCCGGGGGCCGGAGGAGTCGGGGGAGCCGGGGGAGTCGGGGGAGCCGGGGGAAGGGGGATCGGCCGGTGACGCGGACAACGAGCGCTCCTTGAAACTGAATTGGCCTTAACTGTGGAGGCAATGGACGGTGGCATGTCACTCTGTACTCCGAGGCCAGTCCAGTTCCATGGCCAATTCCGGAAAGGTGGACCGCAGCTGATGAGTCCGTGGACATCCGCGGTGGGGGCGCCCCAGCTGGCGCGCCTGCTCGGGCCGGAACACACCCGCGACGCCGAAGCGGCGGCGATCGTCTCGGTCACCGGCGGCCGGCGCGTGCCCGCCTACCGTTCGCTCGCCGACCGCGTACGGCTGCTCGTCCTCGAGGGCCGGGTCCCGGTCGCCGCGCGGCTGCCCGCCGAGCGCGAGCTCGCGGCGGCCCTGGGCGTCAGCCGGACCACCGTGGCCGCCGCCTACGAGGCGCTGCGCCAGGAGGGCTTCCTGGAGTCGCGCCGTGGGGCGGGCAGCTGGACCGCCATGCCCGCCGGGAGCCCCCTGCCCACCCGCGGGCTCGACCCGCTGCCGCCGGAGGTCGCCCGCTCGGTGATCGACCTGGGCTGCGCGGCCCTGCCCGCGCCCGAGCCCTGGCTGACCCGCGCCATGCGCGGCGCCCTGGAGGAGCTCCCGCCGTACGCCCACACCCACGGCGACTACCCCGCCGGGCTGCCCGCGCTGCGCCAGGCGCTCGCCGACCGCTACACCGCCCGCGGCATCCCCACGATGCCTGAGCAGATCATGGTGACCACCGGGGCCATGGGCGCCGTGGCCGCCACCTGCCGGCTGTTCGTCCGCCACGGCGAGCGGGTCGCCGTCGAGTCGCCCAGTTACGCGAACATCCTCCAGCTGCTGCGGGAGGCCGGCACCCGGCTGGTCCCCGTGGCCATGGCCCCCGGGCTCGCCGGCTGGGACATCGCGGCCTGGCGGCAGACGCTGCGCGACGCCGCGCCGCGCATGGCCTATGTCGTCGCCGACTTCCACAACCCCACCGGCTCGCTGGCCACCGGCGAGCAGCGCCGGCAGCTCGTCGACGCGGCGCGCGCGAACGGGACCCTGCTCGTCGTCGACGAGACCATGGCCGAACTGCGCCTGGACGAGGAGGTGGAGCCGCCCCCGCCGGTGTCCGCGTTCGACCCCGGCGGCAGCACGGTCGTCACCGTCGGCTCGGCGAGCAAGTCCTTCTGGGCCGGGCTGCGCATCGGCTGGGTGCGCGCCGCGCCCGACGTCATCCGCAGTCTGGTCGCCGCCCGCGCGTACGCCGACATGGGCACCCCGGTCGTCGAACAGCTCGCGGTCGGCTGGCTGCTGGCCACCGGAGGCTGGGACGAGGCGGTCGAGCTGCGCCGCGCGCAGGCGCGGGGGAACCGCGACGCGCTCGTCGCCGCCGTCCGGCGCCACCTCCCCGACTGGGAGTTCACCGTGCCGCACGGCGGGCTCACCCTGTGGGCCCGCACCGGCGGCCTGTCCGGCTCGCGCATCGCGGAGGCGGGCGAGCGGCTCGGCGTGCGGGTCCCCTCCGGCCCCCGCTTCGGGGTCGACGGCGCCTTCGAGGGATACGTACGCCTGCCCTTCACGGTCGGCGGCGCGGTCGCCGAGAAGGCCGCCACCCGCCTGGCCGCCGCGGTGGACCTGGTCGCCACCGGAGCCGCCGTCGAACCCCAGGTCCCGCGCAGCTACGTGGCCTGAGGCCCGTACGTCGGTCTAGGCCCTGTCGTCAAAGTAGCGCCGTCCGCCCGCAGGGCGGGCCCCACGGCGTCTGGTGCTCCCCCAGCTACCGCTGGGCGGTGCCCCCCGATCGCAAGGCGGAGGGTCGTCCTCGCGGGGGCACCTCCCAGCGATAGCTGGGGGCGGGCCTACTCGGACGATCCCGACAACGCAGCGAGCGTGCGTGCCAGGCGTCGTGGGGCAGGCGGGACTTTGACGACAGGGCCTAACCCTCCGCGGGGCCGGCCTTCACGACGTCCACGCGCCCCGGGGCCTCCGGCGCCGGGGCCGGGGCCGGCCTGCGGGGCGCCTCCGGCTCCGGCAGCAGCGCGAGCACGGCCCGCCGCTGCGCCTCGCCGGTCGCCTCGTCGTACGGGTCGGGCGTGGCAGGCACCTGCAGCCGGTGCACCGGGCCCGCGCCCAGCCGTGCGTAGCCGCGGCCCGGGGGCACCTCGGGGGGCGGCGTGGTGTGCGGGGGCGCGCCGAGCACGGCCCGGATCTGCTCGGCGGAGGCGGGCCCCAGCACCACACGGGCCGGGGTGTGGGTCCGTACGGTCTCGCCGAGCGCGTCCGCGGCGTCGAGCTGGTCGGCCACCACCACCCGCACCTGGGCCGCCCGCCCGTGCCGCAGCGGCACCCGCAGCAGCTCCTGCGGGTCGTGGCGGCCCTCGGCGGCGGCGAGCTGGCTGAGCACGGTCGGCCGGTCGAGGATCAGCCACAGCGGGCGGAGGGTGTCCCGCGGCGGCGGGTGGCCCGTCTGGCGGGCCCGGTTCGCCGCGATCAGCCTCCGCTCGGTCTCGTGCGCCGCCCACTCCAGCGTCGCCAGCGTCCCGGCCAGCCCGCACTCGACGCCCAGCACCCCGGCCCGGCCGCCCAGGAACGCGTACTCGCCGGTGCCGCTGCCGTCCACCACCAGCACCTGACCGTGGCACAGAGCCTGCAGCGCGATGGACCGCAGCAGGGTCGTGGTGCCGCTGCCGGGCGGGCCGAGCGCCAGCAGGTGCGGCTCGGTGGACCGCGGCCCGGTGCGCCAGACCACCGGCGGGGCGTCCCGCCGCACCTCGCCCGCCGGGTCCCCGCCCGCCACGTCGTCGTCGCCCGGGTCCTCGGCGGTCTCCACCACCGGCAGGGTGCGCTGGACGGAGGAGGGGTCGGTGAAGCCGAGGACGGTCTCGCCCGGCGTGGTCACGAAGCGCTGCGCGCCGATCGCGGTGGAGAGGGCGGGCAGCACGGTCAGCGTCAGCTGGTTGGCCTCCTCGTCCCACTCGAAGAAGTACTCGCGGCCGCGCCCCGACTTGGCGTACAGCAGCCGCTCGACGCGGGCCCGGGCCTCCGGGTCGCCGTCGGCGAAGTACGCGGGGTAGCGCAGCCTCAGCCGGGCCGGCCGGCCGCTCTCGTCGAACTCGAAGGAGTCGAAGGCGCGCGCCCACTCCCCGCCGTGGGCGTACAGCGGGCTGGGGTCCTCCGGGGCGGAGAAGTGCGGCACCAGGGCCTCGTAGAGGATCCGCAGCCGCTCCTGGCCGGCCGCGCCGGGCCCCGGGTCCTTCGCGGGGCCCTTCCGCCCCGCCCAGAACGCCGCTCCCATCAGGCCGACGGCCGACAGCGTCGGGCCGTACGGCAGCAGCGCGACGCCCACCACGCAGGTGGCCAGCAGGAAGAGCGCCGGGCCGCGCCGGTCCTTGGGGGTCTGCGCCCATCTGCGCCGCCCGGCGGCGGACAGGGCGCGCAGCCCCCGGCAGAGCGGGAGCAGCGGATGCAGCACATCGGCGGCGCCGTCGCCGACGGCGCGGGCCAGGCCGCGGACCCGGCCGAAGCCGCGCGGCCGGGAGAAGCCGCGGACCCGGCCGAACCCGCGGGCGCGGGCGAGCGGACCGCCGCCGCGAAGGGCACGGGGGAGCGGTGGGCGGCGCACGTCAGATCTTGATCCCGCCCAGCAGATTGGCCAGGCTGGCGCCGCCGGCCTTGATGCTCGGAGCGATCGCGGTGCTCGCGAGGTAGAAGCCGAACAGGGCGCAGACGACGGCGTGCGACGCCTTGAGGCCGTCCTTGCGGAAGAACACGAAGACGACGACACCGAGCAGTACGACGCCGGAAATGGACAGGATCATCACGGTCTCCTGGCTGGTGGGGGACGGTCACCATGAGTCCTTCCAGGGTCACGTCAGGTGCTCACTCGGCAAAAGGTGCAAATGGGTGGATTATCGGAATATTCACCACTTTGGATCGTTCCGTAGGGTGGGCGGCAGTGGTGCCCTCAGGAGCGAAGCCGGAGGCGAGGCGTCATGACCGATGACCGGAACCGTGAGCCCGAGCCGGCTCACGACCCGGAGGTGCTGCAGCTCGCCGCCAAGGTCTTCGATCTGGCCCGGCACGGGGACACCGACACGCTCGCCGCCTATGTCGACGCCGGCGTCCCGGCCAACCTCACCGACGACCGGGGGGACTCGCTCCTCATGCTCGCGGCGTACCACGGGCACGCCGCGGCCGTATCCGCCCTGCTGCGCCGCGGGGCCGACCCCAACCGCGGCGACGAGAGCGGCCGGACACCCATCGCGGGCGCCACCTTCAGGGGTGAGGAGGAGGTGCTCCGGGTGCTGCTGGCCGGTGGTGCCGATCCGCGGGCGGGCTCGCCCTCGGCGGTGGAGACGGCGCGCATGTTCGGGCGGCGCGACCTGCTCGCGCTGTTCGGCGCGGCGGAGTGAGTCCCTGGGGGCCTCACCCCCCGGCGGCGCGCCCCGTTCGACTTCTGTTGACCGATGGCGCCGGGGGCGATCTCCTGTCTCAACTTCTTTGACATGCTTGGTCCGGACTATTGACATGCCCTTAACAAGGCTCGGCATGATGTCCCCACCGCGCACCCTTCCCCGCGGGCCGCCGCGCGCGGCCGCCCCCCACACCCAGGAAGGCCATCGCTTCATGAGGAAAACCCTGCGCACCGCCCTGACCGGACTGCTCGCGGCCGCCGCCCTGGCCGCCGCCCCCTGGCCGGCCCCCGCCGCCGAGGCCGGCCCCCCGGCCCCGGCCGCCACCTTCACCGACACCTTCGACGGCCCGGCCGGCAGCGCCGTCGACGGCTCCAAATGGGGCTACGAGACCGGCGACAACGTCAACAACCACGAGCGCCAGTACTACACGGACGGCACCAAGAACGCCGCGCTCGACGGCCAGGGCAACCTGGTCATCACCGCTCGCAAGGAGAACCCGGCCAACTACAACTGCTGGTACGGCCGGTGCCAGTACACCTCCGCCCGGCTCTCCACCGCCCGCACCTTCACCACCGCCTACGGACGCGTGGAGGCCCGGCTCAAGGTGCCCCGGGGCCAGGGCATGTGGCCGGCCTTCTGGATGCTCGGCACCGACATCGGCAGCGCCGGCTGGCCCAACTGCGGCGAGATCGACGTCATGGAGAACGTCGGCTACGAGCCCGGCACCGTGCACGGCACCATCCACGGCCCCGGCTACTCCGGCTCGGGCGGCATAGGCGCCGGCTACACCCTGCCCAACGGGCAGAAGTTCGCCGACGGCTTCCACACCTTCGCGGTCGACTGGTCACCCAACAAGATCACCTGGTCCGTGGACGGCAACGTCTACCAGACCCGCACCCCCGCCGATCTGGGCGGCAACCGCTGGGTGTTCGACCACCGCTTCTACCTCATCCTCAATCTCGCGGTCGGCGGCTACTGGCCCGGCGACCCGGACGGCTCGACCACCTTCCCGCAGCGGCTGGTGGTCGACTACGTCAAGGTCAGCGGCGGCAGCTGAACACAGGACCGAACATCCGTCTCCGTACGCTTGACCCTCTCACTGTGTGAGGGCCTGCACTGGAAGGCGTCATGTTCACCATCGGAGAGTTCGCCAAACACGGGCGGGTGTCGGTCCGCATGCTGCGCCACTACGACGCCATCGGGCTGCTGCACCCCGTCCGCACCGACCCGGCCAGCGGCTACCGCTACTACGAAGCCGGCCAGCTCGCACGGCTCAACCGCGTCATCGCGCTCAAGGACCTGGGCTTCAGCCTGCACCAGGTCAAGGTGCTCCTCGACGAGGACATCGGCACCGAGGAGCTGCGCGGGATGCTGCGGCTGCGCCGGGCGGAGCTGGAGTCGGCCGTCGCGGAGGCGATGGCCCGGCTGGGCCAGGTCGAGGCGAGGCTCCGCACCATCGAGAACGAGGGACGCATGCCCACCGAGGACATTGTGATCAAGAGCCTGCCGCCGCTCCGCCTGGCCGAGCTGACCGCCACCGCGGCCAGCTTCCAGCCGCAGGACATCGGGCCCGTCATCGGCCCGCTGTTCGACCGGCTGTGCGGCCTGCTGGAGGCCGCGGGGGCGGCCCCCACCGGCCCCGGGCTCGCCTACTACGAGGACGCCCCCGGGGGCGGCGGGGCCATCACCGTGCACGCCGGGCTGCCGGTCGCCGCGCACGTCGGCACCGACCACGGCTTCCGGATCGTCCACCTGCCCGGCGTCGAACGCGCCGCCACCGTCGTGCACCGCGGCCCGATGGACGACGTGCTGCCCACCTCCCAGGCCCTGGCCCGGTGGATCGACGCCCACGGCTACCGCTCGACGGGGCTGCCCCGTGAGCTCTCCCTCGCCTGCCCCGAGGACCGCACCCAGTGGGTGACCGAGCTCCAGGAGCCCATCGTCCACGCCGGCTGAGACCCGCGCCGGCTGAGACCCGCGCCGGCTGAACCCGCGTCCGGCGGCCCGGCCCGCCCTGCCTGGCCGCCGGACGTGATCGCCGCCATGACAGGATCGCCCGCATGACGGCTCAGTACGACCCGGAAACGATCCTCGCCGGCCTGGACGAGGAGACCTGGCCCACCATCGGCTTCTCCCGCGGCACCGCCGCCGACCCGGCCGGCACGCTGCGCGCCCTGGTCACGGCGGAGAAGGAAGTCGTCCGCGAGGAGGCGCTCGGCTCCTTCTGGGGGGCGCTGCGCGCCCGGGTCCCCGCCTACCGCGCGACCGTGCAGGTCGTCCCGTACCTGGCCCGGGCCTGCGCGGCCGGGATCTACCAGGAGACGCTGCTGGAACTGCTGCACAGCGTCGCCCACGGCGAGGACCAGCCCCGGGGCGACCAGGCCGAACTCACCGCCGCCGTCGCCGCGCAGGTGCCGCTGCTGCTGCCCCTCCTCGCGCACGACGACGAGGACGTCAGGCGCCGGCTGATCCGCATCCTCCTGCTGTCCGGCAGGTCCCCCGAGACCGCCGAGGCGATACGGGCCCGCTGGACGGCGGAGCCCGACCCCGCGCTGCGCTCCGCCCTGCTGTCGGCCTGCCGGATCGCCGACCCGGACGTCGCGGCTGAGATCAGCGCGGGCGAACTCGGCCCCGGCCGGGACCCCGAGATCCGGCTCGTGGCCGTCCTCAACCTTGTGCGCGACGGAGCCCCCTGGACGGACGAGCTGGAGGCCGCCGCCACCGCCTGGGCGCTGCGGGGCAGTGAGATCGAGCCGGTCGAGCAGTGGTTCGACATGGACTCCGGCGACTGGAAGGACACCGACCCCGACGACGAGTCCTTCGAGCTCCTGCTCCAGCTGCTCGCCGACCGCGGGGAACTCCCGGTGGCCGTACGCCTGCTGGACACCGTCCTGGCCGCCGAGGGCCCCGGCGACGGCCTGCGCGGCCGCCGGGCGATGGGCGCCATCGAGCCGCTGTGCGCCGAGTTCCGCGCCGCCCCGGCGCTGCTGGCCCCGCGCCTCGCGTCCCTGGTGACGCACCAGGACCTGGTCGTGGCCGGACAGGCCGTCGGCCAGCTGCGGCGCCTCGGGGACGAGGGCCGGCCCGCCGCCGACGCGCTGCTGATCCATGCCTCGGGCGAGCGGGTCGCCGCGGCGGAGGACACGTTCGACGCCGAGGACGCCGAGGAAGTGGCCGACAACGCCCTCGCGGCGCTCGTCGACCTCGGCGACCCCAGGGCCGTGCCGCTGCTCGCCCGCGATCTGCCGCGCCGCAAGGAGGCCCTGGAAGCCGCCGTCGGCATCTCGCCCTGGAGCCCCCGCGACGAGCCGTCGCTGCCCTTCGACCCGCGACTCCTCGACGCCGCCCGCGACCTGATCCGCCATCCGGACCGCCGGAACTACAGCGCGCCCCGGCACCTGTGCACCCTGCTGGCCTCCTGGGGACCGCGGGCGGCCCCCGCCCTCCCCGAGCTGTACTCCCTGCTGGCCAAGGAGCGGCAGCACGCCCCGGGCGCGGTGGCCGCCGTCGCGGCCGGCACCGAGGCCGCCGCCGAGGCGGCGGACCGGCTGCGCGAGGCCGCCGAGGGCGCCTCCGTCCACGACCGCATGCCCACCGCCGAGGCCCTGCACCGGCTCACCGGCGACACCGGGCAGCTCATCGAGGCGCTCCGCCCCGGTCTCGACGACATCCTCTACAGCCGACGCGCCGCGGTGGGCCGCGCCGGGCGGCTCGGCCCGGCCGGGGAGCCGCTGCTGCCCCGCCTGCGCGAACTGCTGGAGCCCGAGGAGGGGGAACGCGTCGGCTGGGACCTGGGCGACTGCCTGGCCGCCGCCTCCGCCGTCCGGGCGATCGCCGGTGAATCGGCGACGGACGAGCTGATCCCGGTCCTCTCCCGGGGGCTGGAGAGCCGGGACGCGCGGACCCGGGCCTCGGCCGCCCGCCTGGCCGGCCGGCTGGGCGCCTCCGCCGCCCCCCTGGCCGAGCGGATCGCGCCGCTGCTGGAGTCCCCGGCCACTTTCCTGCCCGCCGCGCGCGCCCTGACGGCGATCCCCGGAGCCGTGGGGCCCGAGGGGCTGATCGACCGCGAGGAGCTGGCCGAGGCGCTGCTCGTGGCCGTCGACTCCCTCGGCCGGCCCGAGCCGGCCCTCGACCTGCTGCGCGACCTCGGCGGCGGCAGCCTCCCCGCGTCCGCCGCGGCCCCGCTGCGCGCCTCCCTCACCGCCGAACGCCGCCCCCCGCTGCGCCACTTCGACCTGCACCGGGTCCGCACCGACCAGCGGCGCGTCGCGGCGCTGCGGGCCGCGCTGGACGGTGCGGCGACCCCGGGCGAGTGAGCCGGGGCCGCCGAGTAGCCTCGCTCCATGGATATCGGTGATGTCGTCGAGGACTTCGAACTGCCGGACGAGAACGGCGCCGCCCGCACGCTGAGCGGACTGCTCGAGAACGGCCCGGTGGTGCTGTTCTTCTATCCCGCGGCCTTCACACCCGGCTGCACGAAGGAGGCCTGCCACTTCCGGGACATCGCGGGGGAGTTCACGGCGCTGGGGGCCCAGCCGGTCGGCGTCAGCGCCGACTCGGTCGACAAGCAGGCGGAGTTCGCCCGTACCCACTCCTTCGGCTATCCGCTGCTGTCCGACCCGGAGGGGACCGTACGGGAGCGGTTCGGCGTCAAGCGCGGCATCGCGGCCGTCCCCACCAAGCGGGTCACCTTCGTGATCGACACCGACCGCCGGGTGCTGGAGGTCGTCAAGAGCGAGTTCCGGATGAGCGTGCACGCCGACAAGGCGCTCGAGGCGCTGCGGCGCAGGGCGGCGTAAGCGGGACGACACCACGAAGGGCGCGCGGGCCATGACCCGCGCGCCCTCCGCCACTCAGATCCGCGAGAACGTGAACGAGAACTCGGCGGGCGCCGCGTCCAGGCGGTACGACGGCAGCACCCCGGGGCCGCACGACTGGCTGCCGATGCCCTGCTGCCCGTGGTCGAGGTTCACCCACACCGTGTCCGCCGAGGCGGACAGGTCCGGGGTGTGCTCGGCCGCGTCCAGCTGCTCCGTGGTCCACCGGCGCGCCGTGAACCAGAACGGCGGCGCCCCCTCCACCGCGATCCCGGTCCCGTCCTCACCGGTCAGCCGCGCCCACCGGACGTCCGCCCGGGCCCCGTTCTCCTGCGGCCGGACGTACGGCGTCTGCAGGGCGTCGACCGTCAGCGCCCACCGGCCGATCCGGGAGGCGGCCCGGGTGTCGGGGTACGCCTCGCCGGGGCCGCCGCCGAACCACTCGGCCCGGCCCAGCGCCGCGGGGACCCCGAGCCGCACGCCCAGGCGCGGCAGCGGGCAGGTCCACTCGCCGTGGGGGGTGACGGAGACGGCCAGCCGCAGCCGGTCCTCGTCGGCGGCGTCGGCGGTCCAGCGGTAGACGGCCACCAGGCCGACATCGGTGGCCGCCGGGGCGACCCGGGTGCGGACGGTCAGGGCGTCGTCCGCCGTCTCCACCGCGTCGACGCGGTGCCGCAGGCGGTGCAGGCCGAGCGCGCGCCAGATCAGGCCGTAGCGCTCGTCGGGCTGCCAGGACGCGCCGTTGTCGTTGTCGGTGGGCGCGCGCCAGACGTCGAGCCGGGGGCCGGTGACCTCGAGCCCCCCGAGGGAGACCAGCGCGCCGCTCGCCGGGTCGAAGACCCCCGGGCCCAGCACGATCGTGTCGCCCTCGCGGCGCGGCGCGACGGCGGCGGCTCCCGTGGCGGCCGGGGCCTGCGCTGCGGCCGGGGCCTGCGTGGCGGCGGTGGCCTGCGTGGCGGGCGCGGCCGGGAACTGACCCCACGCCACCTCGTGGCCCGCCGGGGCCCACGCGGTGTCGGCCGCGAGCCGCGCCCGTACGGTCCACAGCGCCTCGCCGGTGGCGTCCGTCGCGGGCCGGCCGGCCAGCTTGACCTCGGCGAACTCGCCCGGACCCAGCGGAGGGACCGCCAGCTCGCCCCCGTCCACCTCCACGCCCTCGGCCTCGTACACCCAGGAGAAGGCGAGATGGGACAGGCCGGCGAAGTCGTGGGTGTTGGTGACGCGGACCGTGCCCGCCGCGCCGTCGCCCTCGATCCGGACCGGCTCGATGACCTTCTTGTACTCGACCAGCCCCGGGGACGGGGTGCGGTCGGGGAAGAGCAGGCCGTCGCAGACGAAGTTGCCGTCGTGCAGCTCCTCGCCGAAGTCCCCGCCGTAGCCGTAGAACAGCTCGCCCCCGGGGGTGCGCTTCGCGATGCCGTGGTCGATCCACTCCCACACGAAGCCGCCCTGGCAGCGCTCGTGCGCCTCGAACAGCCGCTGGTACTCGCTCAGTCCGCCCGGCCCGTTGCCCATGGCGTGCGCGTACTCGCACAGGATGAAGGGGAGCGCGCGGCGCCCCGCGTCCAGTTCGGCGTCCGCCGAGGGGGCCTCGGCGCGCCGGCCGATCTGCTCGACCTCCTCGTGCGGGGCGTACATCCGCGAGTAGACGTCCGTGTCGGCGCAGGACATGTCGCCCTCGTAGTGGATCACGCGGGAGGGGTCGCGCTCGCGGATCCACTCCGCCATTGCGGTCAGCCCCCGGCCGGTGCCGCACTCGTTGCCCAGCGACCACATCACCACCGAGGCGTGGTTCTTGTCGCGCTCGACCATCCGGCGGGCCCGGTCCACCAGCGCCGGGGTCCAGCGGTCGTCGTCGACCGGGTTGCCGCGCCAGCCGAGGTCCACGAAGCCGTGGGTCTCCAGGTCGCACTCGTCGATCACCCACAGGCCCAGCTCGTCGCAGAGGTCGAGGAAGGCGGGGTGCGGCGGGTAGTGGCTGGTGCGTACGGCGTTGATGTTGTGGCGCTTCATCAGGACCAGGTCCTCGCGCATGGTCTCCAGGTCGAGCGCGCGCCCGGCCTCGGGGTGGAACTCGTGCCGGTTGACCCCCCGGAACAGCACCCGCTTCCCGTTGACCTTGATCACGCCGTCCTCGACGACGACCGTACGGAAGCCCACCCGCAGCGGCACCCGTTCGCCGCCGGTGGCGAGCGTGGCCTCGTACAGGCGCGGGGTCTCGGCCGTCCACGGCTCGACGGCCACGGTGGCGCTCTCCCCGGTGGCCAGGTCGAGGCCCAGCTCGGGCACGGTGACCCGGCCGCCCGGCTCGGCGTCGACCCGCAGGGTGCCCTCGCCCGAGGCGTGGTCGTACGAGGCGTGCACGAAGAAGTCGCCGACCGCGTCCGCGGGCCGGTGCGACAGGGTCACCTCGCGGAAGATCCCCGGCAGCCACCACTGGTCCTGGTCCTCCAGGTAGCTGCCGGAGGACCACTGGTGCACGCGTACGGCCAGCACATTGCCGCGCGGCCGCAGCAGCTCGCCCACCGCGAACTCGTGCGGCAGCCGGCTGCCCTTGAAGACGCCCAGCTCCTGCCCGTTGAGCCAGACCCGGGCGCAGGACTCCACGCCCTCGAAGCGCAGCACGGCGTCCCCGTCGGCGGGCCAGTCCCCGGGCAGGTCGAAGACGCGGCGGTGGTCGCCGGTCGGGTTCTCGGTGGGCACCCGGGGCGGGTCCACCGGGAACGGGTACAGCACATTGGTGTAGATGGGGGCGCCGTGGCCCTGGAGCACCCAGTGGCCCGGCACGGCGACCGTGTCCCAGCCGGTGGTGTCGTAGTCGGGGCGGGCGAACGACTCGTCCTCGGCGGTGGCGGTCGGCGACAGCCGGAAGGCCCAGTCGCCGCCCAGGCTCAGCCGCGCGGCGTCGGACCCGGCGGTCCAGGCGCGGGGCGGCAGCCCACCGCTTCCCGGGGACACGTCCTCGTAGTAGGGGAGTGGGGTGTCGGGGGTGGTGGTGCTCATCGGTCTCCTCGGTCGGCGATGGAGGGGGACGACGATCGGGCCGGCCCGGGCCGGAGCGGCCCGGGCGCGCGTCGGCCCGGGCGCTTGGGCCCGGGCCGCCAGCACGGGACGTTAACGAGCGGCGAGAGACTTTTTCAAGGGGTTGGACGAAGTCGGCGCGAAGTCCGTGGCAAGCGTTTGCCGTGGCGGCTTGCCGGGACGCCCTCGCCAGGCCCGCTCGCCGGCGCCGCTCGCCAGGTCCGCTCGCCGGGCTCCTCGCAGGTCCGCTCGCTAGCCCCGGTGCTGCTTCGCTCTCATGGCCGCCAGCGAGCCCTCCAGGGCGAACGTCGCGGCCCCCAGGCTCACCGGGTTGGACGGGATCGGGCACAGCACGATCTCGACGCTCGCGAAGGGGCGGCGCAGCGCGCGCCGCGCCACCGCCTCCCGCACCTCCGCCACCAGCGGCTCGCCCAGCGCGGTCGCCACCCAGCTGCTGAGCACGATCACCTCCGGGTTGAGCAGATTGACCAGGTCGGCCAGGGCCGCGCCGAGATAGCGGGCGGTCTCGCGGACCACCCGCACGGCCACCGGATCGCCGTCGGCCAGCGCCCGGCCGAGCGCCTCGATGGTGGCGGTCTGGTCGTCCGGGTGCAGCAGGGGGCTGTCGGGGCTCAGCTCCCGGAGGTTCCGCATGATGCCCGGGGCGCCGACATACGTCTCCACACAGCCCTGGTTGCCGCAGTGACACGGCCGCCCGTCCAGCACGAGGGTGGTGTGCCCCCACTCGCCGGCGCTGTTGGTCGCCCCCCGGTGCAGCGTGCCGCCCAGTGCGAGCCCCGCCCCCACCCCCGTCCCCAGGTTGACCACGATCGCGTCGTCGCGTCCGCGCGCCGCGCCGAACCACTGCTCGGCGACGGTGGTGGCGCGCAGCGGGTTGTCGAGGTGGAGCGGGTGGGGGAGGTGTTCGGCCAGCAGGCCCAGCAGCGGAACGTCGTGCCAGTTCCAGTTGGCGGCGTAGACGGACACCCCGCCCTCCCGGTCCACCTGTCCGGGCATGCTGACCCCGACGCCCAGTACCCGCTCCGGCGCCACGGCCGACCGCGCCACCACATCGGCCACGCCGGCGGCGATGCGCGCCACCACCCGCGCCGCGTCCCGCTCGCCGGGGCGCAGCTCTTCGTCGGCGCGGGCCAGCACGGTCAGCGCCAGGTCGAACAGCTCGACGTGGATGTATGTCTCGGCCACGTCCACGCCGATCAGCGCGCCGCCGGTGGGGTTGACGGCGACCAGTCCACGCGGCCGGCCGCCGTCGGAGTCCTCGTAGCCGCCCTCCACCAGCATGCCGAAGTCCAGCAGCTCGCCCACCAGGGTGGCGACGGTGGCCAGGCTCAGCCCGGTCGCGGCGGCCAGCTGCTGCCGGGAGACGGGGGATTCGGCGATGATGTGGCGCAACACGTCGTAGCGGTTCGCGGTGCGGATGTCGCGGGACGTGCGTTTCACGCCGGGTCCTCCGTGCTCGGTGATGCGGCCCGTATGACGCCGCGCCACCCTAGAGTGCGCGCCCCCCTTGGGCAACTCCTTCGCGCAACCCTCGCACGAAGCGCCACTCCGGCCGGGCGCCCGGGTGCGTGCCCGGCCTGATCCAAACGAAAGACCCTAGCCGTGGGCCGTGAGCACGTCCCTGACGACCGGCCCCGCCGTGTCGCCGCCGTGGCCGCCCCCGACGACCACGGCGGCCGCCGCGATGTCGTTCCGGTAGGCCGTGAACCAGGCGTTCGTGGTCTGCTGTCCGTCGATCTCCGCCGAGCCCGTCTTCGCGCCGATGTCCCCGCTGAGCCCGGACATCGCGCGCGCCGCCGTGCCGCTGGTGGCGGTGAGCCGCATCATGCTCCTCAACTGCCGGACGGCCGACGGGCTCAGCCCGCGCTCCGTCTTCGCCTGCTCCCCCCGGATCAGGGACCGGGGCACGATGACGGGCTGCCGGAAGGTGCCGGTCTGGGCGGTGGCCGCCACCGAGGCCACGGTGAGCGGGTTCATCTGCACCCTGCCCTGCCCGATCAGCGCGGCGGCCTTGTCGTCCCCGCCACCCGTGGGCACCGAGCCGTCGAAGGTCTCCACCCCCACGTGCCAGGTGAGCCCGATCCCGAACACCGCCCGCGCCTCGTCGGCGACGGCGCTGTCGGACAGATCGCCGGCCAGCGACACGAAGGCGGTGTTGCAGGAGGCCGCGAAGTCCTGCGCGAACGTGGCGGCCGGGTTCTCGCTGTCCTCGACGTTGTGGAAGGTCATGCCCTGCTGGTACGAGATCGTTTTGGGGCAGGGCACCGGACGGCCGGGGGTCACCTTGCCGGACTCCAGCAGCGCCGCCGCGGTGATGATCTTGAACGTGGAGCCGGGCGCGGTGGCCCCCTGGAAGGCCGGATTGAACTCCGTCCGGTCGGAGTTGGCCACGGCCAGTACCTCGCCCGTGCTGGGCTTGAGCGCCACCACCGAGGCCCCCGAGCGCCGCGCGACCGCCTCCTCGGCGCGGCTCTGCACCCGCGCGTCGAGCGTGGTGTGCACGGTGCCCGGCCTGCCCTTGGCCACCACGTGCAGGGTCTTCGCGGGCGTGTCGTCCACCCCGGCCGCCCACACCTCGATCCGGCCCCCGGTGCCCGAGGCGGCGGCGTACCGCTTGCGGAGTTCGGCCAGCACCGGGCCGAGCGAGGGATAGCGCTCCTTCGTCAGCTCCTTGCCGTCGCGGTCCACCACCCGGACCGACGGCGGGGCGGCGAGGCCCGTCCGCAGCGCCGGGCGGTCGGCGCTCAGCTCGGGGTGCAGCACGGAGGGCGTCCAGTCGACCAGCGGTCTGCCCGTCGTCCTGCCCCGCACCACCGACAGCTCGGAGGCGTAGCTCCAGCTGGCGCGGGTGCCCTCGTAGGAGATGTCGGCCGTGACGTCGAACGGCACCCGGGTCCCCTGCGCCCGGCCCGCCTTGAGCGTCAGCTTCGCCACATGGCCGTCGTGGCGGTAGCCGCTCAGCGCGGCCACGGCCGACGCGGCGTCGTTGGTGAGTTGCGAGGCCCTCACGTCGTTCTTTTCCGCCCAGGCGGCGAGGAAGTCCCGTGCGGTCTCCCGCACTTCGGACGCGCTGACCGGGCCGTCGTGCCCCGGCCCCCGGTCGCCGCCGGTGAGCCCGGTGTACAGGTTGTACGCGCCGAGGCCCGCGACACCCACGACCGCGACGGCCGTGACTCCGAGCACGGCTCTTCCCACTGTGCGCATGGCGTGGTCCGCCCCCCAAGATCCCCCGATGATCCCCGAGATGAGGTTGGCGCCCTGCCGCTCCACCCCCGCGTCAAGCGGCAGGGCGCACAACGAGTCCACAACCTATGGACGGTGACACTCCATCACAAGGGGGTGCTTCAGGCCACAAGCGCACCGCGTGACCCACGACACGCCCTCCGGGCGCGCTGCGACGGCTCACGCCGCCTGCTCGACCTCTCCCCGCAGCGCCCTGGTGTAGACCTTCAGCAGCCGACCGTATTCGGCCCGCTCCTGCGGGCGCAGCGCCCGGCCGGCCCGCGCGCGCAAGAACACGCGGATGGCCTCGTTCGCCTGGTCGGTGGAGATGGTGAGTAAAGCGGTTTCGGGGTGAGTAGGAGTCGGACGCATGGGAATAAGAGTACGGGCAGCCACTGACATCGGCACCGGTGCAAACCGTTCAAGTGCGCTGTTACCGCTGGTATGTGAGCAAGAACGCATCCGGGGCACGGCCCTGGACGGCCGCCGTCACCCCTCCACCAGCACGTCCGTCACCCCTCCACCAGCACGACTTCCAGCGTTCGCGGGCCGTGTACGCCCTCCACCCGGTCCAGTTCGATGTCGCTGGTCGCCGACGGGCCGGAGATCCAGGTCAGCGGGCGCTCCGGGGCCAGCCGTTCCAGGGCCTGCGGCACGGAGTCCACCACCTGCTCGGGGACCTTGATGACACAGATGTGGTGGTCGGGCACCAACGTGATGCGCCGGCGCCCCTGGTCCGGCCCCGCGTCCAGTACGACGGTCCCCGTCTCGGCCGTGGCCACCGCGCAGCCCGTGACAACGCTGGAGACCGCGTCCAGGTCGTGCGGGGTCAGCTCCGGGGTGTCCGGGATCCGCGCCACCTCCGCCGGGTCCGTGGCCGACAGCCACTCGGCGGGCAGCCCCGGCGGCACGACCACGCTCGTCGCGCCGCGCCCCGCCAACAGCCGGGCGATCAGGGCCGGCAGCCCGGCCGCGTCCGTGCGGTGGACGATCGCCCGGTAGTCCGCGAGGTTCTCCGCGAGCAGATCCACGGTCTGCTCGGTGGTCCGGTCCCCGTGGGCCCGCAGGTAGTCGCGGTCCACGGGGGCGTCGGAGGGGCGCTCGGTGCGGGGCACGTCCGCCAGCGCGCGGCGGACGCGGGCCAGCACCAGGTCTCGGCTGCTCACGTCGTGTTCTTCCCCTCGCTCCGGTTCCCGTCGCCGTGTGTTCTCTGCCACCAGTCCCGGAACGGCTCGGCGGGCACGGCCGGCAGGTCCCGGGTGTCCGTCCACGCCCGCCCCGGCCCCGGCAGCCGGCGCGGATGGAAGCGGCGGGTCCGGGAGGCGAGCCGCTGCCCGGCGCGCAGCACCCCCGGGTGGTCCAGGGCCCAGCGCGCCGCCCGCATCACGGCGCGCTCCGCCGCGTGCCCCTTGGCGGGCTTGATCACGGCCCGGGTCCCGCGCACCGACGCCGGGCCGCCCTCGACCACCCGCTCGCGCAGATGGACCAGGACCTCCGGGATGTCGATCGCGACCGGACACACCTCGTAGCACGCCCCGCACAGCGACGAGGCGTACGGCAGCGAGGCGTCCAGCTCGCTCTGCGTGCCGCGCAGCTGCGGGGTGAGGATCGCCCCGATCGGCCCCGGGTATGCCGACCCGTACGCATGGCCGCCCGCCCGCTCGTACACCGGGCACACATTGAGACACGCCGAGCAGCGGATGCAGCGCAGCGCCTGGCGCCCCACGGTGTCCGCGAGGGTGTCGGTCCGCCCGTTGTCGAGCAGGACCAGGTGGAAGACGCGCGGGCCGTCGCCGTCGGTGGTGCCGGTCCAGGTGGAGGTGTACGGGTTCATCCGCTCCGCCGTCGAGGAGCGGGGGAGGAGCTGGAGGAACACCTCCAGGTCCCGCCACGTCGGCACCACCTTCTCGATGCCCACCACGGAGATCAGCGTCTCGGGGAGGGTCAGGCACATCCGGCCGTTGCCCTCCGACTCCACGACCACCAGCGTGCCGGTCTCGGCCACCATGAAGTTGGCGCCCGAGATGCCCACCTTGGCGTTCAGGAACTTCTCGCGCAGATGCAGCCGGGCCGCCTCCGCCAGGTCGGCCGGGGCGTCCGTCAGCCCCTCCGGGGCGGGGCGGCCCCAGCGGGCCATCCGGTGCGTGAAGATGTCGCGGATCTCGGTGCGGTTGCGGTGGATCGCGGGCACCAGGATGTGCGACGGCAGGTCGTCGCCGAGCTGCACGATCAGCTCGGCCAGATCGGTCTCGTACGCGCGGATGCCCGCCTCGGCGAGCGCGTCGTTCAGGCCGATCTCCTGCGTGGCCATCGACTTGACCTTGACCACCTCGCGCTCGCCGGTGGCCCGGACCAGCTCGGTGACGATCCGGTTGGCGTCCTCCGCGTCCGCCGCCCAGTGCACCTGGCCGCCCGCCGCCGTCACGGCGCTCTCCAGCCGCTCCAGGTAGTGGTCCAGGTGGCGCAGCGTACGGTCCTTGATCGCCGCGCCCGCGGCGCGCAGCCGCTCCCAGTCCGCCAGCTCGGCGACCGCCGCGGCGCGCTTGGCGCGGATCGTGTGGGTGGCGTGGCGCAGATTGGCGCGCAGCCGGGTGTTCTTCGTCGAGACGGCGGCCGCCTCGGGGAACGCGGGCATGCCCAGATAGGTGCCGGTCACCAGACGTCTCCTTCCGTGCTCGCCAGGATCTCGGCGATGTGGACCGGGCGGACGGTCGAGCCCTGGCGGGCGAGTGTCCCGCCGATGTGCATCTGGCACGAGTTGTCGACCGTGCACACCGTCTCGGCCCCGGTCGCGGTGATGTTGCGCGCCTTGTCGGCGCCCATCGCGGCCGAGACGGCGGCGTTCTTCACGGCGAACGTGCCGCCGAAGCCACAGCACTCCTCAGCGCCCGGCAGCTCCAGCAGCTCGAGCCCCTTGACGGCCGCCAGCAGCCTGCGCGGCCGGTCGCCCAGGCGCAGCATCCGCAGCCCGTGGCAGGTGGGGTGGTAGGTCACGGTGTGCGGGTAGTACGCGCCCACATCGGTCACCTTGAGCACATCGGTGAGGAACTCGGTCAGCTCGTAGGTCTTGGGGACCGCCGCGGCGGCGAGCTCGGTGAGCTGCTGGCCCCGGCCCTCGGCGGCGGCCCTCGCGCCGATCCTCGGGTAGTTGTCGCGCACCATGGCGGCGCACGAGCCCGAGGGGGTGACCACGTAGTCGTAGTCCTGGAACGCGGCGGCGTAGCGGCGGACCAGGGGCTCCGTCTCATGGCGGTAGCCGGTGTTGAAGTGCGGCTGGCCGCAGCAGCTCTGCTCCGGCGGGAAACCGACCTCGACGCCCAGCCGCTCCAGCAGGGTGACGACGGCCCGGCCGGTGCGGGGATACAGCGTGTCGTTGACGCAGGTGATGAAGAGCGCTACGCGCACGGTTCCTCCTCCTGGCCCTCGGCGCGCCCGCCCTCCACGAGGGCGGCCGCCCGGGACCACGCTGCTTGATCACCCGACGGCTCATACTGCCTCAGCGGCTGGGTGCTGTGAAGCAGCTCCCGCAGGTCGGTGAGGCCACCGGTGAGCACGCCCGCGGTCCGGGCCTGGACCAGGACGTTGCCGAGCGCCGTGGCCTCCGCCGGGCCCGCGAGCACCGGCAGCCCGCAGGCGTCGGCGGTCAGCCGGCACAGCAGCTCGTTGTGCGCGCCGCCCCCGACGATGTGCACGGTGCGGACCGTACGGCCGGAGAGGCGCTGGGCGTCCTCGATCGCGCGCCGGTGCGCGAGGGCGAGGGAGTCCAGCACGCAGCGGGTGGTCTCGGCGGGCGTGCGGGGGACCGGCCGGCCGGCGCGGCGGCAGGCCTCCGCGATGCGGTCGGGCATCCGGTCCGGGGCGATGAACTCCGGCGCCCCGGCGTCCACCACCGAGCGGAGGGGGGCGCACCGGGCCGCCTCGTCCAGAAGTGTCCGCAGGTCCTGGGGCCGGCCTTGGGCCTCCCAGGTGCGCAGGCACTCCTGGAGCATCCACAGGCCCATGATGTTGCGCAGATAGCGGACCGTGCCGTCCACGCCCAGCTCGTTGGTGAAGTTGGCCCGGCGGCTCGCCTCGGTGAGGACCGGGGAGTCGAGCTCGAGACCGGCCAGGGACCAGGTGCCGGTGGCGATGTACGCGAAGTCGGGCGAGGTGGCGGGGACGCCGACGACGGCCGAGGCGGTGTCGTGGGAGCCCACGGCGGTGACGGGCACGGGCTCCTCGATCCCGGTCGCGGCCATCGATTCTTCGCACAGTGTGCCCGCCGGGTCGCCGGGGTGGCGCAGGGGCGGGAACAGCGACAGGTCGATGCCGAGCGCGTCGGCGACCGTGCGGGACCAGGTGCGGGTGCGCGGGTCGATCAGCTGGGTGGTGGAGGCGTTGGTCAGCTCGGTACCGGCCTCGCCCGTCAGCCAGTACGAGACCAGGTCCGGGATGAGCAGGAGGCGCCGGGCGGCGCCCAGGGCCGGGCTGTCCTGGGCGGCGGTGAGTTGGTAGATCGTGTTGAACGGGAGGTGCTGGAGGCCGGTGGCCGCGTACAGGTCCCGGGGCGCGAGGACGGCCGCGACCTTCTCCGCGGTGCCGTCGGTGCGGCTGTCGCGATAGTGGACCGGGTTGCCGAGCAGTGTGCCGTCTTCGCCCAGGAGGCCGTAGTCCACGGCCCAGGTGTCGATGCCGATGCCGGCGAGGCGGTTGCCCTTGGCCCGCACGGCTTCCGCCGCGGTGCGCAGGCCGTCCAGGACGCCCTGGTAGAGGGCGAGGATGTCCCAGTGCAGGGTGCCGGCCACGCGGACCGGGCGGTTGGGGAAGCGGTGCACCTCCTGGAGTTCGAGGGTGCCGGGGGCGACCGTGCCGACCATGACGCGGCCGCTCGACGCGCCCAGGTCTACGGCGGCGAAGCACTGGGGTGACGGTGTTGGGGGCACGGTGGGACCTCGTGGTGTGGTTGCTGTGCGCGGGGCGGGGGCCAGGGCGGGGGCGGGAGCGGGGGCAGGGCGCCGGAGCCAGGGCGGGGGCGGGGTGCGGGGGCGGGGCGCCACCCCCGCACCCCGCCCCCTCATGTGCGGGTCAGCGCAGGAAGGCCGCCGCGACCCCCGCGTCGACCGGCACATGCAGACCGGTGGTGTGCGTCAGGTCGCCGCCGGTCAGCGCGAAGACCGCGTTCGCCACGTGCTCCGGCAGCACCTCCCGCTTCAGGAGCGTGCGCTGGGCGTAGAACTTGCCCAGTTCCTCTTCGGGGACGCCGTAGGTGGCCGCCCGCTGCGCGCCCCAGCCGCCCGCGAAGATCCCCGAGCCCCGGACGACCCCGTCGGGGTTCACACCGTTGACCCGGATGCCGTGACCGCCCAACTCGGCGGCGAGGAGGCGCACCTGGTGGGCCTGGTCGGCCTTGGTGGCGGAGTACGCGATGTTGTTCGGGCCCGCGAACACCGAGTTCTTGGAGGCGATGTAGACCACGTCGCCGCCCATGTTCTGGTCGATCATGATGCGGGCCGCCTCGCGGGAGGCCAGGAAGCTGCCGCGCGCCATGATGTCGTGCTGGAGGTCCCAGTCCTTGGCGGTGGTTTCGAGGAGGGGTTTGGAGATGGAGATCCCCGCGTTGTTGACCAGGAGGTCCACGCCGCCGAAGGCCAACAGGGCCTCTTGGAAGGCCGCTTTGATCTCGTCTTCCGAGGTGATGTCCACGGTGACGGCGGTGGCCTTGTCCGGGCCGCCCAGGTCGGCGGCCACCGCCTCGGCGTTCTCCGCGTTGATGTCCGCCACCACGACGCAGGCGCCCTCGGCCACCAGACGGTGCGCGATCGCCCTGCCGATGCCCGAACCGGCGCCCGTGACCAGCGCGACGCGGCTCGCCAGCGGCTTGGGCTTCGGCATCCGCTGGAGCTTGGCCTCCTCCAGCGCCCAGTACTCGATGCGGAACTTCTCCGACTCCTCGATGGGGGAGTACCTGGACACGGCCTCGGCGCCGCGCATCACATTGATCGCGTTGACGTAGAACTCGCCCGCCACCCGGGCCGTCTGCTTGTCCTTGCCGTAGCTGAACATCCCCACGCCCGGGACGAGCACGATCGCCGGGTCGGCGCCGCGCATCGCGGGGGAGTCGGGGGTGGCGTGCCGCTCGTAGTACGCCCGGTAGTCCGCGCGGTATTCGGTGTGCAGCTCCCTGAGCCGGCCGATCGCCTCGTCGAGGGGCGCCGTGGGCGGGAGGTCGAGGACCAGCGGGCGGACCTTGGTGCGCAGGAAGTGGTCCGGGCAGGAGGTGCCGAGCGCCGCCAGGCGCGGGTGTTCGGCGCGGGAGACGAAGTCGAGGACGGCGCCGGAGTCGTTGTAGTGGCCCACCTGCGGGCGGTCCGTGGAGGCGAGCCCCCGCAGGACGGGGGCCAGGGCGGCGGCGCGGGCCCGGCGTTCGGCCTCGGGGAGCGGCTCGTAGCCCGGGAGGACCGGGCCGAAGGGGTCCGCCTTGCCGCGCTCGGAGAGGAACCGCTCGGCCGTGCGGATGATGCGCAGGGAGTTGGCCTCGCACGCCTCGGAGGTGTCGCCCCAGGCGGTGATGCCGTGGCCGCCGAGGACGCAGCCGATCGCCTCGGGGTTGGCCTTCTTGATGGCGGCGATGTCCAGGCCGAGCTGGAACCCGGGGCGGCGCCACGGGACCCACACGACCTGGTTGCCGAAACACTCCTTGGTGAGCGCCTCGCCGTCGGCGGCGCACGCGAGCGCGATGCCGGAGTCGGGGTGCAGGTGGTCGACATGGGCGGCGTCGACCAGGCCGTGCATGGCGGTGTCGATGGACGGCGCGGCGCCGCCCTTGCCGTGCAGGCAGAAGTCGAACGCGGCGACCATCTCGTCCTCGCGCTCCACCCCCGGGTAGACCTCGGTCAGCGCCCGCAAGCGGTCCAGCCGCAGCGCGGCGAGACCCGCCTCGGTCAGGGTCCCCAGGTCGCCCCCGGAGCCCTTGACCCACATCAGCTCGACGTCCTGCCCGGTGACCGGGTCGGTCGCGGTCCCCTTGGCGGAGGTGTTCCCGCCCGCGTAGTTGGTGTTCCGGGGATCGGCTCCGAGGCGGTGCGAGCGCTGGAGCAGGGCGGCCGCTTCGGGGTGCGGTTCTGCGGTCATGTTCTTCCCTCTGTGTGTGGTGGTGAAGTCGGCCGGTGTTCGCGGACACCCGTTCCCGGGGCCGCCGGGGCGGAGCCCCGCGCCGGGCGGGGGCCGGGGCCAGGCCCGCGCCGCGCGGCGGAGCGGCGGCAAAGGCGCGGCACCCCGCCGGAGGCGCTACGCGCCCCAGCCCGCCTGCGTGCCGCCCACTCGCTCGGCCACGATCTTCTCCGCCCACCCGGAGGCCCGGTACGCCGCCATCGGGTCGGGGTCGATCTCCAACTCCTCCCGGACCTCGGCGAGGAGCGGCCGTACGTCGGTGTTGTACGCGTCCATGAGGACCGCGTTGGCGCCGAGGACATCGCCCGAGGCCTGCGCGGCGGCCAGCGCGTCACGGTCCACCAGGAGCGCCTTCGCCGTCGCCTCCTGGACGTTCATGACCGAGCGGATGATCGCCGGGATCTTCGGCTCGATGTTGTGGCACTGGTCCAGCATGAACGCGACGCCCGAGTCCAGGCCGCCGCCGCGGACCACCTCGTACATGATCCGGAAGAGCTGGAAGGGGTCCGCCGCGCCGACCATGAGGTCGTCGTCGGCGTAGAAGCGGGAGTTGAAGTCGAACGCGCCGAGCCTCCCCTCCCGCAGCAGCAGCGCGACGATGAACTCGATGTTCGTGCCGGGCGCGTGGTGGCCGGTGTCCACGCAGACCTGGGCCTTGGGGCCGAGCTTGAGGCAGTGGGCGTAGGCCGTGCCCCAGTCCGGGACGTCGGTGGTGTAGAAGGCGGGCTCGAAGAACTTGTACTCCAGCAGCATCCGCTGGTCGTCGCCGAGCCGCTCGTAGACGGCCTGCAGGGCCTCGGCGAGCCGCTCCTGGCGGGCGGCGATGTCGTCCTGGCCGGGGTAGTTGGTGCCGTCGGAGAACCAGAGCTTGAGGTCGCGGGAGCCGGTCGCGTCCATGATGTCGACGCATTCGAGAAGGTGCGCGAGGGCCTTGCCGCGGATCTCGGGATCGGGGTTGGTGACCGAGCCCAGTTTGTAGTCGTCGTCCTGGAACACGTTGGAGTTGATCGCGCCGAGTTTCAGCCCGCGCTCCTCGGCGTACTTGGCGAGCGCCGCGTAGTCGTCCACCTTGTCCCAGGGGATGTGCAGGGCGACGGTCGGGGCCACGCCGGTGAAGGCGTGCACCTGGGCGGCGTCGTCGAGCTTCTCCTGCGGGGTGCGCGGGACCCCGGGCTGGGTGAACACCTTGAAGCGGGTTCCGGAGTTGCCGTACGCCCACGACGGCGTCTCGACGGCCTGGGTCTTGAGGGCCGCCTTCACGGCCGAAAGGTCAGACATACGTCTCCTCGGAGGCACCTATGAAACGAGCAGCTATGAAACGATTCAACCGACGCTAACCGTGTGGATGGTCACGCGTCAAGAAGCGGTGCGGCTTCCGGCCGGTGCTCCTCGATCGCGAAAAACGATTCAACCCAAAGCGCCTGGACCGTAAGGCTACCGGTCCTGGTGCGTCAAGAGGGGCCACAACGACTTGGTGTACCCGGTGCATACCCCCTTGACGGTGGCAAATCGCCGGGCTAGCTTCCCGGAATCCGACTTTGAAACATTTCATTTTCCTCGGCCTGAAGGCCGCTCTTGCACAGAAGCAAGGAGACCCCACACCGTGAGTCAGGCTGTTCCGACCGGAGTTCCGGTCCTCGCCCTCGAGGGGGTGAACAAATCCTTCGGCGCCGTCCGGGCCCTGCGGGACGTCTCCCTCGAGCTGTTCCCCGGCGAGGCGCACGCCCTCGCCGGCGAGAACGGCGCCGGCAAGTCCACGCTCATCAAGACGCTCGCCGGGGTGCACCGCCCCGACTCCGGGCAGGTGCTGCTCGACGGCGCGCCGGTGGTCTTCCACGGCCCCGCCGACGCCCGCGACGCGGGCATCGCCGTCATCTACCAGGAGCCCACGCTCTTCCCCGACCTGTCGATCGCCGAGAACATCTTCATGGGCCGCCAGCCCCGGCGGCGGCTCGGCCGGATCGACCACAAGGCGGTGCGCGCCGCGACGGCCGCGCTGATGGGGCGGCTCGGCGTGGCCCTGGACCCCGACCGGCCCGCCCGCGGGCTGTCCATCGCCGACCAGCAGATCGTGGAGATCGCCAAGGCCCTCTCCTTCGACGCCCGGGTGCTGATCATGGACGAGCCGACCGCCGCCCTCACCGGCAGCGAGACGGCCCGGCTGTTCTCGGTCGTGGAGGCGCTGCGCGCCGAGGGCGCGGCGGTGCTGTTCATCTCGCACCGGCTGGAGGAGATCTTCCGGCTCTGCCAGCGCGTGACCACCCTGCGGGACGGCCGCTGGGTGGCCTCCGAGCCGCTGGCGGGCCTCACCGAGGACGACCTGGTGCGCCGCATGGTGGGCCGGGACCTGGACGAGCTGTACCCCAAGCAGGACACCCGGGTCGGCGAGACGGCGCTGTCCGTGCGGCGGCTGACCCGCGAGGGCGTGTTCCGGGATGTGTCCTTCGACGTGCGCCGCGGCGAGATCGTCGCGCTGGCCGGGCTGGTCGGCGCGGGGCGCACCGAGGTGGCCCAGGCCGTGTTCGGCGTGGACCGGGCGGACGCCGGCGAGGTGCGGGTGGGCGGGAAGCCGCTGCGGCCCGGCTCGCCCAGCGCCGCGATGGCCGCCGGGCTCGCGCTCGTACCCGAGGACCGGCGGCAGCGCGGGCTGGTCATGGAGATGTCCATCGAACGGAACATCGGGCTCACCGGCCTTGACCGGATCAGCGGCAAGGGGCTCGTCAAGCGGGCCCTGGAGCGGGGCCGGGCCGCCGACTGGGCCGTCAGGCTGCAGCTCAAGTACGGCAGGCTGAGCGATCAGGTCGGTGTGCTGTCGGGCGGCAACCAGCAGAAGGTGGTGCTCGCCAAGTGGCTGGCCACCGACCCGGCGGTGCTCATCGTCGACGAACCGACGCGCGGCATCGACGTCGGCACCAAGGCCGAGGTGCACCGGCTGCTCTCGTCCCTGGCCGCCGAGGGGCTCGCGGTGCTGATGATCTCCTCCGACCTGCCCGAGGTGCTGGGCATGGCCGACCGGGTCCTGGTGATGCACGAGGGCCGGCTGGCCGCGGAGCTCCCGCGCGCCGAGGCCACCGAGGAGTCCGTCATGGCCGCCGCGACCGGCCGTACCGGCGAGGGGAGGGCCGCGGCATGACGGCCACCATCGACAAGCCCACGGCCCCGGCCGAGGCGGGCCGCTCGGCGCGCTCCCTGGTCGACACCGTTTTCCGCGCCCGCGAGATCAGCATCGCCGGCGCCCTGGTGCTCCTGGTGCTCTTCACCTGGATCGCCGAGCCCCGCTTCCTCAACGGCCAGGGCGTCAAGGACCTGCTGCTCAACGCCGCGATCCTGGTGCTGCTCGCCGTCGGGCAGTCCGTGGTCGTGGTCACCCGCAACATCGACCTGTCGGTCGGCTCCGTGGTCGGGCTCTCCGCCTTCGCCTGCGGGAAGTTCGCGTCCGGCACGGACCACGGCCCGCTGCTGGTGGCCCTGCTGGGGATCGCGGTCGGCGCGGCCTGCGGCCTGGTCAGCGGCTCGCTCGTCAGCTTCGGGAAGGTGCCCGCGCTGGTGGTGACCCTCGGGATGCTCTACATCATCCAGGGCGTCGACTACTGGTGGGCCGAGGGCGAGCAGATCAACGCCGCCGATGTGCCGCAGTCCGTGCTGGACCTCGGCAGCGGCAGCGTGCTGGGCATCCCGTATCTGCCGCTGATCTCCTTCGCCGTGCTCGCCGCGACCGCGTACTTCCTGCGCACCTACCGCAGCGGCCGGGAGCTGTACGCCATCGGCTCCAGCCCGGAGGCCGCCCGGCTGGCCGGGGTGCCGATCCGCCGCCGGGTGCTGGGCGCGTACGTCTTCTCCGGCGCCGTCGCCGGCTTCGCGGGCTCGCTGTGGCTGGCCCGCTTCGGCACCGTCGTCGCGGACAACGCGCACGGCTGGGAGCTGACCGTGGTCAGCGCGGTCGTGGTCGGCGGCGTCGCCATCGTCGGCGGCACCGGCACGGTGTGGGGCGCGGCGCTGGGCGCCCTGCTGCTCACCACCATCGGCAGCAGCCTGTCCGTACTGAAGGTCGACTCCTTCTGGGAGGACGCCATCGCCGGCGCCCTGCTGCTGGCCGCGATCAGCGTGGACCGGATCGTCAATGTGCGCATGACCCGCGCGCTGAGGAAGAGGAGCGCCCGATGAGGCTGCTGCGCACGGGGCTGCGCTGGGACACCGCGGTGGGCGTGCTGCTGGTGGCGGTCTTCGTCACGGGCCTCGGCACCACCGACGGCTTCGCGAGCCGCGACAACCTGGCCTTCGCCTTCAACGACATCGCCGAGGTGGCGCTGATGGCGCTGCCCATGACGCTGCTGGTGGTCGCCGGGCAGGTGGATCTGTCGGTGGCCTCGATGCTGGGGCTGAGCAGCGCCCTCACCGGGCAGCTGTGGGACTCCGGCTGGGCCTTCGAGACGATCGTGCCCGTGGTGCTGCTGGTCGGCGTGGCCGGCGGCCTGCTCAACGGCTGGCTGGTCACCAAGGTCGGACTGCCCTCGCTGGCCGTCACCATCGGCACCCTCGCCCTCTACCGCGGTCTCGCGTCCGTGGTGCTCGGTTCCAACGCCATCACCGACTTCCCCGAGAACTACGCCAAGTGGGCGGTGGACACCACCACCGTCCCCGGCACCTTCATCACCTACCCCGTGGCGCTGTTCATCGTGCTGGCCGTCGTCGCCGCGGTGGTGCTGCACGCGACGGGCCTGGGCCGGTCGCTGTTCGCCATCGGCGCCCAGGAGGACGCCGCGTACTACGCCGGCATCCGCGTGGGGCGTATCAAGCTCGCCCTGTTCGTCGTCACCGGGCTGGTGTCCGCCTTCGCGGGCGTGGTGTTCACCCTGCGCTACGGCAGCGCCCGCGCCGACAACGGCCAGGGCTTCGAGATGCTGGTCATCGCCTCCGTCCTGCTCGGCGGCATCGACTTCGACGGCGGAAGGGGCACCCTCTTCGGCGCGGTCGCCGGAGTGCTGCTCATCGGCGTCCTGAAGAACCTGCTGACCCTCAACGACGTGGCCAACGAGGTCCAGGTGATCGTCACCGGGCTGCTGCTGGTGGCGTCCGTCCTCACCCCCCGCCTGATCTCCACCGTCGGCGAGTGGCGCCACCGCAGAGCCGCCGCCACCTCCTCGAACTGACGCCCCGGCGCACCACCTCCCCCTTCCCCGAAAGGTCTCCCCATGTTCCTCCGCACGTCCTCCCGGCGCCGCGCCGCGGCGACCCTCGCCACGGCCTGTGCCCTGGCCGTCACCCTCGCGGGATGCGGCGGCACCACCAAGAAGGACTCCGACCACAACAGCGGCGGTGGCGCCAAGGCCACGGACGCCAAGGCCGACCCCGGCGCCCCGCTGAAGAAGGGGCTCAAGCTCGCCTTCCTGCCCAAGCAGATCAACAACCCGTACGAGAAGATCGTCGACGACGCGGGCATCGCCGCCGCCAAGGAGTTCAGCGGCGAGGGCAAGGAGGTCGGCCCCTCCGACGCCAGCGCCTCCTCCCAGGTCTCGTACATCAACACCCTCATCCAGCAGCGGCAGGACGCCATCCTGATCGCCGCCAACGACCCCAACGCGGTGTGCGGCCCCCTCAAGCAGGCCATGAAGAAGGACATCAAGGTCGTGGCCTACGACTCGGACACGGCCAAGGACTGCCGCCAGCTGTTCATCAACCAGGCCAGCTCCGAGGAGATCGGCCGCAGCCAGGTCCAGCACATCGCCGAACAGCTCGACTACAAGGGCGAGATCGCCATTCTCTCGGCCACCCAGAACGCGACCAACCAGAACACCTGGATCGAGTTCATGAAGGACGAGCTGAAGAAGCCCAAGTACAAGAACATGAAGCTGGTCAAGACCGCCTACGGCGACGACGACGACCAGAAGTCCTTCCAGGAGACCCAGGGCCTGCTGAAGGCCTACCCCGACCTGAAGGGCATCATCTCGCCCACCACCGTCGGCATCGCCGCGGCCGCCCGCTACATCAGCGGCTCCTCCTACAAGGGCAAGGTCGTGATCAACGGCCTCGGCACGCCCAACCAGATGCGCAAGTACGTCAAGGACGGCACCGTCGAGCAGTTCTCCCTGTGGGACCCGAAGAAGCTCGGCTACCTCGGCTCGTACGCGGCGGCGGCGCTCGCCTCCGGGCAGATCACCGGCGCGGAGGGCGAGAAGTTCAAGGCCGGCAAGCTCGGCGAGTACACGATCGGCAAGGACGGCGAGGTCATCCTCGGGCCGCCCACCGTCTTCGACAAGAACAACATCGACGACTTCGACTTCTGAGGCGGCCCGGCATGCAGCGCGTCTGCTTCCTGCTGAAGGTCCGCCAGGACCGGCTCGCGGAGTACCGCGAGCGCCACGCCGCCGTCTGGCCCGAGATGCTCGAGGCCCTGTCCGCCGCCGGCTGGCACAACTACTCGCTCTTCCTGCGCGAGGACGGACTGCTGGTCGGCTACCTGGAGACGGAGGACTTCGCCGCGGCCCGGGCCGCCATGGACGGGACCGACGTCAACGCGCGATGGCAGGCCGAGATGGCGGACTTCTTCGAGGCGCTCGACGGCGCGAAGCCGGACGAGGCGATGAAGCCGCTGACGGAGGTCTTCCACCTCGCGTAGCCCCGGGCCCGGGGACCGCCTCTCCCCGGGCGGTCCCCGAACCCGCGGCGCGGCCGCCACCGGACAAGGAACCGACGACACGAAGGACCCGCCATGAACGCACGCACCCCCGCCGTCGCCCGCAAGCCGAAGATCGGGCTGGTCGCGGGCGGACTCGGGGCGTACTGGCCCCAGTTCCCCGACCTGCTGCCGCAGCTGCGCCGCTCCGCGGAGCGGGTCACCGAGCGCATGCGGGAGTTCGACGCCGAGGTCGTCGACGTGGGCTTCATCTCCGACGCCCAGGAGGGCGCGGTGGCCGCCGAGAAGCTCCGCGCCGCCGACTGCGACCTCATCGTCGGCTTTCTCACCACCTACATGACCGCCACCATGCTGGTCCCCATCGCCCAGCGCAGCGGCGCCCCCGTCCTGCTGATCAACCTCCAGCCCACCGAGGCCATGGACCACGCGTCCTTCGACACCGGCGCCTGGCTCGCCTACTGCGGCGCGTGTCCGCTGCCCGAGATGGCGAACGCCTTCGAACGGGTCGGCGTCCCCTTCCGCTCGGTGTCCGGGTATCTGGAGGACCAGCGGGCCTGGGACCGCATCGGCCGCTGGATCCGGGCCGCCGGGGTGCGGTCCGTGCTGCGCCACGGGCGCCACGGGCTGATGGGCCACCTTTACCCGGGGATGTACGACGTGTCCACCGACCTCACCATGGTCACCGGCAATCTCGGCGGCCATGTGGAGGTGCTGGAGTTCGACGACCTGCGGGTGCGCGTCCAGCAGGTCGAGGACGACGAGGTCGAGGCGAAGCTGGCCGAGACCCGCCAGGTGTTCGAGCTCGCCGACTCCGTCGTCGAGGAGGACCTGACCTGGGCGGCCCGGGTGGCCGTCGGCCTGGACCGGCTGGTGGCCGACTTCGACCTGGACTCGCTGGCGTACTACCACCGGGGACTGGACGGCGAGATCCACGAGAAGCTGGGCGCGGGCATGATCCTCGGCTCCTCGCTGCTCACCGCCCGCGGCGTCCCGGCGGCCGGCGAGTACGAGCTGCGCACCTCGCTGGCCATGCTGATCTGCGACCGGTTCGGCGCCGGCGGTTCCTTCACCGAGCTGCAGGCGCTCAACTTCCGGGACGCGGTGGTCGAGATGGGCCACGACGGGCCCGGCCACCTGGCCATCAGCGAACGCAAGCCGCTGCTGCGCGGCCTCGGCGTCTACCACGGGAAGCGCGGCTGGGGCGTGTCCGTCGAGTTCGACGTCCGGCACGGCCCGGTCACCCTGGTGGGACTCGGCCAGACCCGGGACGGCCGCTACCGGATCGTCGCCTCCGAGGGCGAGGTGGTCGGCGGCCCCCTGCTGCGGATCGGCAACACCACCTCGCGCGTCGACTTCGGCTGTGACCCGGGGGAGTGGACCGACGCCTGGAGCGCGAGCGGCGTCGCCCACCACTGGGCGCTGGCCACCGGCCGGCTGCTGCCCGAGCTGCGCGCCCTGGCCGACCTCACCGGCCTGGAGCTTGTGGAAGTCGCCGCTTGATGGCACGTCCGGTGGGGATCAAGGAGGTGGCCCGCCAGGCCGGGGTCTCCGTCGGCACGGTCTCCAACGTCATCAACCGCCCGGAGTCGGTGTCGGAGGAGACCCGCGCCCGGGTCCTGGCCACCATCGAACGGCTCGGCTACGTCCGCAGCGAGTCCGCGCGGCAGCTCCGGGCGGGGCGCAGCAGGATCATCTCGCTGCTGGTGCTGGACATGGCCAACCCGTTCTTCGTGGACGTGGCCAGTGGCGCGGAGCGGGCGGCGCGCGAGGCGGGGCTCGGGGTGATGGTGTGCAACAGCGCCCAGAGCCCCGAGGAGGAGGCGGAGTACCTGGCGCTCTTCACCGAGCAGCGGGTACGCGGCGTCCTGGTCACCCCCGCCGACATCACCGGCCGGAACCTGGAGTCCTTCCGGCGCCACGGCATCCCCTTCGTGTTCGTCGACCGCGTGGTGCCCAGCGCGGAGGGCTGCTCGGTCTCCGTCGACGACGTCATCGGGGGCACGCTCGCCGTCCGCCACCTCCTCGCCCACGGACACCGCTCCCTCGCGTACGTCAGCGGCCCCATGCAGCTCGCCCAGTGCCACGACCGCCGCACCGGCGCGCTGCGCGCCCTGCGCGAGACCGGCCTGGACGGGGACGCGCTGCGCCATGTCGAGGTCGAGCGGCTCGACGTGGCGGCGGGGCGGGACGCGGGGGCGCGGCTGCTGGGCATGTCGCCGCGGCCCACGGCCGTGTTCTGCGCCAACGACCTGCTGGCGCTCGGGGTGCTGCAGGCGCTGTACGGGGCCGGGGTGTCGGTGCCCGAGGAGATGGCGCTGGTGGGCTACGACGACATCGAGTTCGCGGCGGCGGCCGCGGTGCCGCTGACCTCGGTGCGCCAGCCGGCGTTCCGGATGGGCCGTACGGCGGCGGAGCTGCTGATCGAGGAGACGGCCGAGACGGCATACGCCCACCGGCACCAGCGGATCGTGCTGCTGCCGGAACTCGTGGTCCGCGGATCGAGCCTGGCGCGGCCGCGCTGAACCCGGAGATCGGGACGAGGACCGCGTCGCGGACGGCCTAGCATGGGTCCCGCGGCCCCCATCGGCCGCGGGAAGGCGGCGGTCGAAGGTCGTGGGACGCATGGTAGGGATCAAGGACGTCGCGCGGCAGGCGGGCGTGTCCGTCGGTACGGTCTCCAATGTGATCAACCGGCCGGAGATGGTCGCCGAGGCCACCCGCCACCGGGTGCACGCCGCGATCGAACGGCTGGGCTATGTGCGCAGCGAGTCGGCGCGGCAGCTCCGGGCGGGGCGCAGCCGGATCATCTCGCTGCTGGTGCTGGACATGGCCAACCCGTTCTTCGTGGACGTGGCCAGTGGCGCGGAGCGGGCGGCGCGCGAGGCGGGGCTCGGGGTGATGGTGTGCAACAGCGCGCAGAGCCCCGACGAAGAGGCCGACTACCTCGCCCTGTTCGCCGAGCACCGCGTGCGCGGGGTGCTGGTCACCCCCGCCGACGCCGCCGGGCAGAATCTGCGCAACTTCCGGCGCCACGACATCCCGTATGTCTTCGTGGACCGTGAGATGCCGGACGACCAGGGCTGTTCGGTGTCCGTGGACGACGTCGAGGGCGGCGCCCTCGCGGGCCGCCACCTGATCGCCCAGGGGCACCGCGCCCTGGTCTACGTCAGCGGCCCGATGCAACTGCCCCAGTGCCAGGACCGGCACAAGGGCGTGCTCGCCGCGCTCGCCGAGGCAGGCATGGAGCCGGAGGCGCTGGCGCACATCGAGGCCGAGCGGCTCGACGTGGCGGCGGGGCGGGACGCGGGGGCGCGGCTGCTGGGCATGTCGCCGCGGCCCACGGCCGTGTTCTGCGCCAACGACCTGCTGGCGCTCGGGGTGCTGCAGGCGCTCTTCGCGGCCGGGGTGTCGGTGCCGCACGACGTGGCGCTGGTGGGGTACGACGACATCGAGTTCGCCTCGGCCGCGGCCGTACCGCTGACCTCCGTACGGCAGCCCGCCTTCCGGATGGGCCGTACGGCGGCGGAACTGCTGATCGAGGAGACGGGCGAGGACGCCGACGCGCACCGGCACCGGCGCATCGTCCTGCAGCCGGAGCTGGTGGTCCGCGACTCGACCCTGGCGGCCGCCGGCCGCCACGGGCGGGGCGCCTAGCACCGGCGCGGCCGGGCGGGCGACGCCGGCGACGCGGTTGCCGGCGCTCGGGCTCAGGCGACCGGTGCAACCGGCAACGTGGCGCGCTCGGGCGCCGCGAGCAGTGCCTTGATCTCCCGTACGGCGGCCCGCCCCGCCCGGTTGGCGCCGACCGTGCTCGCCGACGGGCCGTAGCCGACCAGGTGGACACGGGGGTCGCGAAGCGCCCGCGTGCCCTCGACGGCGATCCCGCCGCCCGGCTCGCGCAGCCTCAGGGGCGCGAGGTGGTCGATGGCGGCGCGGAAGCCCGTGGCCCACAGGATGACGTCGGCGTCCACGGCCCGCCCGTCCGCCCAGGCCACGCCGGTCGGGGTGATCCGCTCGAACATCGGCTTCCGGTCGAGCACGCCCTTCGCGCGGGCCCGCTCCATCGCCTCGGTCATGGGCAGCCCGGTCACGGACACCACGCTGAGCGGGGGCAGCCCGCGCCGCACCCGCTCCTCCACCATGGCCACGGCCGCCCGCCCCTGCTCCTCGCCGAACGGCCCGGAGCGGAACACCGGCGGCCGGCGCGTCACCCAGGTGGTCTCCGCGGCCACCTCGGCGATCTCCAGGAGGTGCTGCACGCCGGAGGCCCCGCCCCCGACGACGACCACCCGCAGCCCGGCGAAGGCCTCGGGACCCGGGTACTGGGCGGTGTGCAGCTGCCGCCCGCGGAACGTCGCCTGGCCGGGGTAGCGGGGCCAGAAGGGCCGGTCCCAGGTGCCGGTCGCGTTGATCAGCGCGCGGGTGGACCACACCCCCGCCGGGCTCTCCACCCGCAGCCGCCCGCCCTCGCCCTCGCGCACCGCCGCCACATCGACCGGACGCGCGACCCGCAGGTCGAAGGCGGTCTCGTAGCGCGCGAAGTACTCCGCGATGACCTCGGACGACGGCCGCCCGTCGGCCGCGCCGGTCAGCCGCATGCCCGGCAGGTCGTACATCCCGTGCACCTTGCCGTACGTCAGCGACGGCCAGCGGAACTGCCAGGCGCCCCCGGGGCCGGGGGAGTGGTCGAGGGCGACGAAGCCCGTGCCCGGCTCGTACCCCGCCCGTCGCAGGTGGTAGGCGCTGGACAGCCCCGCCTGCCCGGCGCCGATGACCACGACGTCGACCTCGCGCACCGCTGCTGTGTCGTTCACGCTTCCACCAACGACGGCGGGCGGCCGGATCTTCCCGGCCGTGTCCCTCGCGGTAGGGTCCGACGTCTCGGGTGGGACGTCCGGAAGGTTGTTCGATGGTGGCACGACGCGCGCGGTGGTGGGCCGCCGCCCTGCTCATGGCGGCGCTGACGGGCTGTGGCTCCACCGCCGACACGCCCTCGTCCCCCGGGGTGAAGGGAGCCCCGGAGGTCACGGACGAGAAGCACCTGCCGCCCCTCCCGCTCGACCGCTACCGGCTCGGCAACGACGAGAGCAGGCGGTGGACGAAGGCGCAGCAGCGACTGGCCCAGCGGTGCATGGTGGACCTCGGCTTCACCGACTTCCCCGCCGATCCCAAGCCCCCGAGCGTGCCGACGGTCTCGGGGACGCTGACCGTCACGGCAGCGCCGACACCGCTGGGCCGGCTCGACCTCGACAAGGCCGAGCGGTGGGGCTACGGCTGGGACCCGGAGGTCTCCCGCCGCCGGCCCCCGGAACCGGCCGGACGGGCGATGACGGACCGTGAGTTCGCCGCCCTGTACGGCAGGTCCGGCGGCCGGGACACGCCCAGCGGGCGCAAGCCCCCCGAGCAGGGGTGCTCGGGGCAGGCGAACCGTCGGCTCGTGAAGGGCGTCGAGAACCTCACCCGCATGTGGACCTATGTCCCCGGGCGGGACGCGGCCCTGCACAAGGCGGTGATGAAGGACCGGGAGGTGCGCCGGGCCTTCGCCACCTGGTCGAAGTGCGTCACGGACAAGGGGGGCGAGCGCTACCCGGATCCGATGGCCGCGTACGGCGCCAAGGCGTGGGGCCGGGGCAAGGACGGCAACACCACCCACAGCCGGCGGGAGGTGCGGACCGCCGTCGCGGACGTCGAGTGCAAGCGGGAGCACAACACCGCCGGCGTGTGGTGGACCTCCGCCACCAAGCACCAGCGCGCCGACATCCAGCGGAACAAGGCGACGTACGAAGCGGTCCGCGACGATCTGCACGTGCTGCGGGGCAACATACGCGAGGCCCTCGGCTGACCGGCCGGCAGAGGTGTCGCGGCCGGAGATACGCTGGTCGGGAACCCCTTGTGCCCGTCGTGCATCTGACTGCTCGAAGGGTTTCGGGCCCATCCCCGGACACCGTCGCGAGAGGAGTCCCCATGACGGAACAGCGGACCGACCGGCCGGACGCGTCACGCCACGACGCGTCCCCCTGGTGGTGGGGGCTCGGGCCGATCGGCGGCGCGCTCCTGGTCGTGGCGGGGGTTCTCGCGGGCGCGTGGGTCTTCCTCGAACTGCCCGGCGCCCCGGGCGAGTCGGCGACCGGATACTACGGCGCGGCCCGGGTGGTGGCCATCGGCCTGGTCGTCGGCGGTGGCGCGCTGCTGGGGCGCGGGCGGGCCCGCGGGGCCCGGGCGGAAGGCGCCGAGGGGACACGGGAGCGCGGCGACGGCTGAGCCGGGGCCCGGGCCCCGGGGACTGCCCGGCCGCGCCGACTGCCAGGCCGCGCTGGATCGCCCGGCCGCGCGGACCGCCCTGCCGCCGCCGCGCCCGGTCAACGCGACGGCAGGAGCCGTGGTTCGCGTTTCGCGGCCAGGTCCTCCACCCACCCGAACAGCGCCACGGCCACCGCGATCAGCACCCAGGCCACCCCGAACTGGAACCACATGCTTCCCAGGGGCAGCGACAGCTCGAACGCCCGTACATGCCACAGATGGTCGATCAGCGGCACGCTGAGGATCAGCGCTGTCTGGTGCCACAGATAGATCGTGATCGCGCGGCTGTTGAAGACCACCACCAGCCGGTCCAGCGCCCGGATCCGCGCCGGCCCGTCCAGCCGGGGCCGGAAGCGCAGCAGCAACAGGACGAACCCGACCGACCAGAAGGCCTGCGCCAGCGGGATCTCATTGAGGTCGTACGAGCCGTCGACCCGGTGGCCGAAGGCCCACCAGCCGCCCACCGCCATCGCCAGGGCGGCGCAGGACACCACCAGGGCCGGGCGCAGGCGGTCCAGCAGTCCGTCCCGGTGGGCGAAGCCGGCCATCCAGCAGGCGAGGTAGGTGGCCAGGTCGAGGAGGACGATGCCCGCCTGCCCCTCCGGCACGGTCCACACCGTGGTGAACACCACGATCGGCACCGCCGACAGGCACAGCACCGCCGCGGGGGCGCGCCGGAAGGCCCACAGCAGCAGCGGCGACAGCAGCACGAACCACAGATAGGTGCGCAGGTACCAGAGGATCTCGGTGGCCTCGAAACCCCAGGCGCTGTGCGGGGGATCCGCCACGGGGACCACCCACAGCAGCATCCGGGCCCACCACCGGCCCACCTGGTGTTCCTCCGGAGCCCAGCCCTTGAGCATCATGGCGAGCGTGATGATCGCCCCGAACAGCCACAGCGGCGGCAGCAGCCGCCGCAGCCGCCCGCGCAGCACCGACAGCGCGGGACGCTTCAGGGAGCGGGCCATCAGCGACCCGGCCAGCGCGAACATCACCCCCATGGAGGGGAAGACGAGGCTCAGCCAGGGCCAGACGAAGGTGTGGTACGTGACCACCCGCACCAACGCCACGCAGCGCAGCATGTCCAGATAGCGGTCCCGGCCGCCACCGCCCGCCGGAGCGGCGGACGGCCCGGACCGATGGCGTCCCGCGCGCTGCGGGGCGACCGTCACATCGGTGTCCTTGGCGAGGGTGTCGTCACTCATACCGCCCACCTCCAGCGGGGCGTTGCGTCGTAGGGCGCCGGTGGCGCCGGAGAAATCAGTGCGGGGGTGCGGGCGGCCGTCCGGCCCATCAGCCGGCGTCCCACGATTCGTCGGAAGAACCCGTGTCCGCGGCGCCGGACCGCCCGCCGTCGTCCTGGCCCTCGGGGGAGGCCGTGGCGGTGCCGTCGGCCGGGGCGGACGCGGACGGGGTCGGCTTCGAGGACGCCGAGGACACCCCGGACGAGGACACCCCGGACGAAGACGCCCAGGACGACGCCGACGGCGTTCTGGACGGCGTGGAGGCGCGGGAGGACACCGCCGTGGTCGCCGAGGCGGGGGCGGACGTCCGCCCGCCGGCCGTGGCCGCGTGCTTCCGCGCGAACGACGGCCGGACCGCGGGCCCGGTGGCGAAGTCACCGCTCCCGGACGCCGATCCCCCGCCGGTCGGCGAGGAGGACGCCGAATTCCCTTTGCCGGCACCGCCCTTGTTGGATTGCTCCTTTTCCCCGGAAGCCCCCGTCTTTCCCGGGATCAGCGTTTCGGGAGCGAAAGGAGTTCCGCCCATGAAGGCGAGCGCGAGCACCATGGTGTATCCGAGGAAGGCGATTCCCGCCAGCACCCCGGCCCGCCGCAGCAGACGGGCCCTGCGGCCGGAGGAGTCGACGAATACGGGCCCGTCGGAGGCGGTGTCAGAGGCGGTACGGACGCGGCGACGGGCACGCCGGGAAGGAGCGGCGTGCCCGTCCGCCAGGGGCTGCGACTTCATGACGGCACGTTAACAGAATTCTTCCCGGATAAAGCTATGGACTTTCTTTGTCCGGGTGAATTCGGCGAGTTCATTCGCGAAGTTTTTTATGCGCCTAGGCGATTCTCATTTTTTCGTCCCGGAACTTTTTCGCCGTCGCCGCGCGGCGCCGTGAGACGCGGCGGGGCGGGCGGCCCGCCACCCGCTGGGGCGGAATCCAGGGCGGACGTACGAGGATGGAGGCATGACCGAGACCTTCCGTACCCACATCCTCCGGATCACCACCGGCTCCACCGAGACGGTGGCCGACCTGACCGCCGACTGCGAGGCCTACCTCCGGGAGGTGAGCCACGGCCGGGACGGGCTGCTCAACGTCTTCGTCCCGCACGCGACCGCCGGTATCGCGATCCTGGAGACGGGCGCGGGCAGCGACACCGATCTGCTCGCCGCCCTGCACGACCTGTTGCCCGCCGACGACCGCTGGCGCCACCGCCACGGCAGCCCCGGCCACGGCCGGGACCATGTGCTCCCCGCCCTCGTCCCGCCGCATGCGACGCTGCCGGTCATCGGTGGCAGGATGGCGCTCGGCACCTGGCAGTCCGTGTGCCTCGTCGACACCAATAAGGACAATCCCAACCGTCAGGTTCGGCTGAGCTTCCTGGGCTGAGCGAGACCGTCCCGGCTGGGCCGCCCTTGCACGGGCCGTCCGGGGGTCTGCTGACCGGCGGTCGGGAGGGCCGCCTGGCCAATCGGGCGGTGGTGGTGCGGCGGGCGTGGAGCTGGGCGAAGCCCCGGCGGGAGGACCCTGGGTCCGGGACCCGGCGGCGTGTCCGGCGGTGTGGGGTCCCGCGCCATATCGGGCCCCCGGGGGCGCTCCTACCGTGCTTGGCATGACCAAGACAAGAGCCGCAACGGCACTACTCGCCCTGCTGACGGCCCTCGCCGCCGTCCTGCTCCCCGCCCCCGTCGCCCAGGCGGCCTCCGTCCAGGAGGTCACCGGCTTCGGAACCAACCCGGGCGCGCTGAAGATGTACCGCTACATACCGGAGGGGCTTCCCGCCGGACGGCCCGTGGTCGTCGCCATGCACGGCTGCCAGCAGAACGCCCCGGCCTACGGCACACAGAGCGGCTGGACCCAACTCGCCGACCGCTGGGGCTTCTCCCTCGTGCTGCCCGGCCAGACCACCGCCAACAACATCAGCTCCTGCTTCAACTGGTTCGTCAGCGGCGACATCGCGCGAGGCCAGGGAGAAGCCGAGTCGATCAAGCAGATGGTCGACCGGCAGCTCGCCGACACCGGCGCCGACCGCTCGCGCGTCTACGCCACCGGGCTGTCCGCCGGCGGCGGGATGGCCACCGTGCTGATGGCCGCCTATCCCGACCGGTTCACCGCGGGCGGGGTCGTCGCCGGGCTGCCGTACGGCTGCGCACAGGCCGCCGGATCGCCGTACACCTGCATGTACGTAGGCGCCACCCAGACCGCCGCGCAGTGGGGCAACCGGGTGCGCGCGGCGGCGCCGACCGGATACGCCGGGCCCTGGCCCCGGCTCATCGCCTTCCAGGGCACCGCCGACTACACCGTGAAACCGGTCAACATGACCGACCTGGTGGCACAGTGGACCGATGTCCAGGGCGCCGACCGGACCGCCGACACCGAGGACACGGTCGCCGGTTACCCGCACAAGATCTACACCAACCCCTCCGGCGCGCCCGTGGTCGAGACGTACAGCATCACCGGGATGGGCCACGGCCAGCCGGTCGACCCCGGCACCGGCCCAGCCCAGTGCGGCACCGCCGCCGCGTACGTCCTCGACGTCAACCTCTGCGCCGCCTACCAAGTGGGCCACGCCTGGGGGCTGGGCTGATCGAACTCCCCGGGGCCGGATCCTGTCGCGGCGGGTCGCCGTACGACATCCTCCGATGCCATGAGTAGACCCGCTGATCGCGTGAACCGAGCGCCACGCGCCTGGATCTGGCCCCTTGTCATCGGCCTCGTCTGCACCCTGACCTGGAGCTCGCCGGCCGGCGCCGACACCTCCCGGGCCGGGCTCGACGACGCCCTCGACACCATCCTCGCCGACCCCCTGCTGAAGGGCGGCGCGGCGGGGGTGGTCGTCGCCGACGCCGACACCGGCGCCGTCCTCTACCAGCACCGCCCCGACGACCGGCTGATGCCCGCCTCCAACACCAAACTCTTCACCTCGGCCGCCGCCATGGGACTGCTCGGCCCCGACTACACCTTCCGCACCGAGGTCCTCACCGCCGGCAGCCGCCACGGGCGGGTGCTCCGCGGCGACCTGTATCTGCGCGGCACCGGCGACCCCACCCTCCTCGCCGAGGACTACGACCGGCTCGCCGCGAGCCTCGCCGAGTCGGGCATCGAGCGGGTCACCGGCCGGCTGATCGCCGACGACACCCGATTCGACACCCAGCGCGTCGGCCGCTCCTGGGCCGCCGACGACGAGTCCGCCTACTACGCGGCGCAGATCTCCCCGCTGACCCTGGCCCCCGACACCGACTACGACGCGGGCAGCGTCATCGTCCGGACCACCCCCGGCGCGGCAGCCGGCGACCGGCCCGAGGTCACCCTCACCCCCAGCACCGACTACCTCCGGATCGACAACCGCGCCACCACCGGCGCCACCGGCAGCGGCTCCACCCTCACCGTCGAGCGGCAGCACGGCTCCAACACCCTCACGGTCAGCGGCGCCCTCCCCGCCGGGAGCAGCCCCGCCAAGGAGTGGGTCAGCGTCTGGGAGCCCACCGGCTACGCCGCCTCCGTCTTCACCGACGCGCTGGCCCGGCACGGCGTCCACCTCGACAAGGCCACCCGCCTCGGCAAGGCCACCCCGCCCGACGCGCGGCCGCTCGCCTCACACCGGTCGATGCCCCTCAAGCAACTGCTGATCCCGTTCATGAAGCTGTCCAACAACATCCACGCCGAGGTGCTCACGAAGGCCATCGGCTACGAGACGGCCGGCCGCGGCACCTGGGACGCGGGCCTGGCGGCCATCTCCGACTGGCTGAAGAAGCAGGGCGTGGACACCGGCTCGGTGCGCCAGGTCGACGGCTCCGGGCTGTCCCGGATGGACAATATCGCGGCCGGCCGCCTCGCCGAGCTGCTCCTGACGGTGCGCGACGAACCCTGGTACGCCGACTGGTACGCCTCGCTGCCGGTGGCCTGCGCCCCCGACCGGATGGTGGGCGGCACCCTGCGCTCGCGGATGTGCGGCACCCCGGCGGCCGGCAACGCGCGCGGCAAGACCGGCTCGCTGACCGGGGCCTCCGGGCTCTCCGGGTACGTCACCGACGCGGACGGCAGGGAACTGGTCTACAGCGTCGTCACCAATAACTACCTCGCGCCGTCCGTGAAGAGCCTGGAGGACGCCATCGTCGTGACGCTCGCCAAGTCCGGGGCGGACCGGGTCACCGCCGTCCGGCCGAAGGCCGTTCCGGGCGCCACGGCCGAGCGGGGCGGGGCCGCCGACCTCGAGTGCTCGTGGACCAAGCCCCGGCGCTGCTGAGCCGTACCGGCGCACGGCCGCGCCGCCGGGTCACACCCGCGGCGTGGCCGTCCTCCGCGCCGTGACCGCCTCGATGAACTCCTCCGGCGGGAGGTAGGAGTGCGCGGTGACGTAGTGGTGGACGAGATTGGGCGCCACCAGCCACCTGCCGTCACGGCCCACCACCCGCACCTCGGCGCTGCCGAGGGAAACGCGGTCCTGGCCGACCTGGATCCGCACGGGGTACTCGTCCTCTCCGCCCGGGTGCGGGAGCGTGCAGCGGTGCCATCCGCGCATCACCATATGGCGGTCGTCCCGGCACAGCAGCGCCAGGGACCGGATGAAATCCTCCGGAACCGCTCCCCGGGGAAATTCCTCGCCCGGCTCCAGCCACCCGATACTGACCGCTTCGATTCCCTCGGGGACCGACCCCTTTGTGTAGGCGTAGGGGGACAGATCCGCGTAGTGGGTCAACGCAACACTCCTGGATCTCAGATGACCGAGCGGCAAGCGGCCCAGTGTACCCGGCCCATGTTCGGCTGAAGCAGTTGCGAGAGGCGGGTCTCCTGGGACACGGTCCTGCCGTTGACCGTCAGTCCATCGGGCGGGAACAGCGAATAGTCGGGCAGCTGCTCTCCCGGCCCGAACACCTCCAAGGGAGTGGGAATGCCTTCTTCGACCATGGTGGCCCGATCGCCGTCGAGGATCGTCCCGTGCTCGCTGTACATGGCGACGCTCGTGCCCTCGGGGACGGTGGCCGGACTGCCGTCACCTGCTCGGATACCGCCGTGGCCGCTGAACACCATTTCGTTGTCCGGACGGCCGAACACGTGCCAGTACTGTGCGAAGTCGCCCGCGTCGTCGGCGGAGCTCGGTTCGAGCCAGTCGATGTCGTCGAAATCCGGGCTCCGGGGCTGACCGCCGCGCGGGACGGAGTAGGGGGAGAGCCCCAGGGGGTCGATCCACACATGGGGATTGGGGACGTAGGCCGCCGGGTTGGGGGCGGGGGTGAGGCCGAGGGGGTCGGGGGTGGTGTAGCGGGCGGTCGTGGGGTCGTAGTAGCGGTGGTGGTTGTAGTGGAGGCCGCTTTCCGGGTCGAAATACTGGCCGGGAAAGCGCAGGGGGGTGTACGCGGTGCTGCCGCGCTCCCATGTCGTGGCACCCCACAACGTGGTACGGGTCCGCCAGGCGATCTCGCCGCTTTCGTCGACGAGCTCGGTGGGGGTCCCGACGAGGTCGGTGACGATGGCGAAGAACCGGCGGTCGATCTCGCGCCGGCTGGTGGCCTCCGTGATGCGCTCGGTCTGGGCCACGGGCCGTACGCCGTCGTGATGCCAGGTGAGCGTCACCGGGTCGGGGAGGTCCGGGGCGGTGGTCGTCTGTTCTACGAGGGTGTTGCCGTGCCACGTGAAGTGGACCTGTTCGACGACGGTTTCGCCGTCGTCGGCGAGGCGTTGTTTGGCGGTGCGGCGGCCGAGGGGGTCGTAGAGGTAGCGCCAGGTGGTGCCGTCGGGGGTGGTGACGGTGGTGAGGTGGTTCTCGGCGTCCCAGGTGTAGT
>NZ_BAAASD010000051.1:0-64157 GCF_039532705.1 Streptomyces sparsogenes subsp. cuspidosporus | reverse complement strand
CCGTGAATGCTTCCGGGCTATCCCGGCAACACCACGAGAGCGGAGCAGGCCGGAGGAATAATCCAGCCCGCTCACAGCGTCCTCGCTGTGTGTGTTTCTTCAAAGGAACCTCGTCCGATCAGCCACATTGGCCGACCGTACGGGGTATCAACATATCTGGCGTTGACTTTTGGCACACTGTTGAGTTCTCAAGGAACGGACGCTTCCTTCGAAACCGTTTCACCGGTTTCTCCGGGCGCTTCCCTTCGGTGTGTCCACTACTTTAGCTGATTTCCGGCCCGGCTCCTAATCGAGCCTTCGGATCGAATTTCCGCGCAGCGGAAATAGACCCTGTTCGGGAATCTTCGGTAGTGGTGTGCCGCCTGCGGCTCCGGGGTGCCGTGGCCCGACCGTGGTCGTACCGACAGCGCTGCCCGTCTCAAGCGGCTCGGGCTACGTTAGGCGTCGGCATGGCCCGAGTCAAGTTCGGTCTGACGGCGCGTCGGACGTGCGGCGGCGGGGCGTGTGGGCGCGGTACGGGCTCACCGTCGGGTCGCCGTCGATCCAGAAGCGCCAGGGGTGCGTTGCGCCCTCACCGCCGACGCCCGTGCGCGGGCCGCTCAGCACCCGGTCGGGCGGGACGGGGGTGCCGGTGAGTATCCGCATCGGGGCCTGCGGGCCGGAGCAGACATCGCTGCCGTTCAGCCGGCGGTCGACGCCGAGGGCCGTGGCGAGCCGCGCGGGGCCCTTGGCCAGCTCCTGGTCGTTGCGGGCGGTGGGGCGGTGCTTGTGCGCCCACTCCTGGCCGCTCAGAATCTCCCCCGCGCGCAGCAGCACCCCGCTGGGAAAGCCCTCCGGGCCGCACACCAGGTTCAGGCAGTGCCACATGCCGTAGGTGAAGTAGACATACGCATGGCCCGGGGGCCCGAACATGACGGCGTTGCGCTCGGTGCGGCCCCGGTAGGCATGCGATCCCGGGTCGGCCGGCCCCGCGTACGCCTCCACTTCGGTCAGGCGCAGTTCGATCGGTCCGTCCGGTGTGCGGCGGACGAGGGTGCGCCCGAGGAGGTCGGGGGCCACCTCCAGGACGGGGCGGTCGAAGAAGGTGCGGGGCAGCGGCGTACGGTCAGGTCCTGCGATCACGCCGCCCGAGCGTAGTGCAAGCGATACGAACGGGTGGTTGGAGCGGACCCCGTCCGCTGACAGGGTGGGCGGCGCGGAACCGCTCCCCGCCGTTCCGCGTTCCTAGGGTTCAACAGTGGTCGCCGTGCGATCAGAACAAGACGCAGGCGCGTCCTTGAGAGGGAGAACATGGGCTTCAAGAAGCTGCTCGCGAGTCTGGGTGCCGGTGGCGCTTCGGTGGAGACGGTGCTGACGGAGGAGAACGTCGTCCCGGGCGGCATCGTCCAGGGCGAGGTCCGGATCCAGGGCGGCTCGGTGGCGCAGCAGATCGAGGGTCTCTCGGTCGGTCTGCAGGCGCGGGTCGAGGTGGAGGGCAACGACCAGGAGTACAAGCAGGACATCCAGTTCACCAAGCAGCAGCTGGGCGGCGCGTTCGAGGTGCAGGCCGGGGCGGTGCACGCGGTGCAGTTCGGTCTCGAGATCCCCTGGGAGACGCCCATCACGATGTTCCTGGGCCGTCACCTCACCGGGATGAACGTGGGCGTGACGACGGAGCTGCAGATCGCGCGCGCGGTGGACTCGGGCGACCTGGACCCGGTGAATGTGCACCCGCTCCCGGCCCAGCAGGCCATTCTCGACGCCTTCGGCCAGCTCGGCTTCCGGTTCAAGAGCGCCGACCTGGAGCGCGGCCACATCCGTGGGACCCGGCAGCGGCTGCCCTTCTACCAGGAGATCGAGTTCTACGCGCCGCAGCAGTACCGCGGGCTCAACCAGGTCGAGCTGAGCTTCGTCTCGGACGACCGGGAGATGGACGTCGTCCTGGAGATGGACAAGAAGCCCGGCCTGTTCTCCGAAGGCGGCGACTCCTACCGCTCCTTCACCGTCAACCTTGCGTCCTACCAGGACACCGACTGGGCCGCGTACCTGAACCAGTGGCTCGCCGAGGTCGGCGGCAAGCGCAACTGGTTCTGACCGCCGGCGGTTCCGGCCCGTCGACAGCTCGCACGCGGGGCGTGCACCGTGTTCACGCGGTGCACGCCCCGCTCGCGTTACTCGTACCGCACCGTCAGCGGGGTTCCGCGCTCGGCCCAGCGGCCGGTGGCCTCGGCGAACACCTCGGCCGCCGTCGCGGCGGCCTCGGGCGCCGCCGTACGGAAGGCCTCCCAGCCGTGGACGCGCAGGACGAAGCCTTCGGCCGGCCGGCCCCACCAGGACAGGTCGCCGAGGCAGTCGGCGAGCGCGTCCCAGTTACGGCCGAACCAGGCGGGGAACCCGAGGTCCCGTGCACAGCGGTCGAGAAAGCCCGCCTTGTCCCGGACCCCGTCCAGGTCCAGTGCGGCGGTGTGCCGGCCGGGGCCGGGCGGGGGCGCGGGCTCGGCTCCGGTCATGGGGGCATGGTGTCAGCCCGCCCGGCGGCGATCTCGTTAGGCTGGCCGCCGATACGACCCCGACAGACCAGCGCGAGCAGCAGGAGGTTTCGACGTGTCCGAGCAGAACCGGCGCCCGCTCCCCCACGATTTCCATCCGCCGGTGCCGTCGTTCACCGTGGTGAGCGACGATGTCGAACCCGGGGGCACCCTGAAGTCCGCCCAGGTCCACGCCGAGGGGAACACCTCGCCGCAGCTGCGCTGGGAGGGTTTCCCGGCGGAGACCAAGAGCTTCGCCGTCACCTGCTACGACCCGGACGCTCCCACGGGCAGCGGGTTCTGGCACTGGGTGCTGTTCGACATCCCCGCCGATGTCACCGAGTTGCCGGCCGGCGCGGGCAGCGGCTCCTTCGAGGGGCTTCCCGAGGGGGCGGTGCACGCCCGGAACGACTACGGCTCCCGCGACTTCGGCGGGGCCGCGCCGCCGCCCGGGGACGGCTCGCACCGCTATGTGTTCACCGTCTACGCGGTGGACACCGAGAAGCTCGGCCCGGACGCCGACGCCTCGCCCGCGGTCGTCGGCTTCAATCTGCGCTTCCACACGCTGGCCCGCGCCCAGCTCATCGGCGAGTACGAGAACCCGGCCGCCAGCTGACCGGCCCGCGCCACCGGGCCGGCGCGCCCGGGCAGGGTCCTCCTCCCCGGTCCTTGTTCCCGGTCCTTGTTCCCGGCTCTTGTTCCCGGTCCTTGTTCCCGGCCTGAATTGAGCCTGCCCCGGGTCTAAATTGCGTTGTCCCGGACTCGCTCCCGGCGAAAGATGGACCCCGGCCCGCCCGCTCTCGCGGGCCGGGGGTTCGCCGGATGCGGGAGGTGGTCGGGATGCGGGAGACGCTGGTTCTCAACGCGAGCTTCGAGCCGCTGTCTGCGGTGTCGCTGCGCCGTGCGGTGGTGCTGGTCCTGCAGAACAAGGCAGTCATCGAACACGCCCATCCCGGGCTGCGGGTGCGTGCCGCGGAGGTCGATCTGCCGCTGCCCCGGGTGATCCGGCTGCGCCGGTACGTACGCGTGCCGTTCCGAAGACGCGCTCCGTGGTCGCGGCGCGGGGTGCTGGTACGGGACCGGCACCGGTGCGCCTACTGCGGCCGCCGGGCGACGACCGTGGACCACGTGGTGCCGCGGTCGCACGGCGGTGGGGACACCTGGCTCAACACGGTGGCCTCCTGCGCCGAGGACAACCACCGCAAGGCGGACCGGACTCCGGAGCAGGCCGGGATGCGGTTGCTGAGCACGCCGTTCGAGCCGACGCCCTCGGACGCGCTGCTGCTGGCGCTGGGGGCGGCGGGGCGCGAGGATCTGCCGGAGTGGCTGGCGCTGCCCGCGTGACGCACTGAGGCCGAGGGCCGGGCCCGACACGCATGAACCCCCGCGCGGTGCGCGAGGGTTCGGCGTTGTGGGTGTGGCGTCAGTCGATGGTGGGCTGCTCGCGGCGCGGCGCGGCCTCCTTGCCGGTGGCGGCGGGACCGCCGCCGTTCCCACCGGCCATCGGGCCGAAGTTGCCGATGGCGCCGCCGAGTCCCTTGAGGGCGTCGCCGATCTCGCTGGGCACGATCCAGAGCTTGTTGGCGTCGCCCTCGGCGATCTTCGGGAGCATCTGGAGGTACTGGTACGAGAGCAGCTTCTGGTCGGGGTCTCCGGCGTGGATGGACTCGAAGACCGTACGGATCGCCTGGGCCTCACCCTCGGCGCGCAGCGCGGCGGCCTTGGCCTCACCCTCGGCGCGCAGGATCGAGGACTGCTTCTCACCCTCGGCGCGCAGGATCTCGGACTGCCGGACACCTTCGGCCTGGAGGATCGCCGCGCGCTTGTCACGGTCGGCGCGCATCTGCTTCTCCATCGAGTCCTGGATGGAGGTCGGCGGCTCGATCGCCTTGAGCTCGACGCGGTTGACGCGGATGCCCCACTTGCCGGTGGCCTCGTCGAGCACGCCGCGCAGCGCCGCGTTGATCTCCTCGCGGGAGGTCAGGGTGCGCTCCAGGTCCATGCCGCCGATGATGTTGCGCAGGGTCGTGACGGTGAGCTGCTCGATCGCCTGGATGTAGCTGGCGACCTCGTAGGTGGCGGCGCGGGCGTCGGTGACCTGGTAGTAGATGACGGTGTCGATGTTGACCACCAGGTTGTCCTGGGTGATCACCGGCTGCGGCGGGAACGGCACGACCTGCTCACGGAGGTCGACGCGGTTGCGGATCGTGTCGATGAACGGCACGACGATGTTGAGGCCCGCGTTGAGGGTGCGGGTGTAGCGGCCGAACCGCTCGACGATGGCCGCGCTCGCCTGCGGGATGACCTGGATCGTCTTGATGAGTGCGACGAAGACGAGCACCACCAGGATGATCAGGACAATGATGATCGCGTCCACAGCGGCTTCCCGTGCCCTTCATGCTTTCGTTGATCTGGATGATCAGGTCTGGTCGTCGATCTCGATGTCGATCCCGGTGCCGGTCTTGGTGCCCGTCTCGATGTCGATCTCGGGTCAAGTCTTTCAGATCTGAGGGGCAGTTGGCAGCCGGACCGCCCACCGCTGGTATCCGGTTGGTATCCGCGTATGACGGCTCGCTGGTTCACATGACCACGGCCGTGGCGCCGTCGATGTCCACGACGTCGACCTGCTGCCCCGGCTCGTAGGACTGGTCGGGGTCGAGCGCGCGGGCCGACCAGACCTCCCCGGCGAGTTTGATCCGCCCGCCGCCGCTCCCGTCCACCCGCTCCAGGACGACGGCCTGGCGGCCCTTCAGCGCCTCCACGCCGCTGACCAGCTCGGGGCGCTGGGTGCGGCTGCGGACCGCGATGGGCCGCACGGCGGCGACCAGCGCGACGGAGACAGCGGAGAAGACCACGACCTGGAGCACGGCTCCGCCGCCGAGCGCGTCGGTGATCGCGGCGGCGACGGCGCCGACCGCGACCATGCCGAATTCCGGCATCGCGGTCAGCACGAGCGGAATGCCCAGCCCTACGGCGGCGATCAGCCACCACACCCAAGGATCCACAAGGTCATGGTAGTTCTCGGGGGGTGTCCGGGAACAGGGCGCGGATCATCCGCGGGAGAGGTGCCGCGGCGAGTGAGCCGAAGGGGCGCGCCGCTGTCGAAAGGGAGAGCGCGCGGAGGCTGCGAGGAACGAGCAGCCGAGCACGGTCGACCGTCGACAGTGGCTGGAGGCGCCCCGGAGGCGAACCGAGCCCCAAGAAAGGGGGGGCCGTGTCAGCTGAGCGGGAGGCCCTGGGCGGTCCAGCGGTCGCCGTTGCGCTCCACGACCAGCGGGAGGCCGAAGCAGTGCGAGAGGTTGCGCGAGGTCAGCTCGGTCTCGACCGGGCCGGCGGCCAGCACCTTGCCCTGCCGGATCATCAGGACGTGGGTGAAGCCGGGGGCGATCTCCTCGACGTGGTGGGTCACCATGATCATCGAGGGGGCCAGCGGGTCGCGGGCGAGTCGGCCCAGGCGGCGTACGAGGTCCTCGCGGCCGCCGAGGTCCAGCCCCGCCGCGGGCTCGTCGAGGAGCAGCAGCTCGGGGTCGGTCATCATGGCCCGGGCGATGAGGGTGCGCTTGCGCTCGCCCTCGGAGAGGGTGCCGAACTTCCGCTCGAGGTGGTCGGTCATGCCCAGGCGGTCGAGGAAGGCGCGGGCGCGCTGCTCGTCGACGGCCTCGTAGTCCTCGTGCCAGTGGGCGGTCATGCCGTAGGCGGCGGTGAGCACGGTCTGGAGCACGGTCTGGCGGCGGGGCAGCTTGTCGGCCATGGCGATGCCCGCCATGCCGATGCGGGGGCGCAGTTCGAAGACGTCGACGGCGCCGAGCTTCTCGCCGAGGATCCGGACACTCCCGGTGGTCGGGAAGAGATAGCTGGAGGCCACATTGAGGAGGGTGGTCTTGCCGGCGCCGTTGGGGCCGAGGATCACCCACCGCTCCCCTTCTTTGATCGACCAGGAGACCTCGTCCACCAGAGCCCGACCGTCGCGGACCACGGATACGTCCACCAGCTCCAGAACATCGCTCATGAGCGCGTTGTCTCCCATTGCAGTCTCGAGTATCGCGGCGCCTGTAGGCGCAGCCCCCAGGGGAAAACCTACGCCACGTCTTGTCAGCGCCAGTCCTTAGGCTGGGGCCATGCTCGATGAACCGCGCTCAGGGCGCCTTGCCGCCTGGGGAAATGCCCTTCTCGCCGGACTTGTCTCCCCCGATGAGGCCGCGCATCGCATCGCGGCCGATGACGCCTCGCATCGCGTGGCCGACCTGCCGGGGGAGTCCGCCCCCGTGGGGCTCACGCTGGCGCTCGGGCGGCTGCGGGCGCTGGGGGCCAAGGGGCTGCGGGTGGCGCTGCCGGTGGCGGGGCATCCGCTGGGGCTGAGCGGCCCGCCGGAGTTCAACGCGCGGGCGCTGGAGGCGGGCGAGGCGGTGATCGTGACGGGGGTGGCCCTGGGCCTGGTGCCGGAGGTGCTGGAGGCGGGGCCCGAGGGGGATGTCCATGTCGAGGTGGTGTGGCGCTGTCTGCCGGTGCGGGAGGCGCCGCCGGCCGATGTGCCGTCGCTGGGCGAGGCCGAGCGGGAGCTGGCGGAGGCCCTGCGGGAGGCCACCGAGGTGCTGGCGCGGCTGAATGTCGCCGGGGCCGGGCCGGCCGCGCAGGCGGCTCTGGAGGCGTACCGGGCGCGGGCGGGGCGGGGGCGTGAGGTGCTCGCGCCGGGTTATCCGCCGCGGGCGCTGCGGGTGTTGGAGCTGGCCCAGCGGGTGGGCGCGCTGATCGGGATCGCGCAGGGGCCGGGCGGGGGTGCCGGGGAGCACGGCGCGGCGGTGAGCGCGTCGGAGATCGCGGCGCGGGCGGAGGCGCTGCGGCCGGTGGAGCGCACGGCGCGGCGGGCGCAGGTGGCGGCGTACAACGCGTATGTGGAGGAGCTGGAGCGGGGCGGGTTCTGAGGGCTGCCCGCAGGCGGGCACCCCGGCGGTGGGGCCGCCGGGGTGCCGGGGTGCCTTGGCGTGGGGACGCTCAGTGGTTGCCGCAGGAGGTGCCGAAGGACTGGTTCAGCGCCCCGATGACACGGACGCTGTTGTCGCAGGCGTTGACCGGAACGAACACGGGCGCCTGGATGTGGTTGCCGGAGGCGATGCCCGGGGAGTTCACGGCCTGGCCCTGAGCCTGCGAGCCCTGGGCGGAGGCGGCGCCGGCACCCGCGACGGCGAGGCCGCCCGCCGCGATGGTGACGGCCGCGAACTTCTTGATGTTCTTCACTTGGTAAGACCCTTCTAGCGCAACACTGCGGCAGGCCGCCGCAGCCGCCCTGAAGAACGGTCGGGCGCGGGCCCGGTTGCGCTGTCCGGGTGACTTACACCCGACGGTATGAATCTCGGATCGACCGACGGCACTCCTGTATCAGCAACAGATCACCACCCAATGGGGCAATCGACGCATATCGCCCTGGCTCAGGCTCCGATCCCGTGCCGCACGGCCCACAGCGCCGCCTGCGTCCGGTCGGCGAGGTCGAGCTTCATGAGGATGTTGGACACATGGGTCTTCACGGTCTTCTCGGACAGGACCAGGGCCCGCGCGATCTCCCGGTTGGACCTGCCGTCCGCGATCAGGGCCAGCACCTCGCGCTCCCGCTCGGTGAGCGAGCCGCCACGCCCCTGGCCGCCGCCCGACTCCTCCTGGGAGAGCAGCGCCAGGGCCACCTCGGGCTGAAGCAGTACGTGCCCGGCGTGTACGGACCTGATGGCGCCCGCGAGGGCCTCGGGGTCCACGTCCTTGTAGACGTATCCCGCCGCGCCGGCGCGCAGCGCGGGGACGACCGTGCGCTGCTCGGTGAAGCTGGTGACGACCAGCACACGGGCGGGGTTGTCGAGGCCGCGCAGCCGGCGCAGCGCCTCGACGCCGTCGGTGCCGGGCATCTTCACGTCCATCAGGATGACGTCGGGCCGCAGCTCCTCGGCGCGGGCCACGCCCTCCTCGCCGTCGGCCGCCTCCCCCACCACGTCGATGTCGTCCTGCACCTCCAGGAACGTCCGCAGCCCGCGCCGCACCACCTGGTGGTCGTCCACGAGCAACACCCGGATTCGCCGCCCCGTGCCTTCTCGCTCAGCCACCGGGCACCTCCATTTCGATCACGGTGCCCTTGCCGGGCGCCGACTCCACGGTCAGACTCCCGCCCACGCCGCCCGCCCGGTCGCGCATCGAGACCAGGCCGAGGTGGCGCCCCGCCCGACGGACGGCCGAGGGGTCGAAGCCCGCGCCGTCGTCGGCCACGCGCAGCAGCGCGCCCTGGCCACGGCGGCTCAGGGTGACCTCGACCCGCTCGGCGTCCGCGTGGCGCAGCGCGTTGTGCAGGGCCTCCTGGGCCACCCGCAGCAGCGCCTCCTCCTGGGCGGCGGGCAGCGCCCGCACCCCGTGGGCGCAGAAGGTGACGCGGGCGCTGTGGGCGCGGTCGAGGACCTGGATCTGGGTGCGCAGGGTGGCCACCAGGCCGTCCTCGTCGAGGGCGGCCGGGCGCAGCTCCACGACGGCGGAGCGCAGCTCGTCGGCCGCCTCGGCGGCGAGGGCGGCTATCTGCTGCAGCTCCCCCTTGGCCCGGGCGGGGTCGCGGTCCACGAGGGCGGCGGCGGCCTGGGCGGTGAGCCGCAGCGAGAACAGCTTCTGGGAGACGGCGTCGTGCAGCTCGTGGGCGAGCCGGGCGCGCTCCCCGGCGATGGTCAGCTCGCGGCTGCGCTCGTAGAGCCGGGCGTTGGTGAGGGCGATGGCGGCGTGCTGGGCGAGGATGCCCAGCAGTTCCTCGTCCTCGGCGGTGAACCCGCAGCCGCCGCTGGGCTTGGGGCAGCGCTTGTTGGCGAGGAAGACGGCGCCGAGTACTTCGTCGCCATCGGCAATGGGAAGTCCAATAAAGTCGGACATATCCGGGTGTGCGTCGGGCCATCCCTCGAAACGCGGATCCCGGCGGACGTCGGCCAGCCGCTGGGGGGTGGCATCCCGCAGCATCGCGGCCAGGATGCCGTGCTGGCGGGGCAGCGGGCCGATGGCCTTCCACTGCTCCTCACTGACCCCATCTACTACGAACTGGGCGAAGCCCCCATGGTCGTCCGGAACCCCCAATGCGGCGTACTCCGCATCAAGCAGCTCACGGGCCGACACAACGATCGTCTTTAGGACATCCCGGACTTCCAGGTGTCGGCTCATGGCGAGGAGCGCGCCGCTCACATTGGCCAGGCCCGCTCCGGCCCCGCCGCCCGGTCCCTTTGTCATGCCCGACACGGTACCGGCGGCACGGACTCGGACATATCCGCCGGTGGGCGGCCTTCTCCGGGACCTGGGACCTAGGCCTGAGGGGGGAGTCAATCGCGCATTGACGGCGCGTCGCCATGACCTGGAATGACGACCACAGTATGTATTTGCGCAGGCACATCACGCGATACGGAAGCCTCAGTGCTGTGACCCCTGACACAGGACCTAAATCACGTACGACCACGGTTAGTGGACGTTTTAAAACAGTGGTGAGCGGGGAGAACAGCCGCTCGCACAGGTGGGAGCGGCCCAGGTGTCCACTAAGCAGGGTCGTATGTCACACCTTTGCCACAACATTTTGCGGACGCTAAGAATTTCCCAGTCGCACCGCGCCGTAGCTCAGAACACGGCGTTCCCGAGCGCCGATTTGGCCTGCGACACGAGCGATTGGAAGAGGTTCAGTCCGCCATGCCCGTCCCCCGCATTCCCGGTTACAGCCGCTTGACCAAGACGCACAAGTTCTCCGCCGCCGGCATCGCCGCCGCGGGCGCCGCCGCCCTCGCGTTCGCCGTCGTCCCGGGTCAGGCCGAGGGCCAGACGACCGCCGTCAAGGAGCTGCCCGCCAAGCCCGTGGCGTGGAGCCACCAGGTCGTCGACCACCAGGCCCAGCACGAGAGCCTCGTCCAGCAGTCCGAGCTCGCCTCGCAGCAGGCGAAGGAGGAGGCCGCCGCGAAGAAGGCGGCCGAGGAGGCGGCGAAGAAGAAGGCCGCCGAAGAGGCCGCCAAGAAGAAGGCCGCCGAGGAAGCCGCGAAGAAGAAGGCCGCCGAGGAGGCCGCCGCCAAGAAGGCCGCCGAGGAGAAGGCCGCCAAGGAGAAGGCGGACAAGGAGCGGGCCGCCAAGGAGGCCGCGAGCCGGGCCGCCGCGCGCAAGCCCGTCTACGCGAACAACCTCGACGGCTGGATCAAGGAATCGCTCGCCATCATGAAGGAGAAGGGCATCCCGGGCAGCTACAACGGGATCTACCGGAACCTCATGCGGGAGTCGAGCGGTAACCCGCGCGCCATCAACCTCTGGGACATCAACGCCCAGAACGGCATTCCCTCCAAGGGCCTGCTCCAGGTGATAGACCCGACCTTCAAGGCCTACCACGTCGAGGGCACCTCCTGGGACATCTACGACCCGGTCGCCAACATCACCGCCGCGTGCAACTACGCGTACCACCGGTACGGCTCGATGGACAACGTCAACGGCCCGTACTGATCCGACCGATTCGGCCTGATTCCTGCCGATTCAGACTTTCCGGAGCATCTTAAGCGTCCGGACGCCTGACGCCGAAGGGCGGCGGCACCCTCCGTATCGAGGGGTGCCGCCGCCCTTCGGCGTTCCGGCGCGAGGCAGACCGCGGGCAGCCGCTACTTGCGCATGACCTCCGGCTCGTGGCGGCGCAGCAGCCGCGCGACCGCGAAGGCGCAGACGACGCCGAGCGCGAGCAGCACCAGGATGTCGATGCTCCACTGCGAGGTGGCGTGCTCCCACAGGGGGTCGGTGTCATTGGGCTTCTTGCGGTCCCAGGGCGCCATCATGTGGCCCGGGCCGGGGCCGAGGTCCAGGGTCGCCCCGGCGGCGCCGACCGCCCAGCGGGACGGCATCAGATAGGCGAACTGCTCGATGCCCGGCGATCCGTAGATCTTGAACAGGATGCCGGTGAACACGACCTGGACGATCGCGAACATGACCAGCAGCGGCATGGTCTTCTCGGCGGTCTTCACCAGCGCGGAGATCACCAGGCCGACCATCATGGAGGTGAAGCCGATCGCGATGATGGCGATGCACAGCTCCAGGGCCGGGGGCAGGACCAGGCCCTCCTCCGGCAGTTCCCGGGTGGAGAAGCCGATGGCGCAGATGATCACGGCCTGGAAGGCGGTGATCACGCCGAGCACGATCACCTTGGACATCAGATAGGCCGAGCGGGACAGGCCGACCGCCCGTTCCCGTTCGTAGATCACCCGTTCCTTGATCAGCTCTCGTACGGAGTTGGCCGCGCCGGAGAAGCACATGCCGACCACGAGGATCAGCGTGATGGTGCCCGCGTCCTGGTTGAACTGGCCCTTCGGTGCCATGGTGAGCCCGAAGTCGGACGGGATGACGATGCTCACCGCGCCGAGGACGGCGGGCAGGATCACCATCAGGCCCATGAAGCCCTTGTCCGAGGCGATCACCGAGAGGTAGCGGCGCATCAGCGTCCACAGCTGGGAGCCCCAGCTCTGCGGCTTCTGCATGCGCGCCGGGGGCGGCTGGACGTGGACGGACTGGGGCGCGACGGCGTCGAGGTCCGCGGCGTACATCTGGTAGTGCTGCGAACCGCGCCAGCGGCCCGCCCAGTCGTAGTCGCGGTAGTTCTCGAAGGCCGAGAAGACATCGGCCCAGGTCTCGTACCCGAAGAAGTTGAGCGCCTCCTCCGGGGGGCCGAAGTAGGCGACCGCGCCGCCCGGGGCCATGACCAGCAGCTTGTCGCACAGCGCCAGCTCGGCCACCGAGTGGGTGACCACCAGCACGGTGCGGCCGTCGTCGGCCAGACCGCGCAGCAGCTGCATCACATCGCGGTCCATGCCCGGGTCGAGGCCGGAGGTCGGCTCGTCCAGGAAGATCAGCGACGGCTTCGTGAGCAGCTCCAGCGCGACGGAGACGCGCTTGCGCTGGCCGCCGGAGAGTGAGGTGACCTTCTTGTCGGCGTGGATGTCGAGCTTGAGCTCGCGCAGCACCTCGCCGATCCGGGCCTCGCGCTCCGCCTCGGCGGTGTCGCCCGGGAACCGGAGCTTGGCGGCGTAGCGCAGCGCCTTCCGGACGGACAGCTCCTTGTGCAGGATGTCGTCCTGCGGGACCAGGCCGATGCGCTGGCGCAGCTCGGCGAACTGCTTGTAGAGGTTCCGGTTGTCGTAGAGGACGTCGCCCTGGTTGGCCGGGCGGTAGCCGGTGAGCGCCTTGAGCAGCGTGGACTTGCCGGAGCCCGAGGGGCCGATGACCGCGACGAGGGACTTCTCGGGGACGCCGAAGGAGACGTCCTTGAGGATCTGCTTGCCGCCGTCGACCGTCACCGTCAGATGGCGGGCCGAGAAGGACACCGCGCCGGTGTCGACGAACTCCTCGAGGCGGTCGCCGACGAGCCTGAAGGTGGAGTGGCCGACGCCGACGATGTCGTTCGGCCCGATGATCTGCTGGCGGACCGGCTGGCCGTTGACGTAGGTGCCGTTGTGGCTGCCCAGGTCGCGGATCTCGAAGCGGCCGTCGGGCAGGGCGCGGAACTCCGCGTGGTGGCGGGAGACCTGGAGGTCCGAGACGACCAGCTCGTTCTCCAGCGCACGGCCGATGCGCATCACCCGGCCGACGGCGAGCTGGTGGAAGGTGGTCGGGCTGCGGTCGCCGCCGTGGGCCGGCGGGGCCCCGGCGCCGGCGCCGGGGACCTTCTGCACCGGGTTCTGCTGCGGGGCGTGCGCCTGCGGAGCCTGGTGCTGGGGTGCGTGGTGCTGCGGGACGTGGGGGTGGGGTGCCTGGTGCGGGGGGACCTGCTGCTGCGGGGCCTGCTGCTGCGGGGCCTGCTGCTGCGGGGCCTGCTGCTGCGGTACGAAGGGCTGCTGGTGCGGTATCTGCTGGGGCGCGCCCTGCGGCTGCGGCCAGCCCTGAGGCTGGGGCTGCTGCCCCGGCTGGGGCCAGGCGGGCGCGGGCTGCTGATACGGGGGCTGCTGGTGGGGGGCCTGCGGCGCCGCGCCCATCGCCGACGGCGCGCTGTAGGCGCCCGCGCCGACCCCGGGGGCGGCGCCGGTGCCCGCGGCGCTCCCGGAGAGGGCCAGCCGGGGACCGTCGCTCGCGTTCCCCAGATGCACGGTCGACCCGGGGCCGATCTCCATCTGCTGGATCCGCCGGCCCTGCACATACGTGCCATTGGTACTGCCGTGGTCCTCGATGATCCAACTGCGCCCGCCCCAGCGCACGGTGGCATGCCGCCAGGACACCCTGGCGTCGTCCAGCACCATGTCGCCCTGCGGATCGCGTCCGATCCTGTATGACCTGGAAGGATCAAGTGTCCAGGTCTGTCCGTTCAATTCCAGTACGAGTTCCGGCACTCCACGCCCCACTACTTGTCCCCCGATGGATCCCCTGCTCGGGGAGTCTAGGGATGGCGAACATCGTGAGGAACTATTTCAGGCTCAGTCGCCGAACCGGAAGTCGGGCATTGACAAGACCGGACCCGCGCGCCGTTGACTCATCCGAAAGGCCCCCGGAAAGTGGTAAGCGCCCAAGGATGGGACGGAACATGGACCAACCGGGCAACTCATACCGATCGGGGGGCCGACGCCATGAGCGCGAGTGGCAGCGGGCGGGTGCGCCCGGGAGAGCTGCTGCTGTCCGCGGTGGCGACGGTGAGCTGGGCCTTTCTGGCCATGGCCGGGGTCGCCGCGCTCGGGCTGCACCTGGTCGGCGCGGACGGCGCGGGCGCGCTCGGCCCCATGACGGCGGCCGTGGTGGTGCTCGCGGTCGGCGGTTCCGTCACCCCCGCCGGGGACGTGGAGGCGTTCGGGCTCAAGGGCGCCCAGGCCCACTCGGCCGTCGACATCGCGCCACTGGGGGTCGGTTTGGTGGGCGCGCTGCTGCTGGGGTGGCTGTTCGTACGGTCGCTGCGCGGGGCGGGAGCGGCGATCGGGCGGGCCGAACTGGCCGCCCGGGCGGGCGCGGTGGTACTGCTCTTCCTGCTCGTCCTCGCCGGGCTCGCCTGGGCGGGCAACGATACCGTCACAATCGACGCCGCCACGCTCGGTCTGACGGGCGGACCGGAGCGGCCGGGCGGGCTGCTCGAGAAACTCCCCCGTGAACTGGGGGACATCGCGGACATCGGCAGCGGACTGCTGCCGGACCGGATCGAGCGGCTCATCGACGCCAAGGCGGCGGTCGGGTTCACCGTCGAAGCGGGCCGCTCGCTGCTCGGCGGCGCGGTCTGGGTCGTCGCGGTGCTGCTCATCGCGCTGCTCGTGGCGCGCCGCGCGCCGGTGCCGCGCGGCCTGGAGGCGGCGCACCGCACCGTCCGGCCGGCCGCCTCGGCGCTGTACGGGGTGCTGGTGCTGGCGGTCGGGGCGGGGCTCGCGGCGGCGGTGTACGCGGCGATCGGCGACGACCACCCCCGGCTGGTGCTGGGCGCGGCACTGCTCGGCGCGCCGAACGGGGTGTGGCTCGGGGTGCCGCTGGGGCTGTTCGTGCCCTGGCACGGCGGGGCGATCGGGGCGCTGGTGCGGGTGCTGCCCGACCCGCTGGACAAACTGCTGGACGGCCGGGAGGACCAGCCGATCACGGTCGCGCGCCTGGCGGAGCTGGACGGCCGGGTGTGGCTGCTGACGGTCGCCTGTGTGCTGATGGTGCTGGCGGCCGGGGTGCTGACGGCGGTCCGTACGCCGGTCGGCCGGGCCGGGACGGCAGGCTTCACGGGGCGGTGCGCGCTGTGGCTGGGGGTCCTCACGGCGCTCGCGCTGCCGCTGCTGGTCCGCCTCACCGGGGTGTCGGCCGGGGCGAGCCTGTCCGTGCTGGGCTTCGACGCCTTCGGCGCCGGGATCGAGCTGCACGGCTCCGCTCCGGCGGCGGCGGCCCTGGGCGCGGGCTGGGGTGCGGCGGCGGGCGCCGTCGGGGCGCTGGCCGCGCGGGCAACGGGGGCCGCGGGCGGGCGGGCGTCCCGGTACGCGACGCTCCGCTCAGAGCCGGGTGACGCCCCGGCGACGGCGAAATGAACGTTTTGTACCGGACAGCCGTCCGTAGCGCGGACTGGCGCGCGATCGGTCCGAGGGGCCGGATACGGTGGGAAGACCATGAGCACACCGCAGACCCCTCCTGCCACCGCCGTCCCGGGCGATGACGTCCCCACCCTCCTCGTCAAGATCTTCGGCAAGGACCGCCCCGGCATCACCGCCGGGCTCTGCGACACCCTCGCCGCCTACGGCGTGAACATAGTCGACATAGAGCAGGTGGTCACCCGAGGCCGCATCGTGCTGTGCGTGCTGGTGACGGCCCCCACGGGCGGCTGGACCTCGGAGGGCGACCTGCGGGCGACGGTGCACAGCTGGGCCGAGTCGATGCGGCTCCAGGCCGAGATCATCTCCGGGCGGGGCGACAACCGCCCCCGTGGCACGGGCCGGTCCCATGTCACCGTGCTCGGCCATCCGCTGACCGCCGAGTCGACGGCGCGCATCGCGGCGAGCATCACCGGCAGCGGGGGCAACATCGACCGGATCTTCCGGCTCGCGAAGTATCCCGTGACGGCCGTGGAGTTCGAGGTGTCCGGCGCCGAGACCGGCACGCTGCGCACGGCGCTGGTCACCGAGGCCGCCGGGATCGGGGTGGACGTGGCCGTCGTGGCGTCGGGGCTGCAGCGCCGGGCGCAGCGCCTGGTGGTCATGGACGTGGACTCGACCCTGATCCAGGACGAGGTGATCGAGCTCTTCGCGGCGCACGCCGGGTGCGAGGCTGAGGTCGCCGAGGTCACGGCCCGGGCGATGCGCGGTGAGCTGGACTTCGAGCAGTCGTTGCACGCGCGGGTCGCGCTGCTGGCGGGGATCGACGAGTCCGTGGTGGAGAAGGTGCGCGCGGAGGTGCGGCTCACCCCCGGCGCCCGTACGCTGATCCGCACCCTCAAGCGGCTCGGCTACCAGGTGGGCGTGGTCTCCGGCGGCTTCACGCAGGTGACCGACGACCTCAGGGAGCGGCTGGGGCTGGACTTCGCCTCCGCCAACACCCTGGAGGTGGCCGACGGCAAGCTGACCGGGCGCGTGGTCGGGGAGGTCGTGGACCGGGCGGGCAAGGCCCGGCTGCTGCGGCGATTCGCGGCCGAGGCCGGGGTGCCGCTGGCGCAGACCGTGGCGATCGGGGACGGGGCCAACGACCTGGACATGCTCAACGCGGCCGGGCTCGGTGTCGCCTTCAACGCCAAGCCGGTGGTGCGGGAGGCCGCGCACACCGCGGTGAACGTGCCGTTCCTGGACACCGTGCTGTATCTGCTGGGCATCACCCGCGAAGAGGTGGAGGCGGCGGACACCGTCGACGGCTGAGCGCCGTGAGCGGGGTCGCCGTACGGCGCCGGGCCCGGGCGGCGAGGCCGTCCGGGCCCGACACGTTCTGATCACTCGTGGGGCGCCCAGAAGGAGCTGAGGCGACCGACGCCGTGCTCGACCGACTTCCAGGAGCCGCTGAAGGTCACCACCGCGAACGCGGAGGTCGGAAATCCGCTCCGGGCCATCCGCTCTCGCGTGCCCTCCTCGGCCTCGCCCGCGAGCGCGTCCGCCAGGGCGTGCATGCCGGGGTTGTGGCCGACCAGCAGCAGATCGCTCACGTCGTCGGGCGTCTCGTTGAGCAGCGCGAGGAGTTCGCCGAGCGAGGCCTCGTACAGCCGCTCCTCGTACACCGTCTTCGGCCGCTGCGGCAGCTCGTGCACCACGAGCTTCCAGGTCTCGCGGGTGCGGACGGCGGTGGAGCAGAGGGTCAGCTCGGGATTGATCCCGGCTTCGACGAGCCGGCGTCCGGCGATTGGGGCGTCTTTGCGGCCGCGCTCCGCGAGCGGCCGTTCATGGTCGGATACCTGGGGCCAGTCGGCCTTGGCGTGTCGGAGAAGGACGATCCTGCGGGGCACATCGACGCTCATGTTTCCCAGCTTCGCATGAAACGGGGGGCTCGGCGCAGGGGGTTGGCCGGACCTCGTCCTCAGGTGAGCAACGGCGGCGCCCACCGCCGCGGCGAGCGGGCCGCCCGTGTCACGGCTGGTGGGTGAGGGCGTCCCGGACCAGCCCGAAGAGCTGCGAGAGCGTGCCGGAGCCGCCGGCGGCGTGCGCGTCGGCGGAGCCGGCGAGCAGCAGCAGGGCGGCGAAGGCCAGGGACGGGAGGGCGATGGCCCACCACGGCAGCCGGCTGACAGCTTGTTCAGGCTGGGTGCGCGCGGACATGGGGATCGCCTCCGGGGTGCGATGCGGTGGGTGACGGGGGGCCGGCGACGGGCGCCGTGCCTTCGGCCCCGCCTTCGCGTTCCGACATGTCGAATGTACGGAGCGCCGGGGGCCGGTCCCATCCGGTGAACCACCCAGTTCCCCCTGACCCCGGCCCCCTAGGGGATGGTGGGGCCCGCTGCACCCTCTCGTACGCGGGCGGGCGCCCACGGACGCGCGCTCGCGGGTACGCGTTCGGGGCGCCGCGCTCAGGGCGAGGCGATGGTCGCGACCACGCCGATGACCACGGTGATGCCGAGCATCACGCCCAGGATGATGAGCAGCTTCTTCTGACCGTTCGGCGGGTTCTCGTCGAGCACTGGCATGGCCCCAGTGTCCCACCGCCCCGGGCCCGCCCCGTCACCGCCCCGGCCGTCCACTCAGATCTCGTCCTCGACGGTACGGTCGCGCCCGGCGACGAGCCCGGCGGCGATCTGCGGCAGCATCAGCCCGGCCATCAGCGCGATGGGCAGGTCCCAGCCGCCGGTGTGCTGGTAGAGCGCGCCGACCAGCAGCGGCCCGGGGATGGACAGCAGATAGCCGGTGCTCTGGGCGAAGGCGGACAGCCGCACCACGCCCGCGGCGGTCCTGGCCCGCATGCCGATCATGGTCAGGGCGAGCGGGAAGGAGCAGTTGGAGACGCCGAGCAGCAGCGCCCACACCCAGGCGCCCTGGGCCGGCGCGAGCCACAGCCCGGCGTACCCGGCGAGCCCGAAGGCTCCCAGGACCACCACCAGCGGACCCTGGCTGCTCAGCCGAGCCGCGAGCGAGGGCAGTACGAAGGCCAGCGGCACGCCCATCACCATGGTGACCGCGAACAGCAGCCCGGCCGTGGAGGCGGAGACCCCGGCGTCCCGGAAGACCTGCGGCATCCAGCCCATGGTGATGTAGGCGGCGGTGGCCTGGAGGCCGAAGAAGACGGCCAGCGCCCAGGCCGTGGGGCTCTTGGTGATCCGGGTCCGGGCGGCGGCCGGGGCCTTGGCAGTGGCCGTGCCGGGGGCGGGGGCCGGGCCCGTCTCGGGTGCTGCGGCGCCGCCCGTGCGGTCGCGGGCGAGCAGCGGCCAGGGCAGCACGGCGACGGCCGCGAGCACCGCCCACACCCCGAGCCCGACCCGCCAGCTGCCGCCCAGGGCATCGGTCATGGGGACCGTGACGGCGGCCGCGCCCGCCCCGCCCAGCGACAGGGCCATGGAGTAGCCGCCGGTCATCGGGCCCACCCGGTCGGGGAACCAGCGCTTGACGAGCACCGGCATGAGGACGTTGCCCACGGCGATCCCGGCCAGCGCGAGCGCGCTGGCGGCGAGGAAGGCGGTGGTCCCGCCCACCAGGGGGCGTACGGCCAGGCCCGCGGTGATGGCGGCGAGCCCGGCGCAGACGACGGCGCCCGGCCCCCAGCGGCGGGCCAGCCGGGGCGCGGCGAGGCCGAACAGGGCGAAGCAGGCCGGGGGCACCGAGGTGAGCAGCCCGGCGACGGTGCCGCTCATGCCGAGGTCGGCCCGCGCCTCTTCGAGGAGCGGGCCGAGGCTGGTGACGGTGGGGCGGAGATTGACCGCGGCGAGGACCAGGGCGAGGACCAGCAGGCGGCGCCGCCAGGGGCCACCGGCGGGCTCCGGCGCGCCGGCCCGGCGTGGCTGTCGTGTCGGTGCGTCGGTGTCGGGTGTCGCGAGTTCCTGGTCGGCCATGCCCGCCATCATAGAATGATGGGATGAATGGGTGTCCAGTGGTTCCCCACCGCTCGACGACGGGCGGACGGCATCATGAGAGCACCCGCATCCCGGCCCAGGCACAGGAGAGTCATGCCGCTGACCTCACCCCGGCGCTCCGCGCTCGCCGACCAGGTGATCGCCCAGCTGCGCGCCCAGATCACCTCAGGAGAGTGGCCGGTGGGATCCCGGATCCCCACCGAGCCGGAGCTGGTCGAGCAGCTCGGGGTGGCGCGCAACACCGTGCGCGAGGCGGTGCGCGCGCTCGCGCACAACGGCCTGCTGGACATCCGGCAGGGCTCGGGCACCTATGTGCTGGCGACCAGCGAGCTGGCCGGGGTGATGCACCGCCGCTTCGCGGACGCCGACCCGCTGCACGTCGCCGAGTTGCGCAGTGCCCTGGAGACGAAGGCGGCGCGGCTGGCCGCTGAGCGCCGCACCGAACAGGACCTCAAGCAGATCGACGCGCTGCTCGACCGGCGCGAGCAGGCATTCGCCTCCGGGGACGCCGAGGCGTTCGTCGAGGCGGACGCGACATTGCACATGGCCGTCGTCGCGGCCTCGCACAACGAGGTGCTGGCCGAGCTGTACGCGGATCTGGGCGGGGTGATCCGGCAGTTCCTGCACGGTGACGTCGAGGGCGGGCTGCGCCCCGAGGACCATGTGGACCACGCGCGGCTGGTGGAGGCCATCCGGGCCGGGGACGGCGAGCGCGCCGCGGCAGAGGCCGGCACCCACCCCTTCAGCTGCCGGTACGCGGACCGGGCGGACCGGACCGCCGGCTGACGCGGACCGGATTCCGGCCGACTCGGACCGGACCGCCGGCTGACCAGAACCGGCGACCGCCGGCTGACCCGGACCGCCCCGGTCAGCGGTGGTGGCTCACCCAGGCCTTCCGTATCTCCTTCCAGCAGCGCTCGGCGAGCCGTACGTGCTGGGCCGGGCCGACCTCGATGGAGCGGCCGTCCATGTCCGGGTCCCACCATCGCGCGCACTCGACATGCAGCTGGACCCGGTCCGTCTGCGGGTTCGGGTTGAAGCAGCTGGCCGTGGCGTGCGACCCGCGCACCCAGGTGCTGCACGCCGCCTCACGCGGCCGGGTACGCTCCTGGGCGGCCGAGTTCGAGGCGACGGCGATGAACCCGACCACGGCCGCGACCAGCACCGCGGCCGCGACGCAACGGGACCTACGCATGGCAGGACCTCCTCGACCGTGCTCTCCACCGTGCCGAACCGCCGCAGCGCCCGATACTCCACAGTGCCCGTGCCGACGGCCGCTGCGCGCGGCACACTGCTCCGAACGGGCGAACGGCCCCCGCCCCGGCCCGCGGAGCGCGGGAACCGGGGCGGCGGCCGGAAAAAGCCAGGACGGAGCCGGGCGGGACGAAACCGGCCGGGACCGGACCAGCCGGGACGGGCTCAGGCGCCCATCATGTGCACCCCGCCGTCGACGTGCACGATCTCGCCGGTGGTACGCGGGAACCAGTCCGACAGCAGGGCGACCACGCCACGGCCGGCCGGCTCCGGGTCGCTCAGGTCCCAGCCGATGGGCGCGCGGTTGTCCCACACGGTCGCCAGCTCCTCGAAGCCCGGGATGGACTTGGCGGCCATCGACTTGATGGGGCCGGCGGAGACCAGGTTGCAGCGGATGTTCTTCTTCCCCAGGTCCCGGGCGAGGTAGCGGCTGGTGGACTCCAGCGCCGCCTTGGCGACACCCATCCAGTCGTACTTCGGCCAGGCGAACTGGGCGTCGAAGGTCAGGCCGACGATCGAGCCGCCCCGCGGCATGACCGGCAGGCAGGCCATGGTCAGCGCCTTGAGCGAGTACGCCGAGACGTGCACGGCGGTGGACACGTCCTCCCAGGAGCCCTCCAGGAAGTTGAAGGCGCCCTGCGGGCCGAAGGCGATCGAGTGCACGACGCCGTCCAGGTCGACGCCCTCGCCGAGGTGTTCGCGGACCTTGTCGGCCAGCCCGTCCAGGTGCTCCTGGTTCTGCACGTCCAGCTCGATGACCGGCGCGGGCTTGGGCAGCCGCTTGGCGATCCGCTCGACGAGGGAGACCCGGCCGAAGCCGGTGAGGATGACCTCGGCGCCCTCGTCCTGGGCGAGCTTGGCGGCGTGGAAGGCGATGGAGGACTCGGTGATGACGCCCGTGACCAGGATGCGCTTGCCGGCGAGAATTCCACTCATGACGTTCAGTGACCCATGCCCAATCCGCCGTCGACAGGGATGACGGCTCCAGTGATGTACGCGGCCTCATCGGAGGCCAGGAAGCGGACCGAGGCGGCGATCTCCTCGGGCTGCGCGTAGCGCGCGAGCGGCACCTGCTTGACGATGTTCTCCCGCTGCTGCTCGTCGAGCGCGCGGGTCATGTCGGTGTCCACGAAACCGGGCGCGACCACGTTGACCGTGATGTTCCGGGAGCCGAGCTCACGGGCGAGGGAGCGAGCGAAGCCCACCAGACCGGCCTTGGACGCGGCGTAGTTCGCCTGCCCCGCGGAGCCCAGCAGACCCACCACGGACGAGATCAGCACGATACGGCCCTTGCGGGCCCGCAGCATCCCGCGGTTGGCGCGCTTGACGACACGGAACGTACCGGTGAGGTTCGTCTCCAGAACGGTGGAGAAGTCCTCCTCCGTCATCCGCATCAGCAGCTGGTCCCGGGTGATGCCGGCGTTGGCCACCAGCACCTCGACCGGGCCGTGCTTCTCCTCGATCTCCTTGTACGCCTGCTCGACCTGCTCCGGCTCCGTGATGTCGCACTTCACCGCGAGAAAGCCGGCCGGCGGCTCCCCGGACCGGTAGGTGATGGCGACCTTGTCGCCTGCGTCGGCGAAGGCACGGGCGACGGCGAGGCCGATACCGCGGTTTCCTCCGGTGACGAGAACCGAGCGGCTCAAGGGACCACCCTCTCTGTTGGATGTCGTGCCGGGCGTCACTATGTGTGGCGACCCTTGTGTACGCAAACTATCGGGCAAACCCCCGGGCCGGGGAATCGAGCACGCACAGGGGCACTCCCCGGTCACTGTTGACTTCCTACAGAACGCTCACCCGGGCATGTCCGGCGAGGCCTCGCGGATCAGGCCGGTCAGCGGGCCGTCGGTGCGCCAGCCGAGGGACTCGTACAGCGCCCTCCCCTCGATCGTCGCGCCGAGCACCGCCGCCGAGGAGCCCGCCTCGACGGCGGCGTTGGCGAGCGTACGCATGACCAGGCTGCCGAGCCCCCTGCGGCGGTGGGCGGGAGAGGTCTCGACCTGGTCGACGACGGCGGGGCGCCCGGGGGCGGGCACGGCGATCTGCCCCCGCGCGGCGAACGCGCCGTCCTCCGTCAGGACGAGTACCCGGGTGGTGCCGCCCCGAGCCCAGGTGCGCGCCCGGTAACCGCTGGGAGCCACGGCCTCGGCCGTGCGCAGCCGCGCCGACATGAGAAAGCCGTCGATGTCGAAGCGCCAGCCGGGGGCCACGCATGACGCCACCGACTCCGGCGGCAGGAAGAACTTCAGCCAGGTGCCGGGGGCGGTGGCCGTCCCGGTGAGCTTGCGTATCAGCGGCGCGTCGGCATCGACGAGTACGTGCCGGGTCACCTGCCCGGCCAGCCCCACGTCGAGCACCTTGGCGGGATGACCGATCAGGAGCGGGCCGACTTCTTCCTCCGCCACGACAGCTTCTTCACCGACATGACCAAGGGCCCGGCAGCGGATTCCTGGGAGGACAGGGCCGCCCTCCGCAAGGCCTTCAAGACCCGCTGAGCGGGCCATACGACGAGAGGACCCCGAGAATGTTCGCAGTGATCTACCGGTGGCGGCTCCGACCGGGCAAGGAACAACAGTTCGTCGACGGCTGGCACCGGGTGACCGCGGCGATCCACCAGCAGTGCGGCAGCTACGGGTCGAGGCTGCACCAGGCGGACGACGGTACGTGGGTCGCCTACGCCCGCTGGCCCGACGCGGCGACCCGCGACCGATCCGGGACAGTCGACCCCGAGGGTCTGGCCATGATGCGGGAGGCGGTCGAGGAGCGCTTTCCGGAGATCCGTATGCAGATCATCGACGACATGCTGGCGGAGCCGAACCCTGAGCCGGACGCCGCCCTGCGATCCCCCGGCGACAGCTGAGGGCGCTGCCCCACAGCGTCAGGGGCGGAGCGCGACCAGGAGATCGACCACGTAGGTCTCCTCCACCTTCCCGCCGGGAAAAGTCCTGCCCAGCCGCTCACGTTCGTCGACGACGAACGCGCGCCGGTCGGTCTCTTCAAGGACGAGGAACGCCGAGCGGCTGCCGATGTTGGCCAGATGCGTGTCCAGGGAGACGGTGCGGCTCCACCGCACTTGGCGGCGCGCAACCCGGAGACCCGTCAGGCCGGCCAGCCGGATCGCGTCGCCGTCCGAAGGACGCACCGCGGACCTCGGCTTCACCCCGCAGTGGTGCGCGATGCGCTCGTGCTGCTCGCGGATCCACGGTACGTCGAAGGCCGTGGTGTTCCACCAGATCGCCAGAGCACCGTCCGCTCGCAGAACACGCAACGCCTCCGGAACGGACCGGCCGGGGTCGGTCCACTGCCAGGACTGCGCATACGTGATGAGATCGCAGGAAGCCCCGGCCAGCGGCAGAGCGTTGCCGTCACCCCTCACGATCGGCACGCCCGGGAGCGCCCGATGAAACACACCGGCCATGGCCTCACCCGGCTCGACGGCGATCACATCGGCCCCCCGCTCCCGCAGCAGGACGGTGGCGATGCCGGTGCCCGCACCGACGTCGGCGACCCGCGCACCCGCCAACCGACAACCTGCGAACTCCTCAAGGTGGTCGAAGAGTTCGGCTGGGTACGAGGGCCGGTTCGCCGCGTACTGCTCCGCGGCTGCATCGAACGACTGGGCGCGTGAGCTGACGGTCATGCCCTCATCATCGCCTGTCATGGGCTCGTCGAGCCGACGGTCAGCGCTCGGCTGCGAAGCGCGGCGCGTCGGTCACTCGTGGTGTCGGTCCCCTGTGTGAAGATAGCCCTCATGTTTGGGGGAGGGAACGGCCGACCGCCTGGTCAGGGCGGCAGTCAGAGGCTGGCGGACCTCGTACGCCAGGAAACCGCCGCGCAGATGTCGGAGCAGGAGAAGCGGGCCGCGCTGCGGAAGGCGCGGCTGTACTTCCAGCGCCCGGAGAACCCGGGCTTCCTCGTCTCGGAGACCGAAGAGGCCGGCCCGCTGGTGCCCGTCTTCACCTCGCTGGAAGGGCTGGCGCGCTTCGCGGGGGCGTGCGGATGGGCGTCCACGACGGTCGAGGACCTGGTGGAGCTGCTGCCCGAGGGCGTGCGGGCGTTGGTGGATCCGTGGGGTGAGCGTCCGTTCCTGCTCGACGCGGAAGCGCTCAGGGCCGCGAACTCAGGGGGTGCGGAGTGACGGATCACGGTGGGAGCGCGTCATCGAGCGGTCCGAAGCCGGGCGACGGCTACAAGATCGAGATTGATTCGGTGCGGCAGGTGCTGACGCCACTGGAGGAGTCGGTCGTCGCCGCACGCAAGATCAAGGGCGACTGGAAGAAGCTGGCGGATCACATACAGAATTCGGCCGACTTCGATGTCTATGAGGCCGCGGAGAAGATGCTCTCGTCCTGGGGGTTCGGGATGGGGCGCGTGGCGGAGCACACGGACGCGGTGGTGGAGACGCTGCGGCAGGTGATCGCCGCCTACGTGCTGGCCGATCTGCTCCGGATCAAGGATTTCGCGCCGACCGCGGACAACATCGCCAAGCTGCCGTTCGGGGAGAACGGACTGAGGGCATGGCAAGAGGGGTCCCGACCGAAGTTCGATCCGCCACCGCAGATCTATCAGGAGCCGTGGCTGGAGGACTACGGGGACGGCGGCAACTATGACGTGCCGACCAACCCCCGTAAGCGGATTGACGGCGGCTGGGAGGTCGACGGCGGATCGAAGGGGACGATCGCATGAGCCAGCGTGATTCGACGGAGGGCAATTCCGCCGAGCGCATACCGCCGGGCGCGGAACCCTCCGAGGTGATCTACGGCAATCCGTCCGACGTCGATGACCTGGTCGTCAAACTGCGGGCTTACACAGGCGCGTTCAAGGACGGGCGCGACCAGCTGGACGCCTTGATGCTGATGGACTGGACCGGCGCCGGGTCGGAGGGGTTCGAGAACGCGACGAAGAAGCTTCCCCGGGAGCTGGAGTCCGCCCAGACCTACTTCAACGCCGCCGCGAACGCTCTGGACGCATACGCGGACAAGCTGCGCTCCGTCCAGAAGCGGGTCAAGCCGATCATCGAGGACGCGGATGCGGCGCGGGCGGCCTCCAAGAAGTACTGGAAGGACGTCAACGACTACTACGACGCCCAGGACCGTAAGGATGATCCGCTGCCGGAGCGGCCGCCCGAGGACGATCCGGGGATCGCGGCGCTGGAGGGGTGCTACCAGCGGCTGGACAAGCTGGAAAGTGAGCTGCAGCCCGTCATCGACGCGGCGAAGAAGAAACTCGCCAAGGCGGCGGAGAAGGCCCCGGACAAGCCGCCGGCGCCCAAGGGCTGGAACAAGGTCAAGAAGGGGTTCGGAGACTTCGTCGGCGGCGCGGGCGACACCCTGTACGACTGGTACGAGGGCTTCGACGACCTCGTCAAGGACGGACCCCAGGGACTCGGCCTCCACCTGGCCGGCATCCAGGACGGCATCGCCTACGCCGTCGACCACCCCAAAGAGTTCGCCAAGGCCGTCACCAACTGGGACGAGTGGCAGCGCAACCCCGCCCGCGCCGCCGGCCAGCTCACCCCCGAACTCCTCCTCGCCCTGGCCACCGGCGGCTCCGGCGCGGTGCGCCGCGGCGGCTCGGCGGCCAAGAACGCCGCCCAGCGCCTGCTGAACCGTGAGCGGGCGCTGCGCCGGGACGGCAGCGCCCGCAGGCGGACCGACCGTGATCCCAAGGGGAGCTGCACGCCCGGCGGGGACAAGTGCACGACCGGTGAGCCGATTGATGTGTCGACCGGTGAGATGGTCATGTCGGCCACCGATGTCAGCCTGCCCGGTGTGCTGCCGCTGGTGCTGGAGCGGCATTACGTGTCGGGGCATCCGTGCGGGGGCTGGTTCGGCCGTGCCTGGGCCGGGACTCTCGACCAGCGCCTGGAGATCGACGAGGCCGGCGTCGTCTACGTCACCGACGACGGCATGCTCCTCACCTACCCGGTGCCCGAGCCCGACGTCCCGACCCTGCCCACATCAGGGCCGCGCTGGCCACTGCGCTGGGACGGCAAGCCCGACAGCACCTTCACCGTCACCGTCCCGGAACACAACCGCACCCTCCACTTCGCCCCACTCCCGGCAGGCGGCCGCGAGCTGGCCCTGACGGCGATCACCGATCGGACAGGCGACGGCGACCGCATCGACATCACGTACGACGAGCAGGGCGCACCGACAGAGGTCACTCACTCCGGTGGCTACCGCATCGCCATCGACACCGATCCCACCCTGTTGCGGATCACGGCCTTGCGTCTGCTGCACGGCGAAGGCCACAAGCAGAGCACCACGCTGATCTCCTACGGCTATGACGAAGCCGGGGATCTCACCGAGGTCATCAACTCCACCGGTCTGCCGCTGCGGTACCAGTACGACGACCAGCACCGGATCACCTCGTGGAAGGACCGCAACGGCACCTCGTACGCCTACGTCTACGACCACCGGGGCCGGGTGCTGCGCGGGATCGGGCCGGATGGCATCCTCTCCGGCCGCCTCCACTACAACAGCGAGGCCCGCACCACCCGCTACACCGATTCGCAGGGCAACACCACGACCTACGTGTGCAACGAGGCGTACAAGGTCATCGCGCAGACCGATCCGCTGGGCAACACCACCCGCACCGAATGGGACGAGGCCAACCGCCACCCCATCGCGGTGACCGACCCTCTGGGTAACACCACGCGCTACCGGTACGACGACGAGGACCGCCTCACGACCGTCGAGCAGCCTGACGGCACCGTGACGGAGGCCGTCTACGACGACCGGGGTCTGCCGCTGGAGATCCGCGAGCCGAACGGCGCCCTCTGGCGCCACACCTACAACCAGCGCGGCTCACGCACCTCCACCACCGACCCTAGTGGCGCCACCACTCACTACACATACGACGCGTCGGGTCACCTGTCGTCCATCACGGATGCTCGGGGCAACACCACCCAGGTCACCACGGATGCGGCCGGCCTCCCGGTGGCGATCACCGATCCTTTGGGCAACACGACCATCGTCGGCCGGGGAGTCCACGGCCGCATCACCCGTATCACCGACCCCCTGGGCCATGTCACCCGCCAGGGCTGGACGATCGAGGGCAAGCCCGCCTGGCGCACCCGCCCCGACGGCTCCCGCGAGACCTGGACCTGGGACGGCGAGGGCAACCTGGTCGAACACACCGACCCGGCGGGCAACACCACCCGCCACACCCACACCCACTTCGACGTGTCCGCCACCCGGACGGACCCGGACGGGGCGACGTACGCCTTCGCGTACGACACGGAGCTGCGCCTCACGACGGTCACCAACCCGCAGGGCCTGACCTGGACGTACACCTATGACGGCGCTGGTCGCCTCACCTCCGAAAAGGACTTCAACGGCCGCACCCTCACCTACACCCACGACGCAGCGGGCCGCCTGATATCGCGCACCAACGGCGCGGGGGAAACGCTCATCTACACCCGCGACGCGCTCGGCCGCACGGTCGCGTGCCGCACGGCGGACGGCGTGGAGACGACGTACGCGTACGACGCCTCCGGCCGCCTGACAGGGGCGACGAACCCGGACACGGACCTGCGCCGCACGTATGACGCGCGAGGCAGGGTCCTGACCGAGACGGTCAACGACAAGACCACCGCCTACGCCTACGACCAGGCGGGCAACCGCACCGAACGCCTCACGCCGAGCGGCCTGCGTTCGGACTGGGCCTACGACGCGGCCGGCCGCCCCACGGCCCTCACCACGGCGGACAACTCCCTGTACTTCGCGTACGACGCGGCGGGCCGCGAGACGTCGCGCACCTTCGGCGCCGATGTGGCGCTCACCCAGACGTGGGACTCCCTGGACCGCCTGACGACCCAGGCCCTCACCCACGGCAACGCTTCCGCGCTGCTCCAACACCGCGCCTACGCCTACCGCCCCGACGACCACCTCACCGAAATCCGCGAGCTGACCTCCGGCACCCGCCGCTTCGACCTCGACCCGGTCGGCCGCGTGACGGCGGTCCACGCCCACGGCTGGACGGAGACCTACGCCTACGACAGCGCGGGCAACCTCACCCACGCCACCGCCCCCGACCATTCCTCGCCCGGCGAACGCCAGTTCACCGGCACGATCCTGCACCGCGCCGGCCGCACCACCTACGAACACGACGCCCAGGGCCGCCTCGTCCGCCGCACCCGCAAGTTGCTCAACGGCCAGACCCGCACCTGGACCTACACCTGGAACGCGGAAGACCGCCTCACCGACGCCACGACCCCCGACGGGGAACGCTGGCACTACACGTACGACCCCCTCGGCCGCCGCACCACGAAACAGAGACTCGCCAAGGACGGCACGGTCGCCGACCAGATCCTCTTCACCTGGGACGGCACCCGCCTGGCGGAACAAACCACGTCCGGCGGTTTGGTGACAACCTGGGACTACGCCCCGGGGACCCACCGCCCCATATCCCAGACCGAGCGTCATGCTCCACGTGAGCAGGTGGAGGAGACATCATCAATCCTCCGCCTGACTGATGCGACACCTCAATCGGAATACGACGCCCGCTTCCACGCCATCATCACCGACCTCGTCGGCACCCCCACCGAACTGGTCACCCCCGACGGCACCCTCGCCTGGCAACACCGCACCACCCTCTGGGGCACCCCACTCCCCACCCCACCCGGCGCCGCCGACTGCCCGCTCCGCTTCCCCGGCCAATACGCCGACCCCGAAACAGGCCTCGACTACAACTACTTCCGCCACTACGACCCAGAAACCGCCCGTTACGTCAGCCCTGACCCTCTAGGTCTTGAGCCAGCACCGAACCACCATGGGTATGTTGCCAACCCGATGGAGTGGGCCGATCCTCTGGGACTCAAGTGCATCAAGGTCACGTCCAGGATCAGCGACGACAAACTGCTGGTAGAAGCCGCCAAGAAGGCTGGCAAGGATCAGACTGTACAACGCGACCTGGACAGCCTTGTAGCAAAATACAAGGAAGGCAACAAGAACCCCGGGATCGACAACAAGACCCTACCGGGATCAAGCATTCGATATCTTCGGGCACGCAGCGGAGCTCGCGTGTTCTTCCGAGAGACAGACGACGGAATTGAAATCCTCGGCAAGGCAAGCAAACAGAATGAGCAGAAAGTAATCAATCGCCTCATGGAACTCTACGGCCACTGATATGTATGAGATCATCGAGAACGGACTGAAGGTCGAGATCGAACTCGGCGGTGACTCACCGGACACAGTGGAGAATGCTGACGGGTGGGTCGAGTTGCCCAATGGGGAGAAATGGGCCGCAACATTCCTGACGTATGCCGCAGTAGGTAAGATCCTTGAGAAGTGGTCACACACCGGCGAGTACCTCAACGGCGGATATTTTGTCTGCTCGGACCTGGTCATTATTAGACGCCCCGGCGTAAGAGAAATGTTCAATGCGGTTCGAGACCTAGTGGAGACAGACTCCCACCAAAGCTTTCTGACCAGGGTCGACGATGACTGAGACACAAGAACGTCGCTCCTGGCTAGCCGCTGGGGGCTGCCCTCTTGCCGGTAAAAGCGGTCATCACGGTGACAGTCGCGCACGGCGCCGCCACTCCCCCGATGCCAGACTCCGCGTTAATGACGGCGCTGCCATGTGATGGCTTAATGCTGTGACTGACGGGATCAGCTCAACACGCGGCGGGGGCCAAGCGATCCCGGTCCTTCTCCGCGGCGACGGCAGACGCGGAGAGCAGCGTCGCAGTGGCGAGGGTGCCCCAGAGGGGGGCGGGGCCGTGGGGGGGTGAGGGTGGTGATGACCGCTGGGGAGACGGCGAGGCCGAGGCCTGTGGAGAGTTGGAAGCGGGCGAGGGCGCGGCCCAGGGCGTGAGGTGGGGCGAGGGCGGTGACGAGGGCGGTGGCGGTGCCGGCGTAGATGATCTCGCCGAGGGTGCAGACCACGGACACCGCGGCGACGGCCGGGGCGGCCCAGCCGGGTGCCAGGGAGGTGGCTGCGAGGAAGCCGAGGTAGGAGGCGGTGAGTACCACGCCGGCGAGGGCCAGCACGGTCCGCCGGGGGAAGCGGGACATCAGGACGGTGACCGGGACCTGGAGGGTGACCACCAGGACCGTGTTGGCCACGAAGATGGCCGCTGACCACACCGGGGACGCGTGCAACTGGGTGACCAGGACCAGGGGGAGCGCGATTTCGGGGATGTTGAGGCAGAAGACGTAGATCACGTTGGCGGCCAGCAACGCGCGCATCCGGGGCGCGGGACCGTCGGCCGCATCGGCCCCACCGGCCCCGTCCCCGCCCCCGTCCTCGGCCGAGGCAGCGGCCGGACGCGCGTGGAGGTGGACCGACCAGGCCAAGGCGGCCGCGGCGAGATAGGCGAGGCCGGTGGCGGCTGCCAAGGACCGCAAGGCGGTGGTGCCGCCCGCCAGGCAGGCGGTGGCGAGAAGCGCGCCGATGCCCAGGGCGGCGTTGCGCAGGGCGCGGCCTGCCGCGAGGGCGGCGTCGCGTTCGCGGCCGTGGGCGACCGTGGCCACGAGGGCCGCGTGGGCGGCCGGCCATGCCTGGTTGCCGATGCCGAGGAAGAGCGTCGCCGTCGCGAACGGCCAGACGTGGCCCGCCGGGGTGGCCAGCAGCAGGGCCACGCCCACCACCCGTACCAGCATCGACACCGCCACGACCGTGCTGCGTGCGCCCCGGTCCAGCCATCGGCCCACCGCGGGCATGCACACCAGGCCCGCGACGACGCCGATCGTCATGGCGGTGCCGGTGGCGGGCGCGGACAGCCTCAGCACCGTCACGCCGTAGAGCAGCAGAAAGGGCCGCAGCAGGCCGGTGCCGAGCGCGTCCACGGCCAGGGCGACGGCGTACCGGGGGCCTCCGGAGGCACGGACGAGGGCGCGGGGCCGGATCTTGGTGGTGGTTGCCATGGCGTCAAACCGTGCGTACGGCCGACCGGGCGGGCACGTCGGTTGACGGACACCGTCAATCGACGCCGTCGCCGACCGCCCGGGCGGTGATGATGAGGGGATGACGTTGAGGATCGACATCAGCGGCCTGCCGTCCGAGCGGCTGCGGTTCGCCGCCTCGCCGCTGGCCGAGCTGACCGCGATGCTGCACGTGCTGGCCGAGCCCGGCCATCATCCGCAGTTCGCCGGCTGGGCCGCGGACGTCTGGGCCGGGTTGCGGCCGGAGCTGGCGGAGCGGCTCAGGGAGGCGGATTTCCTCTGGCGTTCCTCACAGGCCGACTTCCTGTACCCCGCACGGCCCCGGCCCACCCTCGCCGAGGAGTTGGACGACGTGGACCGGATCGACGACGAGACTTATGTGACCGCCGCGCTCGTCACCACGTGCGGCAGCAACCGGGTCCATTTCCCCGGGGCGTCGCCGCTCACCGACACGACCGCGCGCGAGCGGGCCCTGGACGTGGCCCAGGCCCGCGGCGGGTTGCAGGAGGCCTTCGCGGAGCGGCTGCTCGCGGACCCGGCCGCGGTACGAGCGCGGGTGCGCCACACCCTCGAAGAATGTGCCGAAGCCTTCTTCGACGGCGCCTGGGCGGGCGTCGCGGTGCAGCTCGCCACCGATCTGCGGCTGAAGAACGAACTGCTCAGGCGCCACGGCGTCGGGGCGGCACTCGCCTCGGTCTCCGGCGCGGTCACCCTGGCGCCGGACGGCGACTGCATCATCGTGGACAAGGTGCAGGACAAGGCGACCGCCGCCCGTGGCGCCGGGGTCACTTTCATCCCCAGCGTCTTCGGCCGCCCGCACCTGGTGGCGGTCCACGCGCCCGGGTGGCATCCGGTGGTGCAGTATCCCGTCGCCGAGCCGAGCCCATCGGAGCCGGTGTCGCTGGAGACCATCACCCTCCGGCTGGAGGCGCTCGCGTATCCGGTGCGGCTACGGCTGCTGCGCACCCTGGCCCGCGGCCCGCACACCACCAGCGAGCTGGCCCACTTCTGGGAACTCTCACCCCCGGAGGTTTCCCGCCACCTCGCCGTCCTGCGCCGCGCGGGCCTGCTCACGCCCCGGCGGCAGGGCCGTTACGTCCGCTACACCCTCAACCTGCCCGATCTGACGGCGCTGGGCGCCGATCTGCTGGCGGCCGTACTGCGCTGAGTGGTTTCGGTCTCCGGGGACCGGTGCGGCCCTCGCTACGGCCGCCTGCTGTCCCTCGGCCCCGGCTCCGGCCCCGGCTCCGGCCCCGGCCTCGGGCTCGGGCTCGGCGGGAAATAACCGCACCTGGGCCGTAGCGGCATGGTTCACTGCGGATCGACAGGTATCGAGCCGGACACACCGACCGAAGGGGAGTCGCCCGTGCCGCATGAGATCGATCCGTCCTTCCTCGCACTGCCGCTGCGCGCCCTCGCCGACGCGGCGCTCGCGCGCGCCCGCGCGCTGGGGGCCGAGCATGCCGACTTCAGGCTCGAGCGGGTGCGCAGCGCCGCGTGGCGGTTGCGGGATGGCAAGCCGGCGGGGTCGTCGGACACCACCGACCTGGGATACGCGGTGCGGGTGGTGCACGGCGGGAGTTGGGGGTTCGCGTCGGGGGTGGACCTGACGATGGACGCGGCGGCGCGGGTGGCCTCGCAGGCGGTGGCGATGGCGAAGCTGTCCGCGCAGGTGATCCAGGCCTCGGGGTCGGACGAGCGCGTGGAGTTGGCGGCGGAGCCGGTGCACGCGGACCGGACCTGGGTCTCGTCGTACGAGATCGACCCCTTCGATGTGCCGGACGCGGACAAGACGGGGCTGCTCACGGACTGGAGTGAGCGGCTGCTGGCGGCCGACGGGGTGGCGCACGCGGACGCGTCGCTGCTGACGGTGCAGGAGAACAAGTTCTACGCGGACACAGCGGGCACCACGACCACCCAGCAGCGGGTCCGGCTGCATCCGCAGCTCACGGCCGTGGCGGTGGATCCGGACAGCGGTGAGTTCGAGTCGATGCGCACCCTGGCGCCGCCGGTGGGGCGCGGGTGGGAGTACCTGACCGGGGCGGGGGGCTGGGACTGGGACGCGGAGCTGGCCGAGATCCCGGAGCTGCTGGCGGAGAAGATGCGCGCGCCGTCGGTCGAGGCGGGGTCGTACGACCTGGTGATCGATCCGTCGAACCTGTGGCTGACGATTCACGAGTCGATCGGGCACGCGACCGAGCTGGACCGGGCGCTGGGCTACGAGGCGGCGTACGCGGGCACCTCGTTCGCCACCTTCGACCAGCTCGGCAAGTTGAAGTACGGCTCCGAGATCATGAACGTCACCGGTGACCGGACCGCCGAGCACGGGCTGGCCACGATCGGGTACGACGACGAGGGGGTGGCCGCGCAGTCCTGGGACCTGGTGCGCGACGGCACGCTGGTCGGCTACCAGCTGGACCGCAGGATCGCCAGGCTGACCGGGTTCGAGCGGTCCAACGGGTGCGCCTTCGCCGACTCCCCCGGCCATGTGCCGGTCCAGCGGATGGCGAACGTGTCGCTGCGGCCGGCGCCGGACGGGCCCTCGACCGAGGAGCTGATCGGCGGGGTCGAGCGGGGGCTGTATCTCGTGGGCGACCGCTCCTGGTCGATCGACATGCAGCGCTACAACTTCCAGTTCACCGCGCAGCGGGCGTTCCGGATCGAGAACGGGCGGCTGGCGGGCCAGGTGCGGGACTTCGCGTACCAGGCCACCACCACCGACTTCTGGGGTTCGATGAGCGCGGTCGGCGGCCCGCAGACGTATGTCCTGGGCGGGGCCTTCAACTGCGGCAAGGCCCAGCCGGGCCAGATCGCCGCGGTCTCGCACGGCTGCCCGTCCGCCCTGTTCCGGAACATCAACATTCTGAACACCACGCAGGAGGCGGGTGCATGAGCGGCGTGAACAAGCCTCACGAGATCGTCGAGCGGGCCCTGGAGCTGTCCCGGGCGGACGGCTGTGTGGTGATCGCCAACGAGACCTCCACCGCCAATCTGCGCTGGGCGGGCAACGCCCTGACGACCAACGGGGTGACCCGCGGCCGGACGCTCACGGTCGTGGCCACGGTGGACGGCGGCCGGGGCACCGCCTCCGGCGTGGTGTCGCGCTCGGCGGTCACCGCGGAGGACCTGGAGCCGCTGGTGCGGGCCGCCGAGGCGGCGGCGCGGGAGGCGGGGCCGGCGGAGGACGCCCAGCCGCTGGTGGAGGCCGGCGGCGGGGCGGCGGCCTCAGCGGGCTTCACCGACGCGCCGGACGAGACGTCCTCGGAGGTGTTCGCGGCCTTCGCGCCCGCTCTCGGCGAGTCCTTCGCGCAGGCCCGCGCGGGCGGGCGGGAGCTGTACGGGTTCGCCAACCACGAGGTGGTGACCAGCTACCTGGGCACCTCCACGGGGCTGCGGCTGCGCCACGACCAGCCGACCGGCAGCCTGGAGATCAACGCCAAGTCCCCGGACCGCACCCGCTCGGCCTGGGCGGGGCAGGCGACGCGCGACTTCACGGACGTGGACCCGGCCGCGATCGACGCCGAGCTGGCCCGGCGGCTGGTGTGGGCGCAGCGGAAGGTGGAGCTGCCGGCCGGGCGGTACGAGACGCTGCTGCCCCCGACGGCGGTCGCGGACCTGCTGATCTACCAGTTCTGGTCCTCGGCGGCGCGGGACGCGGCGGAGGGCCGCACGGTCTTCTCCAAGCCGGGCGGTGGCACGCGCGTCGGGGAGAAGCTGACGGAGCTGCCGCTGACGCTGCGCAGCGACCCGGCGGAGCCGGGTCTGGAGGCGGCTCCGTTCGTGATCGCGCACTCGTCGGGGGACGACGCGTCGGTGTTCGACAACGGGCTGCCGCTGACCGCCACCGACTGGATCCGGGACGGGGTGCTGAACCAGCTGATCACCACGCGCCACACGGCGGGTCTGACGGATCTGCCGGTGGCCCCGGGGGTCGACAATCTGATCCTGGAGGGCGGCGGGCCACGCTCGCTGGAGGAGATGGTGGCGGCGACCGAGGGCGGCGGGCCCTGTCTGCTGCTGACCTGCCTGTGGTACATCCGCGAGGTCGATCCTGCGACGCTGCTGCTCACCGGGCTGACCCGGGACGGGGTCTATCTGGTGGAGGGCGGTGAGGTCGTCGGCGAGGTGAACAACTTCCGGTTCAACGAGTCGCCGGTGAGCCTGCTGTCCCGGGCCACCGAGGCGGGCCGTACGGAGCGTACGCTGCCGCGCGAGTGGGGCGACTGGTTCACCCGGGCCGCGATGCCCGCGCTGCGGATCCCGGACTTCAACATGAGCTCCGTCAGCAAGGGCGTCTGAACGGGGCGAATAGACTGGTCCACGCCCATCCGTCACCGTCGGTCCACCGTCGATCCATCACCGATTCCGACCATCACCAGTCCCGACCACCACCAGGAAACCAGGAACGCCATGACACGCCTCGGCGAATCCGTCGCCCGCGCCAGCGCACTGCTCACCGCAGACCTCTCCTCCGACACGACCGTGGAGAAGCTGCTCGAGGAGACGGGCTCCCGGCGCTATCTGGACCTGACGGACCTGTCGGCGAAGGACCAGGCCGAGCTGATCGCGGCGCGTACGGTCGAGGTCCTGCCGGGCGTGGACCAGCTGGCCGAGCGGATCGAGGAGCGCCGGACGGCGGGCCGGGGCCTGCGCATCAAGCTGGGCATCGACCCGACGGCCGCCGATGTGCACCTCGGTCACGCCGTGCCGGTGATCATCCTCAGCCGCTTCCAGCGGATGGGGCATGACGTCACCCTGCTCATCGGCGACTTCACCGCGAAGATCGGCGACCCCAGCGGGCGTACGGCGGAGCGGCCGCCGCTCACCGACGAGGACATCGCCCGGAACCTGGCGGGCTACCAGGACCAGGTCCGGCCGTTCTTCGACTTCGAGAAGAAGGTCAGCTTCCGGCGCAACAGCGAGTGGCTGGCGTCGTACACCTTCCCGGAGCTGCTGGGGCTGCTCGCCCAGGTCCCGGCCTCGCATCTGCTGCAGCGCGAGGACTTCCGCAAGCGGCTGGCCGAGGGCCACGGCCTGACCATGTCGGAGCTGCTCTACCCGGTCGCCCAGGGGCTGGACTCGGTCGCGCTGGAGTGCGATGTCGAGCTGGGCGGCGCGGACCAGCTGCTCAACCTGCAGATGGGCCGGAAGCTGATGGAGCTGCGCGGGCAGCGGCCGCAGCTGGTCGTCACCATGCCGCTGATCGAGGGCACGGACGGCACCGGCGCCAAGATGTCCAAGTCCAAGGGCAACTACATTCCGCTGTCCGCGCCGGCGGATGACGTCTTCGGCAAGATCATGTCGATCCCGGACCGGCTGATGGCCCCGTACCTGCGGGCCTGGACGGAGTGGACCGACGGCGAGATCGACGTGGTCAAGGCGCGCCTGGAGGACCGCTCGCTGCACCCGATGGACCTGAAGAAGGTCCTGGCGGGCGAGGTGGTGACGGCCCTGTACGGCGTGGCGGCGGCGATGGCGGCGCGCGCGGGGTTCGTGGCGCAGTTCTCGAAGAAGTCCTTCACGGATGTCGAGACGCTGCCTGAGGTCGATGTGGCGGAGCACGGCGGCGAGTCGGTCGCGGGCGTGCTGAGCAAGGTGCTGGAGTTCCAGCCGAGCGCCTCGGCGGCCCGTCGGGTGGCCAAGCAGAACGGTCTGCGCCTGGTCATCGAGACCGAGGGCGGGCAGGAGTCGCTGGTGCTCACCGAGGCGCAGGCGGTGCGGCCGCTGGCCGAGGTGGCGGCGGAGGCCCTGGCGGGTGCCGGGCTCGCGGCCGACTCGGGGAGTGTGTACCTCAAGGCGGGGCGGAAGATCGCCCGGCTGCGGGGGCTGTAGCCGGTCAGGCCGGAGCCTGAGCCCGACCGGGCGTCCAGCCGGTCGGGCTCAGGCTCGGCTCAGACCGGGCGTCCACCCGGTCGGGCTCGGGCTCGGCTCAGGCTCGCCTCAGGCCCGTTCCCTGCGCCGTCCGCCGCGGATCGAGGCGTACAGGGGCGTGCCCAGCGCGACGATGACCACCGCTCCGGCCACCTGGAGCAGATGGCGCCACCAGTCGATGCCCGAGGTGTGCCGGACCCCCACCCAGCTCGCCACCGCGTTGCCCACGATGGCGCCGAGGATTCCGAAGATCGTCGTCAGCCAGAGCGGGATGGGCTGTCTGCCCGGCAGGATGGCCCTGGCGAGCACACCGAGGATCAGACCTACGACGATCGCCCACAGCCAGTTCATGATCGCCTCCCGACGCGCCGCGCGGCGGGCGCAGGCCCCGCGCGGCGCGCGTGTTCGTATGGGTTCAGTTTTCGGGCGGGCGTGATGCGACGCACGCCGTAGTCGGCCATAGGCGTACGGCGTAGCGACGCCACCACCCTCCAGGGTGCCCCACTCGCGTACCCCCAGGACTTCGGGCGTAACGTGGGGTACGTCCGGAAGCGGGGAGTTCCGGCGTGGCGATCGGGTGGTGGAACGTGATGCGGAAGCACAGTGAAACCGAGGTCTTCCGGATCACCGGGGCCCGGCAGGGGCTGGCCGACGATGTGCGCGGCCGGCAGCGGCGGTACATCATCTCCATGTCGATCCGGACCGTGTCCGTGATTCTGGCCGCGGTGCTGTGGAACGTGGAGCGGCATGTGGCCGTGGTGGCCCTGGTGCTGGGCGCGGTGCTCCCGTACATCGCCGTGGTGATAGCGAACGCGGGCCGGGAGAACGCCCCCTCGCTCCCCTCCACCTTCATCCCCGTGCCGCACCGCCCGATGCTCATCTCGGGCCAGGAGAAGGGGGATTCGGGGACGGCCGGGGCGGAATCGGACGCGGAAGGCGCCGCGGCGTCCTCCGAGAATGGACGCGCCGAGCACGGCTGACCTGGGCCGATTCCGTAAGCTCAGGAAAACCTCAGATCAATTGCGCGGTTCCGCTGCACTGTGCCCCATCGCTCGTGACATACTTCGTACGCGCTCCGCATCCCCCGTCGGAGCGACGGACCGACGCCGGGCGGCTCCCCCCGTGGCTGCCCGGCGTCGCCATGTCCGGCGCGGCTTCCGTAGAGTCTGCGGTGTGAACACTGCCGAGTCCGCCTCCGAGACCGACGCCGTCATCTGCTCAGCGAAGGGCTGCCGGGCCCCCGCCGTCTGGGTGCTGGCCTGGAACAACCCGAAGATTCACACGCCGGAGCGGCGCAAGACCTGGCTGGCCTGTGAGGAGCACCGCGGCCATCTCTCCGAGTTCCTCGGGGTGCGGGGCTTCCTGAAGGACGTGGTGACCCTGGAGGAGTGGGCCTCAGCCGCCGATCGCTGACATCGGGCGGTCGGGCTGCAGGAAGGAGGGGTCGTCCAGGCCGGAGCCGGCCTTCTTGCCCCACATGGCGAGGCGCCAGAGTCGGGCGATCTCCGCGTCGGGCGCGCCGGAGCGCAGGGCGCCGCGCAGGTCGGACTCCTCGCGGGCGAACAGGCAGGTGCGCACCTGTCCGTCGGCGGTGAGCCGGGTGCGGTCGCAGGCGCGGCAGAAGGGGCGGGTGACGGAGGCGATGACCCCGACGCGGGCGGGGCCGCCGTCGACCAGCCAGCGCTCGGCGGGCGCGGAGCCACGCTCGTCGTCCCCTTCGGGGGTGAGGGTGAAGCGGGTGCGCAGGGCGGCCAGGATGTCCCCGGCGGTGATCATGCCCTCGCGCTTCCAGCCGTGCTGGGCGTCCAGCGGCATCTGCTCGATGAACCGCAGCTCGTAGCCGCACTCGAGGGCCCAGGCGAGCAGGTCGGGGGCCTCGTCGTCGTTGAGCCCCGGCATCAGCACCGCGTTGACCTTGACGGGGGTGAGCCCGGCGGCGTGGGCCGCCGCGAGGCCGCGCAGAACGTCGGCGTGGCGCTTGCGCCGGGTCATGGCCTGGAAGACGTCGGGGCGCAGGGTGTCCAGCGAGACGTTGACCCGGTCCAGGCCGGCGTCGCGCAGGGCCCGGGCGGTGCGCTCCAGGCCGATGCCGTTGGTGGTGAGCGACATCCGGGGGCGGGGGGTGAGGGCGGCGCAGCGCTCGACGATGCCGACGAGCCCGGGGCGCAGCAGCGGCTCGCCGCCGGTGAAGCGGACCTCGGTGACGCCGAGGTCGGTGACGGCTATCCGGATCAGCCGGACGATCTCGTCGTCGGTGAGCAGGTCGGGTTTGGCGAGCCACTGGAGGCCCTCTTCGGGCATGCAGTAGGTGCAGCGCAGATTGCAGCGGTCGGTGAGGGAGACGCGCAGATCCGTCGCGACGCGACCGTAGGTGTCGATCAGCATGGCGGCGGCCCCTCCACGGACTCGTTGGTGCTCGACTTCGCGCCTTCTTCACGCTTCACTCAATTGTCTCGCAGCGTACGCGACGCCTGTGACATTCGAGGCCGCACGGGTCCGATGGCGCGGTCGGGCGGGTCCGTGACGGGGCCGCCGCCGGGGGTGCCGGGGCGCTCCGTCAGTGGGCGCCGTAGCCGGTGAGCGAGCGGACCTCCAGCTCCGCGTACTTGTCGGGGTCCGGCTTCTCCTTGGACAGCAGGGAGCCCACCCAGCCGAGCAGGAAGCCGAGCGGGATGGAGATCAGGCCGGGGTTCTCCAGCGGGAACCAGTCGAAGTCGGCGTGCTTGAACATGGAGCTCTCCTTGCCGGAGACGACCGGCGAGAAGAGCACCAGGACGACGGAGGAGATCAGTCCGCCGTAGATGGACCACAGCGCGCCCTGGGTGGTGAAGCGCTTCCAGAACAGGCTGTAGAGGATCGTCGGGAGGTTCGCGGACGCCGCGACCGCGAAGGCGAGGGCGACGAGCCCGGCGACGTTGAGGTCGCGGGAGAAGACCCCGAGCACGACCGCGACGGCGCCGATGCCGACGGTCGCCCAGCGCGCGGCCCTGACCTCCTCCTCCTGTGTCGCCTCGCCCTTGCGGATGACGTTGGCGTACAGGTCGTGGGCGAAGGAGGACGAGGAGGCGAGGGTGAGTCCGGCGACGACGGCGAGGATCGTCGCGAAGGCGACCGCGGAGATCACGGCGAGCAGCACCGGGCCGCCGAGTTCCTCGGCGAGCAGCGGTGCGGCCGTGTTGCCGGCCTTGTTGGATGTGGTGATGTCGGTCTTGTTCAGCAGCGCGGCGGCGCCGAAGCCCAGTGCGATGGTCATCAGGTAGAACGCGCCGATGATGCCGATCGCCCAGTTCACCGAGTTACGGGCGGCCTTGGCGGTGGGGACGGTGTAGAAGCGGATGAGGATGTGCGGCAGGCCCGCGGTGCCGAGCACCAGGGCGAGGCCGAGCGAGATGAAGTCGAGCTTGGTGGTGCCCGTGACCCCGTACTTCAGGCCCGGCTCCAGGAACGCGTGGCCGAGCTTGGTGTTCTCCGCCGCTTTCCCCAGCAGGTCGGAGACGTTGAAGTCGAACTTGAGCAGCACCAGGAAGGTCATCAGCAGGGCGCCCGCGATCAGCATGACGGCCTTGACCATCTGCACCCAGGTGGTGCCCTTCATGCCGCCGATGGACACGTAGAGGATCATCACGACGCCCACGAGGACGACGATGAGGATCTTCCCGGCCTCGCTGGTGATGCCCAGCAGCAGGGAGACCAGCACGCCGGCGCCCGCCATCTGGGCCAGCAGGTAGAAGATCGACACGACGATGGTGGAGACGCCGGCGGCGGTGCGGACCGGGCGCTGGCGCATCCGGAAGGCGAGCACGTCGCCCATCGTGTAGCGGCCGGTGTTGCGCAGCGGCTCGGCGACCAGCAGCAGGGCGACCAGCCAGGCGACGAGGAAGCCGATCGAGTAGAGGAACCCGTCGTAGCCGGCGAGCGCGATGGCGCCGGCGATGCCGAGGAAGGACGCGGCGGACATGTAGTCGCCGGAGATGGCCAGGCCGTTCTGGAAGCCGCTGAAGGAGCGGCCGCCGGCGTAGAAGTCGGTGGCGTCCTTGGTCTGGCGGCCGGCCCATACGGTGATGCCGAGGGTCGCGAGGACGAAGACCGAGAAGAGGGTGATGATCAGCGGCCGGTGGTCCGAGGCGCTGTCGACCGCGAGCTGATGCAGGCTCATGCTCCACCGTCCAGGGTTGACTTGATCGCGGCCGACCGCGGGTCGAGCTTGGCCGCGGCGTGGCGGGAGTACCACCAGGCGATGAGGAAGGTGGTCAGGAACTGGGCGAGGCCGAACACCAGAGCGACGTTGATGTTGCCGACCAGCTTGGTGCCCATGAAGTCGTCCGCGTAGTTGGAGAGCAGGACGTACAGCAGGTACCAGCTGACGAACGCGATGGTGAGCGGGAAGGCGAAGGAGCGGTGGGCGCGGCGCAGTTCACCGAACTCCGCGCTCGCTTGCACCTCGGCGTAGGGGGGTGGTTCTTGCTGTCGCTGATCGTCGGGGCGATCGCTGGCCGGCGCGGTGTCCACGGTCTCTCCTGGTGAGGTGGCGTCTGACGGGGACGTGATACGGCGGTTGTAGTGATCCGGATCACGCATCGTAGGGCGACCGGGGGGCGCGCGACAGGGGCTGGTAGTTGAAAGGGGCGAATAAGTCGGCGGAGCGATTGACTCCGGGTGCTGTGGCGGGATTTCCTCCGGAATGCCTTGAGAGGGTCCTTGATCGACGATAGTTTCGCTCGTCATGTACCCGCCCACGCGCGACTCGCGCCGGGCGGTCTGCACGGATGATGTGGAGACCCCATGGCTCATCACAGACCGGCACACCCAGGTACCGGACGACCAGGCATCAGACGACGGCGCGCCCTGGCGGCGGTGCCGGCCGGGCTGGCGCTCACCGCGTCCCTCGTCCTGCTCCCCCAGGCGGCCTCGGCCATCCCCCGGGGCGCGCCCGCTTCCGCGGCCACGGCCGACGGCCCCACGCTGTCGTACGTGGTCAACACCGCCACCGACCGCGGCACCGTCGGCGCGGTGAAGAAGGCGATCACCGCCTCCCATGGCACGGTGGTGACCGCCTACGAACCCATAGGCGTCATCGTCGCCCGTTCGGCCGATCCCGACTTCGCGCGGACGATCCGCCAGGTGCGCGGCGTCCAGTCGGCGGGCGCCACCCGCACCGCGCCGCTGACCGCCGCGGCCACCACCGAGGTCGGCCGGCCCGAGAAGGTGGCGGAGAAGCAGCGGAAGGCCGTCGCCGCGCGGGCCACCGCCGGCCAGGAGCCGCTGGAGCCCCTGCAGTGGGACCTCCCGGCCATCAAGGCCGACCGGGCCGCGAAGGTGAACCCGGGCAGCCGCAAGGTGACCGTCGCCGTCATCGACACCGGCGTGGACGACACCCACCCCGACCTCGCCCCCAACTTCTCCCGCGCCCAGTCGGCCAGCTGCGTGGGCGGCGTCGCCGACACCAGCCCCGGCGCCTGGCGCCCGTTCGACCCGGCCGAGGACTACCACGGCACCCATGTGGCCGGGGAGATCGCCGCCGCCCGCAACGGCGTGGGCGTGGCCGGTGTGGCCCCCGGCGTGAAGGTCTCCGCCATCAAGGTCAGCGAGCCGACGACGAGCCTGTTCTACGCGGAGAGCGTGGTGTGCGCCTTCGTCTTCGCGGCCGACCACGGCGTCGAGGTGACGAACAACAGCTATTACGTCGACCCCTGGAAGTACAACTGCGCGGCCGACCCGGACCAGAAGGCCATCGCCGACGCGGTCGGCCGGGCCTCGGCGTACGCGCAGCGCAAGGGCGTGGTCAACGTCGCCTCGGCGGGCAACTCCGGCCATGACCTCGCGGCCGGCTCGCTCACCGACACCACGAGCCCCAACGACACCACCCCGGTGGAGCGCACCGTGGACCCGTCGGCCTGCCCGGACGTGCCCGCCCAGCTCCCGGGCGTGGTCACGGTCGCGGCGACCGGCGTCACCTCCGCGAAGTCGTACTACTCCAACTACGGCCTGGGCCAGATCGACGTGGCGGGCCCGGGCGGCGACAAGTACCAGGTGCCCGAGCTGCCCGCCAAGGACGGCCGCATCCTGTCCACGATGCCCGGCGGCGACTACGCCTACCTCCAGGGCACTTCGATGGCCTCGCCCCATGTGGCGGGGGTCGCGGCGCTGCTGAAGAGCGCGCACCCCGGCTCCAGCCCGCAGGAGATCCAGTGGCTGCTGAAGGCCCAGGCGGACAACCCGGGCTGCCCCACCGGTGCGTACGACCCCGACGGTGACGGCGACACGGACGCCACCTGCACCGGCACCAAGCACATCAACGGCTTCTACGGCTACGGCATCGTCGACGCGCTGGACGCGGTCGCCCGGTGACCCCTCACGTCCCCCACGCCCGCCCATCCCTGAAGACCGGAAGAACCGGAAGAACCGGAGTACCCATGACGTCGCACTCCCTCTCCCTGCCCGTGCGCGCCGCCGCGATACCCGCGGCCCTGGCGCTCACCTCCGCCCTGGCCTTCCTGCCCACGAGCGCCACCGCCGCCGGCCACTCGGCGGACGGCGCCGCCCAGGCCACCGCCGCCGCGGCCGACGGCCCGTCGCTGAGCTACGTCGTCAACACCCGGCCCGGCGCCAAGCAGACGGCCCGGGTCAAGGAGGCCATCGCCAAGGCCGGCGGCAGCGTCGTCGTGTCGTACGACCGGATCGGCGTCATCGTGGTCCACTCCGCGAACCCCGACTTCGCCAAGACCATCCGCACCGTGCGCGGCGTCTCCTCGGCGGGCGCCACCCGCACCGCCCCGCTGCCCGCCCAGTCCACCACCGACACCGGCGCGCCGCGGATGCTGACCGAGAAGCAGCAGAAGGCCGTGGCCGCGCGGGCCACCGCGGGGCAGGACCCGCTGGAGCCGCTGCAGTGGGACCTGCCCGCGATCAAGGCGGACAAGGCCCATGAGAAGAGCCTGGGCAGCCGGGACGTCACCGTGGGCGTCATCGACACCGGCGTGGACGACACCCACCCGGACCTGGCCCCCAACTTCGACCGCAAGGCGTCGGTCAACTGCGTCACCGGCAAGCCGAACACCGCCGACGGCGCCTGGCGGCCCTCGGCCTCCGAGAGCCCGCACGGCACCCATGTCGCCGGGGAGATCGCCGCCGCGAAGAACGGCATCGGCGTCACCGGGGTGGCCCCGGGCGTCAAGGTCTCCGGCATCAAGGTGTCCAACCCGGACGGCTTCTTCTACACCGAGGCCGTGGTGTGCGGCTTCGTGTGGGCCGCCGAGCACGGCGTGGACGTCACCAACAACAGCTATTACACCGACCCCTGGTACTTCAACTGCACCACCGACCCGGACCAGAAGGCCCTGGTCGAGGCCGTCACCCGGGCCTCGCTGTACGCGGAGGGCAAGGGCGTGGTCAACGTGGCCGCGGCGGGCAACGAGAACTACGACCTGGCCGCGGACTCCATCACCGACCCCTCCAGCCCCAACGACACCACCCCCGGCGACCGGGAGATCGACCCCCGCACCTGCCTGGACATCCCCACCCAGCTGCCGGGTGTGGTCACCGTGGCCTCGACCGGGGCCAAGGGGCTCAAGTCCTCCTTCTCCAACTACGGCCTCGGCGTGATCGACATCGCGGCCCCCGGTGGCGACAGCACCGCCTACCAGAAGCCGGCTCCCCCGGCGGAGAGCGGGCTCATCTACAACACCCTCCCCGGCGGCAAGTACGGCTACATGGCGGGCACCTCCATGGCCTCCCCGCACGTGGCCGGGGTCGCGGCGCTCATCAAGAGCACCCACCCGCACGCCTCCGCGTGGAAGGTCAAGGCGCTGCTCAAGGCCCAGGCCGACGACACCGCCTGCCCCGACCCGTACGACATCAACGGGGACGGCAAGGCGGACGCGGTGTGCGAGGGCAACGCCGCGTACAACGGCTTCTACGGGGCGGGGATCGCGGACGCCCTGGACGCGGTCACCAAGTAGGTCACCCAGGAGGACTGGCACAAGGCACGGGCCGTCGGGCGGGTTCGTCCGGCGGCCCGTACGCATGGTCCGACGCCCCGTCAGAAGAGTCGGGAAGGCCGTCGCTTGGGGTGGTGGGGGCGGACTGTCTGCGGGGGCCCGTATCCTCATGGACCATGCTCGAAGACCGCACGGCGGCCGCACCACGGCTCGCCCCCCAGCTCACCCCGCCGCCCGACCCGTGGCCGGACGGCTATCCCGAGGGGTACGCGGTCGTCGACGTGGAGACGACCGGGCTCGCCCGCGACGACCGGATCGTCTCCGCCGCCGTCTACCAACTGGACGGGCGCGGCGCGGTGCAGGACCACTGGTACACCCTGGTCAATCCGCAGCGCGACCCGGGCCCGGTGTGGATCCACGGCCTGACCAGCGAGGTGCTGGCCGACGCCCCGCTGTTCGGCCAGATCGCCGAGGAGCTGGCCGCGCGCCTGGACGGCCGGGTGCTGGTCGCGCACAACGCGGTCTTCGACTGGTCGATGCTCGCCCGGGAGTACGCGCGCGCGGGCAGCGCCGCGCCGGTGCGGCAGCGGCTGTGCACCATCGCCCTCTCCAAGGAGCTGGGCCTGCCGCTGCCCAACCACAAGCTGGAGTCCCTCGCCGCGCACTACGGGGTCGTCCAGCGGCGCGCCCACCACGCCCTGGACGACGCCCGGGTGCTCGCCGAGACCTTCCGGCCGAGCCTGCACGCGGCCGCCTCGACCGGGCTGCGGCTGCCCCTGCTCGCCTGCCAGCCGCTGACCGAGTGGTCCGACGCCCCCCGCCCGATCGGCTACCAGCGCTCGTACCGCTCCGCCGGCTGGCGCCCCAGCCGCAAGCGCCCGGCCTGCCCCTACCCCAACCCGGGGCGCTACGAGCCGGGCGGCCGGCTGGTGCAGGGCATGCGGGTGGCGTTCTCCGGCGACACCTCGATCGACCGCGAGCTGCTGGAGGACCAGGCCGTCGAGGCCGGGCTGCACGTGGCCACCAGCGTCTCCCGGCTCACCAGCCTGCTGGTCACCAATGACCCGGATGCCGCGACCTCCAAGATCACCAAGGCGCGTTCGTTCGGCACCCCGGTCATCGACGAGGCGGCCTTCACCCAGCTGCTGCGGGACGTGGCCCCCGCACCAAACAGGTGAAGTCGGACCAACACGCCCGCCCGCCGCTCCCCCACCGCGGCCGCAGCCCGCACCCTGTGCCCCATGGCACGTTGCGAGGTCTGCGGAAACGACTACCACATGACGTTCGAGGTGCACGCGCAGGGCGCGGTGCACGTCTTCGACTGCTTCTCCTGCGCCATCCACCGCATGGCGCCCATCTGTGAGCACTGCCGGTGCCAGATCATCGGCCAGGGCGTGGAGGTGGACGGCCACTTCTACTGCGGCGCCCACTGCTCCCGGGCCGAAGGGAGGGTGGGGATCATCGACCGTGTGTGAGCCCGCGCCGCCGGCGGCGCGGGACCGCCCCTCGGTGCCCCCAGCGGCCGGGGGGCGACCCACGGCGAGTACTGTCAAGGACGTGTACCGCTTCCTGTTGTCCCGGCAGTGGGTGATCCTCACTCTGGTGGGCCTCGTCCTGATCCCGGTCATGATCCGACTGGGCTTCTGGCAGCTCCACCGTCATGAGCACCGGGTCGCGCAGAACGAGCTGATCGCGAAGAGCCTGGCCGCGCCCGCGGTCCCCGTCGACCGGCTCACCTCCCCGGGGCGCACCGTCGCCCACGACGACATGTGGCGCACGGTGACCGCCAAGGGCCGGTACGACACCCGGCACGAGGTGGTCGTGCGCCAGCGGACCGCCGCCGACGAGCAGTCCATCGGCTACTACGTGATCACCCCGCTGGTCATGGACGACGGCCGGGCCGTCCTCGTCAACCGCGGCTGGATCCCGGCGGGCAACGACCTCACCCGCTTCCCCGAGGTGCCCGCCGCCCCCTCCGGTGAGGTCACCGTCACCGGGCGGCTCAAGGCCGACGAGACGACCGGGAACAGCGGCATCAAGGACAAGCCGGGGCTGCCCGCCCGCCAGGTCATGCTGATCAACAGCGAGCGGCAGGCGAAGTCCCTGTCCCGGCCCGTCCTCGGCGGCTACATCGAGCTGACCAGGTCCTCCCCGAAGGGCGCCGGCCAGCCGGAGCCGGTCCCGGCACCGGATCACAGCGGCATCGGCCCGCACATGGCGTACGCCATCCAGTGGTGGCTCTTCTCCGCCGGTGTACCCATCGGCTGGGTGATCCTGGTCCGCCGCGAGCTGAAGGACCGGGCGGCAGCGCGGGCCGCCGAGGCCGAGGCCGAGGCCGGCTCGGGGGACGGGCCGGACCCGAAGCCGGGCGCCGGGCCGGACGCCGGGCGGGACGCCGGGTCGGACACCGAGCCGGAAGCCGGGCAGGACGCTGGGCCGGGCGGCGCGTCGCAGGCCAGGGGCGGACCCGGGGCCCAGCCGGCCCACGCCGGGGCCGAGGCCGAGTAGCGACTAATCGCCGACGCGCCGGGAAGATGCCCGATGTGACTTCGGCACTCGAGGACTACGCACTCATCGGGGACCACCAGACGGCCGCCCTGATCGGCCGGGACGGCTCCCTCGACTGGCTGTGCCTGCCGCGCTTCGACTCCCCCGCCTGCTTCGCCGCCCTCCTCGGCGGCCTCGACCAGGGCCACTGGCGGCTCGCCCCGGCGGGCGCGGGCGCGTGCACCCGCCGCGCCTACCTGGAGGACTCCCTCATCCTGGAGTCCGTGTGGGAGACGGCCGGCGGCACGGTCAAGGTCATCGACTTCATGCCGCAGCGCGACCGGGCCCCCGATGTCGTCCGCATCGTCGAGGGCGTCCGCGGCCGGGTCGAGATGCTCGGCGTCCTGCGGCTGCGCTTCGACTACGGCCGGGTGGTGCCGTGGGTGCGCCGCAGCGACAGCCACCACGTCGCCGTCGCCGGGCCCGACTCGGTGTGGCTGCGCTCCGACCCGGCCGTGCACACCTATGGCCAGGACTTCAGCACCCGCTCCGAGTTCACCGTCTCCGCCGGGGACAAGGTCGCCTTCGTGCTGACCTGGCACCCCTCCCACGAGCCCCGGCCGCCCCAGATCGACCCGTACGAAGCCCTCGACCACAGCCTGAAGGACTGGCGCGCCTGGGCCGCGCGGTGCCGCTACCAGGGCCCCCACCGGGACGCCGTGGTCCGCTCCCTGGTCACCCTCAAGGCGCTGACCTACGCGCCCACCGGCGGCATCGTCGCCGCCCCCACCACCTCGCTGCCCGAGCGCCTGGGCGGGGTCCGCAACTGGGACTACCGCTACTGCTGGCTGCGCGACTCCACCCTCACCCTGAGCGCCCTGCTGCTGGCCGGCTACCGCGAGGAGGCGGCCGCCTGGCGCGACTGGCTGCTGCGCGCGATCGCCGGCGACCCCGCCGAGCTGCAGATCATGTACGGCCTCGGGGGCGAGCGCCGGATCCATGAGTACGAGCTGCCCTGGCTGCCGGGGTACGCGGACTCCGCTCCCGTACGGGTCGGCAACGGCGCGGTCGGCCAGCGCCAGCTCGACGTCTACGGCGAGGTGATGGACTCCTTCCACCTGGCCCGCGGCTCCGGCCTGCCCGCCGAGCCGCACGCCTGGCAGATCCAGCGCGCCATGATGGACTTCCTGGAGTCCGCCTGGCAGGACCCCGACGAGGGCCTGTGGGAGATCCGCGGCCCGCGCCGCCACTTCGTGCACTCCAAGGTGATGGCCTGGGTCGCCGCCGACCGGGCGGTGCGCGCCCTGGAGGCCCACCCCGAACTGCCCGGCGACATCGACCGCTGGCGCGTCATGCGGGAGACCGTCCACCGGGAGGTCTGCGAGAAGGGCTACGACGACACCCGCTCCACCTTCACCCAGTCCTACGGCTCCGCCGAGCTGGACGCGGCCACCCTGCTCATCCCGCGCGTCGGGTTCCTGCCCGCGGACGACCCCCGGGTGATCGGCACCATCGACGCGGTCCGCCGGGAGCTCAGCCACGACGGCCTCATCCGCCGCTACACCACCGACGGGGACCACGGGGGCGACGACGGCGGCAATGTCGACGGCCTCCCCGGCTCCGAGGGCGCCTTCCTCGTCTGCTCGTTCTGGCTGGCCGACGCCCTCATGCTGGCCGGCCGCCGGCAGGAGGCCGAGACCCTGTTCCAGCGCCTGCTGTCGCTGCGCAACGACGTGGGTCTGCTGTCCGAGGAGTACGACCCGAAAGCGGGCCGGCTGCTCGGCAACTTCCCCCAGGCGTTCAGCCACATCGGCCTGGTGCGGACCGCCCTTACACTCGCCGAGGACCGCAGGGCAGACTGAGCCCATGGATCTTGGACTCAAAGACCGGGTGTACGTCCTCACCGGGGCCAGCCGAGGGCTGGGCCTCGCGGCCGCCCGGGAGCTGGTCGCCGACGGCGCGAAGGTCGTGATCACGGGACGCGACGAGAAAACCACGGCGGAGGTCGCGGCCGAGCTGGGCCCGGACGCCGTCGGCGTCGCGGCGGACAACGCAGACCCGGCCACGGCCGAGCGCCTCATCGCCACGGCCCGCGACCGCTTCGGCGGCTTCGACGGCGTGCTCATCAGCGTCGGCGGGCCCCCGGCGGGCCCGACGGCGGACATCACCGACGCCCAGTGGCAGGCGGCCTTCGACTCGGTCTTCCTCGGCGCGGTCCGCCTGGCCCGCGGCGCCGCCGCGGAGCTCCCCTCCGGCGGTGTGATCGGCTTCGTCCTCTCCGGCTCCGTCCACGAGCCGATCCCGGGCCTGACGGTCTCCAACGGGCTGCGGCCGGGCCTGGCGGGTTTCGCGAAGTCCCTTTCCCAGGAGGTGGGCCCGCGCGGCATCCGGGTCGTCGGCCTGCTGCCGGCCCGTATCGACACCGACCGGGTCCGCGAGCTGGACGCGCTGTCCGGCGACGCGGAGGCGGCCCGGGCCCGCCACAGCGAGCAGATCCCGCTGCGGCGCTACGGCAAGCCGGAGGAGTTCGGCCGGACGGCGGCGTTTCTGCTGTCGCCGGCCGCGTCCTACCTGACCGGCCTCATGCTCCCGGTGGACGGCGGCGCGCTGCACGGCTTCTGAGGCCCTCAGGGCCCGGTTCGCACGCCCCGGATCTCTCCTGGTACGCCACTGCGCCGGCCCCGAGCCGATCGACGACGACCTCGCGATGCTCGTACTCGAAGCGGTGCGGGCGTAGCGGCGCGGGACCGGTGTGTGCGGTGGCGGTGCGGGCCTAGCGGTGCGGGACCGGTGTGTGCGGTGGCGGGCCGGGCGCGCAGGGCGCCCGGGCCCCCTCGCTACTACTCGGCGACGCCCGTCAGGTCGCGCAGCCGGCGGGCCTGGGCGGCGCGCTCGGCGGCGCGCTGCTCCTCGTACGTCCGCTCCCCTGCCCCGCGCAGCAGCGCCTTGGTCTCGATCACGGCGTCCCGCGGCGCGGCGAGCAGGGCCGCCGTCAGATCACGGGCCGCGGCGTCGAGCTCCGCGGCGGGCACGACCAGATTGGCCAGGCCGATGCGCTCGGCCTCCTCGGCGTGGACGAAGCGGCCGGTCAGGCAGATCTCCAGCGCCCGGCCGTAGCCGACCAGGGAGACCAGCGGATGGGTGCCGGTGAGGTCGGGGACCAGCCCGAGGCTGGTCTCGCGCATGGCGAACTGCGCGTCGTCCGCGCAGACGCGCAGGTCACAGGCGAGGGCAAGCTGAAAGCCCGCGCCGATGGCATGCCCCTGGACGGCGGCGACGGAGACGAGGTCGGGCCGCCGCCACCAGGTGAACGCCTCCTGGTACCCGGCGATGGCCGCGTCCAGCTCCGCGTCGGAGCGGCGAGCCAGCTCGGGGAAGGACGGTTCGCCGTCGAACCCCTCCGGGGTGAACGCCTGCCGGTCGAGCCCGGCGGAGAAGGACTTGCCCTGGGCGCACAGCACCACCACCCGGACGCTGCCCGGCAGCGCCCGGCCGGCCTCGGTCAGCGCCCGCCAGGTCGCGGGCGACTGGGCGTTGCGCTTGTCGGGGTTGGTCAGGGTCACCGTGGCGACCGAGTCGTCCACGGCGAGGTGAACGCCGTCCTTGTCCAGCAGGGTCACAGAAGCCTCCGGGGGTGCGGTCACACGACTAAGTGACTGAACAGTAACCACCCGGCCGACGGTCCGATCAACCGGGTGGCACCGCTCACACCCACCGATACGAAGCGCTTGGGGCCTCAGGCCGATGTTGTGGCCTTCTTGCCCCGCGTCGCTCCACCGCGACCACGCAGGGCCACGCCCGACTCGCTGAGCATCCGGTGGACGAATCCGTAGGAGCGACCGGTCTCTTCGGCCAGCGCCCGGATGCTCGCTCCGGAGTCGTACTTTTTCTTCAGGTCTGCCGCGAGCTTTTCGCGCGCGGCGCCGGTCACCCGGCTGCCCTTCTTCAGAGTCTCGGCCACCCGTGCCTCCTCATGGGAAGTGCGCTCTGGACTCTCATGATCACCCCTACGCGGCTTCCTGGCCACCCATTCGGCAAGGTCCGCGGAGGAAGGATTCCCCGAATTCATGGGGCGACCGCCCCCGGAATCAAAGATTCCGCAGGCAGTCGCGCCGAGGAGCGGTCCACATCGTGGACGAATCGGCAGGTCAGGCCGCGGGTGGGCGTGAGCGGGGCACCGCGCTCCGGCGCGCGGCACGCGTCATGCGCCGCTCGGCGGCGGCGCGCCGCGGTACGAGCCGTTCTCACTCAGATGAAGGATCACGCCTAGGCCGAATGATCCAGAGCGAACGATCTACGGGGAGCGGGTCAGGCGAGCGCGACCAGATCCGCGTAGTCCTCGCCCCACAGGTCCTCCACGCCGTCGGGCAGCAGAATGATGCGCTCCGGCTGGAGGGCGTCCACCGCGCCCTCGTCGTGGGTCACCAGCACCACCGCGCCCGTGAAGGTGCGCAGCGCGCCGAGGATCTCCTCGCGGCTGGCCGGGTCGAGGTTGTTGGTGGGCTCGTCGAGGAGCAGCACATTGGCCGAGGAGACCACGAGGGTGGCCAGCGCGAGCCGGGTCTTCTCGCCGCCGGAGAGCACCCCGGCCGGCTTGTCGACGTCGTCGCCGGAGAACAGGAAGGACCCCAGCGTCTTGCGGATGTCCACCAGGTCCAGGTCGGGGGCGGCCGAGCGCATGTTCTCCAGGACCGTGCGGTCCGGGTCCAGCGTCTCGTGCTCCTGCGCGTAGTAGCCGAGCTTCAGGCCGTGGCCGTGGGTGACCTGCCCGGTGTCCGGCTTCTCGACCCCGGCCAGCAGCCGCAGCAGGGTCGTCTTGCCCGCGCCGTTGAGCCCCAGGATGACCACCCGCGAGCCCCGGTCGACGGCCAGGCCGACATCGGTGAAGATCTCCAGCGACCCGTACGACTTGGACAGGCCCTCGGCCGACAGCGGGGTCTTGCCGCAGGGGGCGGGGTCAGGGAAGCGGAGCTTGGCGACCTTGTCGGCCTGCCGGACCGCTTCGAGGCCGGACAGCAGCTTCTCGGCGCGGCGGGCCATGTTCTGCGCGGCCACCGTCTTGGTGGCCTTGGCGCGCATCTTGTCCGCCTGGGAGTTGAGGGCTGCGGCCTTCTTCTCCGCGTTGGCCCGCTCCCGCTTGCGGCGCTTCTCGTCGGCCTCGCGCTGGGCCTGGTAGAGCTTCCAGCCCATGTTGTAGATGTCGATGACCGAACGGTTGGCGTCCAGGTAGAAGACCTTGTTGACGACCGTCTCGACCAGGTCCACGTCGTGGGAGATGACGATGAAGCCGCCGCGGTAGGTCTTCAGGTAGTCGCGCAGCCAGATGATCGAGTCGGCGTCGAGGTGGTTGGTCGGCTCGTCCAGCAGCAGGACGTCGGAGTCCGAGAACAGAATGCGGGCCAGCTCGACCCGGCGGCGCTGACCGCCGGAGAGCGTGTGCAGGGGCTGGCCGAGGACGCGGTCGGGCAGGCCCAGGCTCGCGGCGATGGTCGCGGCCTCCGCCTCGGCGGCGTACCCGCCCTTGGTGAGGAACTCGGTCTCCAGCCGCTCGTACTTCTTCATCGCGCGCTCGCGGGTGGCGCCCTTGCCGTTGGCCATCCGGTCCTCGTTCTCGCGCATCTTGCGGAGCACGGAGTCCAGGTCGCGCGCGGAGAGGATGCGGTCGCGGGCGAGGACGTCGAGGTCGCCGGTGCGCGGGTCCTGCGGCAGATAGCCGACCTGGCCGGAGCGGGTGATCGTGCCGGCGGCCGGGATGCCCTCGCCGGCCAGGCACTTGGTGAGCGTCGTCTTGCCCGCCCCGTTACGGCCGACCAGGCCGATGCGGTCGCCCTTGGCGACGCGGAAGGAGGCGGACTCGATGAGGACACGGGCGCCGGCGCGCAACTCGATGCCGGAGGCGGTGATCACGGAAATTACTCCAGGGCAGGGTGGACGGCGGGACGGGCGGGCGTGAGGAGGCCGACGCCGTCTAATGCGCGAGGAGAATTGCCATGCGATTAGTTTAGCGGGGCGCGCAAGCGTTTTTTCCGCCCGGGCGACCGGGGGCGCCTCCCCGCGGGAGCCGCTCAGACGCCGCCCGTGTGCACCTGGAAGGCCGCGCGCCGCACCGCCTTGGCGAGCGCCGGGTCGGGGTGGGCGGCGGCCAGCGCGACCAGGACCTGCACGGTGCGCGGGTGGCCCACGGCCCGCACCTCCTCCAGCAGCGCCGGAACCGTGCCCTGCACGGCGGACTCCAGGTGGCGCACCAGCAGCGGGCTCTCGCCGTGGTCGGCGATGGCCGCGGCCGTGTCCACCCACAGCCAGGTGGCCTCCTCGCGGGTGAGCACGTCCAGGGCGTCCTCCGGGTCCACCCCCTCGTGCTCGGCCAGCCACAGCAGCGCGTACGGGCGCAGCGCGGACTCGTCGACCACGGCCCGCACCGCGGGCTCGGCGGGCGCCCCCACCACGCGCAGCGCCTCGAAGGCGAGCCCGCGCAACAGGGCGTCGTCCCCGCGGGCCGCCTCGATCAGCTCGCTGACGGCGCTGCCGACGGGGCGGGCGGCGAGCCAGGCCCGGTATTCGGCGCGGGCCGGCCCGGGGGTCAGGCCCGCGCAGCCGCGCAGCATGTCGGCGGCGGGCTGCTCGATGTTCCCGGCGGGGCTCTGGGCGGCGACGCAGATCTGCTCCAGCTTGACCCACACCGCCCAGTTGCCGAGCGCCGTGAGCACGGCCTCGCGGCCTTGGTCCCCGGCTTCCCCGGAGCCGTCCAGCATCACGAGCGCGCCGACGGACGCGAGCGCGTCCAGGGCCCAGTCGAGCAGCGGCTCCAGGGAGCCCGGGGAGTCCAGGGAGCCTGGGGTGCCCGGGGAGGCCGGGGAGGCCGGGGAGTCCGGGGCGCCCGGCTCCCCGGGGGGCGAGGGGTCCTCGGGGCCGGGGGCGGCCGCCGGGCCGTACGGCACTTCGCACCGCTCGGTGCGCAGCTCGACGACGCGCTGCCCGAGCATGTCGAGCAGCGTGGCGACCGGCACCGGACCGGCCGACAGCTGGAGCAGGGACAGCAGCTGCGGCAGCGCCTCGACGACCTCCGCCACGGCGGCGGGCTCGGCCGTCGCCGGGGCCGGGCGGGCCAGGGACCAGGCGTCGAGCAGCGCGACCCAGCCGCGCAGCACCGCGCTGTCGTCGCGGTCCCAGGCGCGCAGCCGCCAGCCGGGGCGGGCGGTGCCGCCGTGCAGCTCGATCAGGCCCACCAGACGGGCCCGGTCCCAGTCGGCCCGGGCCTGGTCGGGAGAGACCCCCAGCTCGGCGGCCGCCTCGGCCAGGGCCTCGGCGGAGAGCACGCCCGGCACACCGTGCCGGCTCGCGGCCCAGCGGGCGATCCGTACGGCACCGGCGAGTCCCGACCTGGCCTGTCTCGCCAGCTCCGAGGGCGGCGGTGTGCCCTCGGGCGGGCGGGGCGCCGGTCGGGAGCCGCGGTTCGGCACGGCCCGGCGGGCCGTGGCCATCGGCCGGTGGCGGACGAGTCGGAGCCGGGAGTCGCGCGGAGTACGGGACGTCACGGGAGCAGTCTCGCCGGTGACGGCCCGAAAGCCCAATCGGCACCCGTCCGGCGGTTGCCGGGGCGCGCTTCTCGGGGCTCTTCGCTCTACATCAGGGGTGTCAGGAAGCGGCCCAGCATGTCCTCGTACCCCTCGGGGTTCGCGTTCCACATCGCGGCGTGCGGGGCCTGGCGGACCTGGTGAAGGGTGACCAGCTCGGAGTGGCGGGCGGCGAGTTCGCGGGAGGGGGCCCAGGGGGCGACCGTGTCGTCCGGGCCGTGGAGGATCAGGGTCGGCACCTTCAGCCCGTCCAGGTCGGCGGCCACCGCGTCCACCAGCCGTCCCTCGGGCAGCGCGGCCCGGCCCTCCGCGGCCCGTATCGCCAGGGGCAGCAGCGCGGAGGGGATCCGCCGGGCCGAGGCGAGGGCCCGCAGGGTGGCCTGCCAGTCGAGGACCGGGGAGTCCAGGACCAGGCCGCTGACCCGGTCCCGCACCGCGGAGTTCGCGGCGGCGAGGAGGGCCATCGTGGCGCCGGTGGACCAGCCGTAGAGGATGACGCTCTGCGCGCCGTGGCGCACCGCGTAGCGGATGGCGGCGTCCAGGTCGTGCCACTCGGTGCGGCCGAAGTGCCCGAGGCCGTCCTCGGAGCGGGGGGCGTCGGGGTCGCCGCGGTAGCCGAGGTCGAGCACGGGGAACTGCCGCTTGTGCAGGAACGGCAGGACCACCATGGGGTGCTCGCGGGTGGTGCCGAGGCCGTGCACGGTGATCACCCAGGCGGAGCGGTCGGCGGGTATGAACCAGGCGGGCAGCGGGCCCAGTTCGCCGGGCACGTCCACGTCGGTGTGGTCGAGTCCGAGCGCGTCCCGGGGGTCGCCGGTGTACACCTGCGGGGTGAACCGGACGCGGGTGCCGGGGGCGAGGGTGCCTCGGCTCACCCGCTCCAGGCGGCGGACCACGCAGTCCGCGGGGTGCGGGGCGTCCTCCAGGACCGGCCCGACCACGGCGTGGCATCCGGCGCCGGTGAGGCCGTAGGTGCCGGGGCGCAGCGAGGCGAGGCTGCGGGTGAGGGTGATCTGGCCGGCCGCGGTGGCGTGCACGGTGAGCGGCGGGTCGTGCGGCAGGGGTCGGTCGGGCCTCGGTTTCAGGGCAGCGTCGCTGGCGTACCGCCCGGCCGCCACCGCGGCCGCGCTGACACCGATCATCGTCGTGGCGGCCGCAACCGCCTTCGTCCGCAGGCGCATCCCTCCCAGTGTGGTCGTCCGGGGCGCCGGGGGCCAGCGGGCGGGCCCGGCCGGGTGAGCCGCCCGCCTCCCCGAGCGGGCCGGGGACGGCCCCGGCGCCCCCGGCGGGGCGGTGCCGGTCCGGCGGGGCGGTGCCGGTCCGGCGGGGTCGGGCTCGGCGGGCGCCTGGTTCAGCGGGGCTGGCCGTAGCCGCTCAGCTTGTCCGCCGCCGCCCGCAGCTCGTCGGGGGACAGCAGGGCCGGGGTGTGGCCGGGGACGGCCGCGGCGGTGAGCCACACCCGGCACATCCACTCCAGCTGGGCGGTCCGGTCGTACGCCTGGTCGAGCGTGGCGCCGTGGACCACCGTGCCGTGGTTGCGCAGCAGACAGCCGGTGCGGTCGCGCAGCGCGGCGAGCATCTCGCGGGCCAGGGCGTCGGTGCCGTACAGCGCGTATCCGGCGACGCGCACCGGGCCGCCGAGCGCGCCCGTCATGTAGTGGACCGCCGGGACCTCGTCGACCAGCGTGGAGACCGCCGTGGCGTGCACGGCGTGGGTGTGGACCACGGCCGCGGCGTCGGTGTGGCGGTAGACCGCGAGGTGCATGGGCAGCTCGCTGGTGGGGGCCAGCTCGCCGAGGATCTGGCGGCCGTCGAGATCGACGCCGACCGCGTCGCCCGGGCCGAGCCGGTCGTACGGGACGCCGCTGGGGGTCACCAGCACGGTGTCGCCGACCCGGGCCGAGACATTGCCCGAGGTGCCGACGACCAGGCCGTCGGCGACGGTCCTGCGGGCCGTCTCGACCACCCGCTCCCAGGCCTGTGCCAGGTCCCGCCGCCCGGCGGGCCTCGGCGATCGCGCAGTCTCCGCCTCCCGTCCCGGCTTGGGCGTGGGCTTCGGCTTCGTCATGGCCCCTCACCTCCGGGCGCCGATCATGGCAGGCGAGCAGCCCTGTACGCATCAGGGAGGGGCCAGGGGATCATCGGTCCGCCCTTCCCGACAGACGCGTCACCCCTGGGCCCACCCCAGTTCACCTTCCGTTCACCCCACGTCCTTACGGTCGTGGCGCACCCGTTGGCCGTCGCACGGATTGCCCGGGTGTGTGACTCCTCCCCCTCCCACAGGAGGGGGCTTCTCGTGCGGTCACCTCGGCGACCACACGACGGCCAAGCCCTGACCGGCACCTCGCGGTGCACCACAAACTGTAGCGACCCAGTGGCGCTCCGTGCCACGAAGTGCGGGGATCGCACTCCCCCGAAGGAGTTCGATGGAACACATCACGCTTCTCATCGGGATCGTGATCATCACGGCCTTGGTGTTCGACTTCACGAACGGCTTCCATGACACGGCCAACGCCATGGCCACCACCATCTCCACGGGAGCGCTCGGTCCCCGGACGGCCGTGGCGATGTCGGCGGTCCTCAATCTCGTCGGCGCGTTCCTCTCGGTGGAGGTCGCCAAGACGATCTCCGGGGGGATCATCGACGAGGGCTCCGGGATCCGCCCCGAAGTGATCTTCGCGGGTCTGGTCGGAGCCATCCTCTGGAATCTGCTGACCTGGCTGGCCGGACTGCCCTCCAGCTCCTCGCACGCCCTCTTCGGCGGCCTCATCGGCGCCACCCTGGTCTCCGTCGGCATGGACGGGGTCAACAGCGACAAGATCGTCATGAAGGTCCTGATCCCGGCCGTGGCCGCGCCGATCGTGGCCGGTGTCGCGGCGATGGTCGCCACCCGGCTCACCTACCGGCTGGCGCGCGGCCGCGACGACCAGGAGACCGCGAAGGGCTACCGCGCCGGGCAGATCGCCTCGGCCGCGCTGGTCTCCCTCGCCCACGGCACCAATGACGCCCAGAAGACCATGGGTGTGATCACCCTGGCACTGATCACCGGCGGCGCGATCGCCCCCGACTCCGACCCGCCGCTGTGGGTCATCGTCTCCGCGGGTCTGGCCATCGCCCTCGGCACGTACCTGGGCGGCTGGCGGATCATCCGCACCATGGGCAAGGGCATCACCGACATCCAGCCGCCGCAGGGCTTCGCCGCCCAGACCGGCGCCGCGACCGTCATCCTCGCCTCCTCCCACATCGGCTTCGCGCTCTCCACCACCCAGGTCTGCTCCGGCTCCGTGATGGGCGCGGGCCTCGGCCGCAAGGGCGGGGTGGTGCGCTGGTCGACCGCGGGCCGCATGGTCCTCGCCTGGGTGCTCACGCTGCCCGCCGCCGGTCTCGTCGCGGGCGGCGCGGCGCTCCTCGCGGACCAGGGCGACTGGGGCGTCACCGCCGTCGCCGTGATCGCGGTCGCCGCCTGCGCGGCGATCTGGGCGGCCTCGCGCCGCAAGCCCGTGGACCACACCAACGTCAACGAGGTCGAGACCGTGCCGGCCGAGCCGGTGGGCGTCGTCACGGCCGCCATCCAGGCCGTGGCCCCGCCGCCCGCCGGGCCGGTGGCCGCCGTCTCCTCCACCCCCTCCGCCACCCCGGCAGGCGCGTCCGCGGCCACCGGCAGTACCAGCTAAGGAAGTAACGCGATGAGCATCGACTGGGCGGCCCTCGGCCAGGTCTTCGGCGTCAGTCTCGCGGTGACCGTCGGCTTCGTGGGCGTCTTCACCCTCGGCATCCTCGGCACCTCCCGCAAGGCCCAGCCGGCGGAGGCGGGCCCGGGCGCCACCTCCGCCACCCCCGGCGCCTCGGCCACGGCGGGCGCGGCCCTCGGGCCCGCGCGTCTCGGCGCGTACGCCTGCTTCGCGCTGTGCGCGGCGGCCGTGGCGTACGGCATCAATCTGATCGTGGCCTGATCCCCGCCTGACACCGGTCTGATCGATGACTGATCCTGACCTGACCCTGGCCTGATCCGGAGAAGCACCACCGGCCGCCGGGCCGGGCCGCGCCGCACGGCGTGGTCCGGCCCGGCGGCCGTGGCGTGGAAGGGGTGTCGCGTCGGGGGGTGTGTGGGCCTCGGCACACTCACGCAGGGTGGGGCATTCGCGAGTTGACGGCCATTCGCGGCCCATGGTGGACTTCCGGAGCCAAACGGCGGCAGGAGAGGAAGCCGGTGAGAATCCGGCGCGGTCCCGCCACTGTCACCGGGGAGCGCTCTCCCATCGCCCTACGAGTCACGGCCGCCCGCGCGGAGGCTGGAAGACCGGGAGAACCGCGGATCCGGGAGCCAGGAGACTCTCACCGCCGGTCACGTCGAACCAGGGCGCGGACCCTGAGTGAGGACATACCGCCATGCCCGGCACCGCCATGCCGCCGCCTCCCACGAGGCCCCTCCCCCTCCCCCACGACCGGACGCGGCAGGGCGGGACGGCGGGCTGAGGATGCGTGCCGACCACGCCTCGTACGCGTGCGGCGCCGCCCTCGGCTTCCTCGGCGACCTCGCCACGGGCGATCCGCGCCGCGGCCACCCCGTGGCCGCGTTCGGGACCGCCGCGCTGGCCGCCGAGCGGCTGCTGTGGCGCGACCACCGCGGAGCCGGGGCCCTGTACACCGCGCTGTGCGCGGGCGGCGCGGCCGCGGGTGCCGCCCTGACGGCGCGTGTCGTACGCGCCCTTGGCCCCTCACGTGCCGCGCACACCGCGCTGACCGCCGCCGCCACCTGGGCCGTGCTCGGCGGCACCACGCTGGGCCGGGAGGCGCGGGCCGTCGGCGGCGCGCTGGCCGCCGGGGACCTGGACGCCGCCCGGCGGCGGCTGCCGCACCTGTGCGGGCGCGACCCGCAGGCGCTCGACGAGCAACAGATCGCGCGCGCGGTCGTCGAATCGGTCGCCGAGAACACCTCGGACGCCGTCGTGGGCGCGCTGGTGTGGGGCGCCGTGGCCGGGGTGCCGGGTCTGGTGGGCTTCCGTGCCGTCAACACCCTGGACGCGATGGTGGGTCACCGGTCGCCGCGCTACCGGCGCTTCGGATGGGCCTCGGCCCGGCTCGACGACCTCGCCGGCTGGCCCGGCGCACGGCTCACCGCCGTGCTCGCCGCCCTGGCCGGGCCGGATCCGCGCGGCGCCCGGCGCGCCTGGCGGCGGGACGGCCACCGCCACCCGAGCCCCAACGCGGGCCCGGTGGAGGCCTCGTTCGCGGGCGCGCTCGGCGTACGGCTCGGTGGCACCCTGGCCTACGGCGGGCGCGTCGAGCACCGGCCGGTGCTCAACTCCGGCGGGCGGCCGGTGGAAGCGGTCGACATCGAGCGCGCGGTCCGGCTGTCGCGGCGCGTCGGAGCGCTGGCGCTCGGCGTGTCCGTCGCGGCCCGGCTGGCCGTCGGCGCGCTGCGGCCCGCCCGTACGGGGCTCTTCCCGGCCGCGCGTACGGGGCTCTTCACGGCCGCGCGGCCCGGCGTGCCCGTACGCGCCGCCCGCGCCCCACATGGCGCGCTCGCTCACCGGGCACGGTCCTTGGGGGCTCCCGGGGCCGCGGGCGGCGCGTACGGCCAGGCGACGGCGCGGCCCTCGGCCGCGGGGAGGGATCGAGGATGAGCGGGACGGATGGCACGGGCGGCGGGAGCGGGCCGGGCGGCGGGCTGCTCGTCGCGGGCACGACCTCGGACGCGGGCAAGAGCGTGGTCACGGCCGGGATCTGCCGGTGGCTCAGCCGTAAGGGCGTCAAGGTCGCGCCCTTCAAGGCGCAGAACATGTCGCTCAACTCCTTCGTCACCCGCGAGGGGGCGGAGATCGGCCGCGCCCAGGCGATGCAGGCCGCGGCCGCCCGCGTCGAGCCGAGCGCGCTGATGAACCCCGTGCTGCTCAAGCCGGGCAGCGACCGCAGCAGCCAGGTGGTGCTGCTGGGCAAGCCGGTGGGCGAGCTGAGCGCGCGTGGATACTTCGGGGGGTCTGGGGGGGCGTCCCCCGGGGAAAAGCTGCACGCGGGGCGCCGGGAGGCGCTGCTCGGAACCGTCACCGAGTGCCTGGCCGAACTGCGGCGCACCCATGACGCGGTGATCTGCGAGGGCGCCGGAAGCCCCGCGGAGATCAACCTGCGCCGCACCGACATCGTCAACCTGGGCCTGGCCCGGGCGGCCCGGCTGCCGGTCGTCGTGGTCGGGGACATCGACCGCGGCGGCGTCTTCGCGTCGTTCTTCGGCACGACCGCGCTGTTGTCGGAGGCCGACCAACGGCTCGTCGCGGGCTATCTGGTGAACAAGTTCCGCGGCGACGTGACCCTGCTCGAACCGGGCCTGGAGATGCTGCGCGGCCTGACCGGCCGCCCGACCCTCGGCGTGCTGCCGTACGCCCACGGCCTCGGCATCGACGAGGAGGACGGACTGCGGGTGTCGCTGCGCGGGGCGGTGCGCGAGAGCGTGGTCGCGCCGCCGCACGGCGCGGACATCCTGCGGGTGGCGGTCGCCGCCGTGCCGCTCATGTCGAACTTCACGGACGTGGACGCGCTGGCCGCCGAGCCCGGCGTGGTCGTGCGGTTCGTGGACCGCCCGGAGGAGCTGGCCGACGCCGACCTGGTCGTGCTGCCCGGCACCCGTGGGACGGTACGGGCGCTGGAGTGGCTGCGGACGCGGGGGCTGGCCGAGGCGGTCGCGCGGCGGGCGGCGGAGGGCCGCCCGGTGCTGGGCATCTGCGGGGGCTTCCAGATGCTCGGCGAGCGCATCGAGGACGAGGTCGAGTCGCGGGCCGGAACGGTCGAGGGGCTCGGGCTGCTGCCGGTGCGGGTCCGCTTCGCGGCGCACAAGACGCTGGCGCGGCCGGCCGGGGAGGCGCTCGGCGAGCGGGTGGAGGGCTACGAGATCCACCACGGGGTCGCCGAGCTGCTGGACGGGGCGGACGAGCCGTTCCTGGACGGCTGCCGGGTCGGCTCGGTCTGGGGTACCCACTGGCACGGCTCGCTGGAGAGCGACGGCTTCCGCCGCGCCTTCCTGCGCCGGGTCGCGGCCGCGGCCGGCCGGGCGTTCGTCCCCGCCCCCGACACCAGCTTCGGTGAGCTGCGTGAGGAGCAGCTCGACCGGCTGGGCGACCTGATCGAAGAGCACGCGGACACGGACGCGCTGCTGCGGCTGATCGAGAACGGCGTTCCGGAAGGGCTGCCCTTCGTGCCACCGGGGGCGCCCCGGATCCCGCGGCCGCAGGGGGCGCGATGAACACCGCCGCAGAGGGCCGGATGAGCCCCGCCGAAGAAGCCGGGCGCACGCGCGGGGGCGCCGTGAGGCCCGCCGGAGGCGCCGCACGCCGCGCCCTACCCGTCTCCCACCGCGTCCACCCCGCAGGAGGTAACCCCGCATGACCGCCCCCTACCCGTTCACCGCGCTCGTCGGAATGGCCGACCTGCGGCTGGCGCTGTTGCTCAACGCCGTGTCACCGGCCGTGGGCGGGGTGCTGGTGCGCGGTGAGAAGGGCACCGCGAAGTCGACGGCGGTACGGGCGCTCGCCGCGCTGCTGCCGGGCATCGACGTCGTCGCGGGCTGCCGGTTCTCCTGCGACCCGGCCGCGCCCGACCCCGGCTGCCCGGACGGCCCGCACGAGCCGGGCGCCGGCGCCGTACGGCCCGCGCGGATGGTCGAGCTGCCGGTCGGCGCCTCCGAGGACCGGCTGGTGGGCGCGCTGGACATCGAGCGGGCGCTGGCGGACGGGGTGAAGGCGTTCGAGCCGGGGCTGCTGGCCGACGCGCACCGCGGCGTGCTGTACGTCGACGAGGTCAATCTGCTGCACGACCACCTGATCGACCTGCTGCTGGACGCGGCCGCCATGGGCGCCTCCTATGTGGAGCGCGAGGGGGTGTCCGTACGGCACGCGGCGCGCTTCCTGCTGGTGGGCACCATGAACCCCGAAGAGGGCGAGCTGCGGCCCCAGTTGCTGGACCGCTTCGGCCTGACGGTGGAGGTCGCGGCGTCGCGGGACACCGACGAGCGGGTCGAGGTGGTGCGGCGGCGCCTGGCGTACGACGAGGACCCGGCCGGGTTCGCCGCGCGGTGGGCGGACGAGGAGGGGGCGCTGCGGGAGCGCGTCGCGGCGGCGCGCGCCCTGCTGCCGCGGGTGCGCCTGGGCGACGGCGCGCTGCGGCAGATCTCGGCGGTGTGCGCGGCGTTCGAGGTGGACGGGATGCGCGCGGACATCGTGACGGCGCGTACCGCGACGGCGCTCGCGGCGTGGGCGGGGCGTACGGAGGTGACCACGGAGGACGTGCGGCAGGCCGCGCTGCTGTCGCTGCCCCATCGGCGCCGGCGGGCTCCGTTCGACGCGCCGGGCCTCGACGAGGACAAGCTCGACGAGGTGCTGCGCGACGCCGGCGGCGGGGACGACGACCCGGATCCGGACCCGGGCCCGGACGGGCGGGACGGACAGGACGGGCAGGAGGGCCCGGACGGGCCGGGCGGGCCCGACGGACCGGGGGGCGGGCGGCCGCCGCAGGGCGCTCCCGGCGCTCCCGGGGCGCCGGAGCAGGCGCCGCCGGCCGGTCCCGACGCACCGGGCCGGCGCGTCCCGGAGCAGCGCCCGGACTCCGACGCCTCCCCCGGCACCGACGCGCCCCACGGCCCCGGCGACCCGCGCGAGGCCGCCCCCGCCGACGGGGGCGCGGCGGGCGGGGCCGGAGGCGAGCCCGGCGCGGTG
>NZ_BAAASD010000050.1:0-64177 GCF_039532705.1 Streptomyces sparsogenes subsp. cuspidosporus | reverse complement strand
TTCGGTGGTCATTGCGTTAGGGAAACGCCCGGTTACATTCCGAACCCGGAAGCTAAGCCTTTCAGCGCCGATGGTACTGCAGGGGGGACCCTGTGGGAGAGTAGGACGCCGCCGAACAAATTTTGATAAGCCTCGGTCCCGAGTATCGGAAGATATTCGGGACCGAGGCTTTTTCGCGTTGGCGGCCGGGTCAGCGAGAGCGGTGGGCGTTGAGCCGGGCGGCCTGGCGCGTCAGGTAATCGCGTTCGGCGAGGTTGGGCGCCTTGTGGGCCGCCTCGGCGTACAGCCGTGCCGCCGTCGTCAGGTCGCCGGCGCGTTCATGCAGATACGCCGCCACCGCGGTGTAGCGGGGCAGGGGGTGTCCTTTGCCCGACGAGCTCGGGGAAGAGTCGTTCAGCGCCGCGAGCGCCGCCAGGCCGGCGCGCGGGCCGTCGGCCTCGCCGACGGCCACGGCACGGTTGAGCCGGACGACCGGGCTGTCGGTCAGGCCCACGAGCTCGTCGTACCACTCGACGATCTGCACCCAGTCGGTCTCCTCGGCCGTGGGGGCGTCGGCGTGGAGTGCCGCGATGGCGGCCTGGGCCTGGAACTCGCCCAGCCGGTCGCGGGCGAGGGCCGCCTGCAGGATCGCGACGCCCTCGGCGATCGACGCCGTGTCCCACCGGCCGCGGTCCTGTTCGGCGAGCGGCACGAGGCTGCCGTCGGGCGCGGTACGGGTAGCGCGCCGGGCGTGGTGGAGCAGCATGAGGGCGAGCAGCCCCGCCACCTCGGGATGGTCGATCGCGGCCGCGAGTTGCCGGGTGAGCCGGATGGCCTCGGCGGCCAGGTCGACATCGCCGGAGTAGCCCTCGTTGAAGACCAGGTAGAGGACGCGGAGCACGGTGGCGACATCGCCGGGCTGGTCGAACCGCACGCCCGAGACCGTCCGCTTGGCACGGCTGATGCGCTGGGCCATGGTCGCCTCGGGCACCAGGTAGGCCTGGGCGATCTGGCGGGTGGTGAGCCCGCCGACGGCGCGCAGGGTGAGGGCGACCGCGGATGACGGCGTCAGCGACGGGTGGGCGCACAGGAAGTAGAGCTGGAGCGTGTCGTCCACCGAGGGCGCCGGCCCGGGCGCGGGCTCCTCGTCGACCAGGTCCTCACGCCGGCGGCGGGCGGTGTCCGCCCGGGTCGCGTCGAGGAACCGGCGCCAGGCCACGGTGATCAGCCAGCCTTTCGGGTCCCGTGGCGGGTCGGCCGGCCAGACGCGGACCGCCTCGACCAGCGCCTCCTGCACGGCATCCTCGGCCGCCGCGAAGTCGGCTCCGCGGCGGACGAGGATCCCCAGCACGCTCGGCGTGAGGCTCCGGAGCAGGGCCTCATCCATCGACATGGGCGAGGTCACTCCGTGATGGTGGGCGGCTCGGCCATGAACGGGCGCAGCTCCAGCCACTCGTGGATCGGCTTCCCGCCCGCCCCGGGGGCGGCCGACAGCTCCCCGGCCAGCTCGACGGCGCGCTCGTAGCTGTCCACGTCGACGATCATCCAGCCGGCGATGAGGTCCTTGGTCTCGGCGAACGGGCCGTCGGTGACCGGCGGGCGCCCCTCACCGTCGTAGCGGACCCACGACCCTTCGGGGGCGAGTGCCTGGGCGTCGACGAACTCGCCGGTCTGCTCGAGCCGGGCGGCGAAGTCCTGCATGAACTTGATGTGCGCCGAGATCTCCTCCGGGGTCCACTGGTCCATCGGCACGTCGTTGGCCGGGGCCGGGGCGCCGCGGTAGTGCTTGAGCAGCAGGTACTTGGCCATGGTGGTTCTCCTCGATGCTGGTGCGGCCCATTGTGGTCGCGTTCACCGCAGGGACGGAGCCAGTTGCCGGTTCTCGACATCGCCGCCAGAAAATTTTTCTCGGCTCTGGAGAGGAGCCGGGCGAGTCGTCCCGGGGCCGCCTCTCAGCCGGCCGGCGTGCGGTGCGGCCACCGCGCGCGGGCCTGCTCCTGGGAGCGCATCAGCGCCAGCGTGGGCAGGCCCAGCGAGGCCCCGTGGGCCAGCAGGTCCGGCAACTGAGGCAGCGGCGCGACGGCCGCGACATCGTCCAGGACGAGGGTGAGTGGTGGGTCGAGCCGACCGGAGGATGACCGTTCGGCCATGCGCCGGCCGTGCTCGACCACGTGCGAGGCGAGTGCGGTCAACAAGGGCATCGCACCCGGATGGGTCCGCGGATCCTCGATGGATTCGCCCATCACATACAGCGTTCCCCCTTCGCCCACAAATGACTCCAACGCGAGGGCGTCGGACCGGCCCGGATTGCAGGCGTCCCGGATGTGGATCGACGACAGCGCCGCGAGGGCGCGGGCCGTCAACTCCTGGGCCATGTCCCGGCGCTCGGGGTGCGCGGTGAGCGTCGCCTCCAGCTCGCCCGCGGCGCCCCCCGCGGCCTTCGCGTGGGTCCTGAGGATCCGCACCGGCTCGTGTGCCGAGTTGCCCTGGGCCCAGCGGTGGACGTGGCGGAACGGGCGGCCGTCCACGGCTGCCGCGTGCAGCCAGCAGCGGAGCATGGTCTCCGCGGCCTCCGCCATGGGCCTGTCGACGGCGTGGAGGGGGCGTACGGGGGCGAGGAGCGCGGCGGCGCGGGTCGCGGCGACATCGCGGGACTCACAGCCCGCCGCGGGGTTCCAGCGCAGCCGGGCCGGGGTGTCGAGGAGGTGGGACGGGTCGAAGACGTGGGTGGGGCCGAACTTGGCCCGGGCGTCCTTGGTCCCCGCCCACAGCGCGGCGTCGCTGGTGACGACCAGGACCGGACCGACGGCGTCCAGGACGGCCTGCGACGCGGCGTCCCCGCGCTGGGTGCCGTAGAGAACCCGGGAGTGCGCCGGCGCCTCGGCCCCGGGGAAGCCAGGGCCGCCGCGCGGGGTGGGCACCGGCTGGGACGGGGCCGACGCGACCCCGGCGGCCGGCCCCGCGCCCGGAGTCTCCGGGCCGCCGGGGCCGACCCAACTGCCCGGGCCGCCGGGGCTGTGGGGGCCGTCGGGGCCGCCCGGGCCGCCGGGGCTGTAGTTGCCGTCGGGGCCGCCAGGGGCGTGGGTGCCACCCGGGCCGCCCGGACTGCTGGCGCCGCCCGTGCTGTGGGTGTCGGGGGCGCCGTCTGGGCCGCCCCAGGCGCCCGGGCTGTGGATGCCGCCAGGGCCGCTGGCGCCGCCGGGGCCGGGGGTGCCGCCCGCTCTGTAGGTGTCTCCCGCGCCGCCAGGGGCATGGGTGCCGCCAGAGCCGCTCCATGCGCTTGCCCGCTGTTCGGCGATGGGGCGCTGTGCTGTGGCTCCCGGGTCGCCGTTCCACGGACCGTACGCGGTCGCCGGGGCGCCCGGCTGTCCCGCGCCGGGCACGCCTGGGTGCGCCCCTACGGGGCCGTGGCCGGGCGCCGGGTGCGGTCCGGTGCCGGGCGTGTCCTGGTCGGCCCACTGCTCGGCGGTACGGCCGCCGACGGCTGTGCCCTCGGCGGCCGTACCGCCGAGGACGCCTCCCGGCCGTCCCTGGGCCGCGTGCGCGCCATGGCCCGCCGCGTCGGCGGCTGCGGCGTTCCACCCCGCCGAGGAGGCCGCCGGGGAGGCCGCCGGGGCGCTCCCGGACGGGCCCGCCTCGGGTGCCGGGGCGTCGTACGCGTACGGGCGGCCCTGCGTCGCCGGGCCCGTCGCGCCGCCGAGAGCCGTGGCGTCCCGCCCTGGTCCTTGCCCAGGCCCCGGTGCCTGCGCCGAGGGTGACGCTGCTCCCGCCCCATCCGCTCCGTCTGCTCCGCGCCCTGCGTGCCCTGCGGTGTGCCCGCGCCCGCGCGGGTGGGCCGAGGCGTCCGTCCCGGGGACGTACTCGTGGCCTCCGGCGGCCTCCCACCGGGCCGCGCGGCGCTTGGCGCGGACCGCGCGATAGCGGGTGACCGTGCCGATGGCGAACACCGACAGCACGATCAACACCATCAGCTCGCTGATGAACAGGCCCCAGAACAGCCCGTATCCCGACAGCTGCTCCTTCGGCGTGTCCGGCCAGGCCGCCGCCAGGTCGTGGGGGCGCTGGGCCAGCGCGCGCATCGCCAGGGGCGTGCGGAGGAAGCGCACGCCGTCCGGCCAGGCGCCGTGGGCGAAGAGCCCGGCCAGCCCCGTCGCTGACCACGCCAGGCCCGTCAGCCCGAGCAGGAAGGCGAAGGAGCCGACCAGCAGCCCGTCCGGGATCCCGCCGCCGCCCCGCGCGGCCGGCGGGGGCCCGCCCGGTCCGCCCGGCTCACCGGGGCCGTCGTAGCCCTGCCCGCCGTATCCCTGTCCGTCGCGCCCCTGCCCGCCGTGCCCCTGTCCGCCGCGCCCAGGGCCGCCCTGCCCGCCGTGGACCCGCCCCGCCGCCATGTCAGGCCACCGTCGAACCGTACGAGGGCCCGCCGTACGCGTCCGCCTCGGCGGCTTCCTGGGCGAGCCGCTGTTCCACGGCCGCGGCCGCCCGCTCCTCGGCCTCCGCTTCGGCCTCGGCGGCCAGTTGGAGGGCCAGCGCGTCCTCCGTCATCGCCCGGTCGGTGTAGACGAGCGGCCGCTCGGCCTCGGTGATCAGGTGCTTGACGACCTGGACGTTGCCGTTGACGTCCCAGACCGCGATGCCGGGCGTCAGGGTCGGGATGATCTCGACGGCCCAGCGCGGCAGGCCCAGCACCCGGCCCGTGGCCCGCGCCTCGTCGGCCTTCTGGGCGTAGATGGTCCGGGTCGACGCCATCTTGAGTATCGCCGCGGCCTCCCGCGCGGCCGCGCCGTCGACCACGTCGGACAGGTGGTGGACGACGGCGACGAAGGACAGGCCGAGCCGGCGCCCGAACTTCAGCAGGCGCTGGAAGAGCTGCGCGACGAACGGCGAGTTGATGATGTGCCAGGCCTCTTCGACCAGGAAGATGCGCTTCTTGCGGTCCGGCCGGATCCAGGTGTGCTCCAGCCACACGCCGACGATCGCCATCAGGATCGGCATGGCGATCGAGTTGCGGTCGATGTGGGAGAGGTCGAAGACGATGAGCGGGGCGCTGAGGTCGATGCCCGCCGTCGTCGGGCCGTCGAACATGCCGCGCAGGTCGCCGTCGACGAGCCGGTCGAGCACCAGGGCGACGTCGAGGCCCCAGGCCCGCACGTCGTCTATGTCGACGTTCATCGCCTCCGCCGAGTCCGCCTCGGGGTGGCGCAGCTGCTCGACGATGTCGGTCAGCACCGGCTGGCGGTCGACGATGGTCTGGTTGACGTACGCGTGGGCGACCTTGAGGGCGAACCCGGAGCGCTCGTCGAGGCCATGACCCATCGCCACCTCGATGATCGTGCGGAGCAGCGCCAGCTGGCCCGTCGAGGTGATCGCGGGGTCGAGGGGGTTGAGGCGGATGCCGCCGTCCAGGGCGGCCATCGGGTCGAGCCGGATGGGGGTGATGCCCAGCTCCTCGGCGATCAGGTTCCACTCGCCGACGCCGTCCTCGCCCTGGGCGTCGAGCACCACGACCTGACGGTCGCGGAACCGCAGCTGCCGCAGGACGTAGGTCTTCTCCAGGGCCGACTTGCCGTTTCCGGACTCGCCGAGGACCAGCCAGTGGGGGGCGGGCAGCTGCTGCCCGTACAGCTGGAAGGGGTCGTAGATGTACCCCTTGCCGGAGTACACCTCCCGCCCGATGATCACGCCCGAGTCGCCCAGGCCCGGTGCGGCGGTGGGCAGGTAGACGGCCTGTGCCTGCCCCGTGGACGTGCGGACCGGCAGCCGGGTCGTCTCCACCTTCCCGAACAGGAAGCTGGTGAACGCTTCGGTGATGGCGCCAATCGGATCGGCCACGGCGGAGCCCCTATCGTCCCAGTCGTCTCTATCGCTCTATCGCCGGATGCCGGTCGCGAACGGCAGCGTGTTCACAAAGGCCCGGTGGTGCTCGCGGTCGCACCACTCGAGCTTCAGATAGCTCTTGCCCGCCGAGGCCCGGATGGTCCGCTTGTCGCGGGCGAGGGCCTCGGGGGAGCGGGAGGAGACGGTGATGTAGCCGACGAGGTTGACGCCCGCGGCGCCGCTGGCCAGGTCCTCGCCGCGCTGGTCGAGCCGGCCGTGCGCGGCGATGTCGCGCGGGTCGACGGTGCGGTTCATCTTGGCGGCGCGGCTGGCTTCCGCCTCGTCGTTCGTCTTCTCCGTCAGCATCCGCTCGATCGCGATCTCGGTCGGCTCCAGGTCCATGCAGACCGCGACCGTACGGATGACGTCGGGGGTGTGGACCAGCAGCGGTGCCAGGAAGTTGACCCCGACCGGGGTCATCGGCCACTCCTTCACCCAGGCCGTGGCGTGGCACCAGGGCTCGCGGGTGCTCGACTCGCGGGTCTTGGCCTGCAGGTACGTGGGCTCCATCGCGTCCAGCTCGGCCGGCCAGGCGTTCCGCTGGGTCATGGCCTGGATGTGGTCGATGGGGTGGTCCGGGTCGTACATGGAGTGGATGAGCGAGGCCAGCCGGCCCTGGCCGAGCGGCTGCCGCACCCGGATGTCGGCCTCGGCGAGCCGGGCGCAGATGTCGGTCAGCTCGCGGGCCATGACCACGGCCAGGCCTGCGTCCTTGTCGAGCTTGCGGCCGCCGGCGCTGTGGCGGGTGGCGCGGGCGATGGCCTGGGCCTCGGCCGCCAGCTCGCGGGTGTAGTGCATGCAGGCGACCAGATAGGCGCGATGCTGCTCGGAGGAGGTGGAGACCATCGACTGCAACTGGTCGTAGGAGTCCTTGAGCCAGGCGGGGGCCTCCTCGTCGCCGCGCCGCTCCACGTCCTTGGCGTGCGCGTCGGGGTCGGCGGGGAGGGTGCGGGCCAGCATCTGCAGGCGGGTCACGAAGCCGTCGCCGTTGGCGACGTGCTTGAGCAGTGTGCCGAACCGGTCGACCAGCGCCTCCTGGTCCTCGCTGTCCCGCAGGCCGACGCCCGGGCCCTCGATCTCGATGGCGGCGGTGACGGTGCGGCGGTCGGCGTGCAGCAGGACCGCGATCTCGTCGGGGCCGAAGGGGGCCGCGAGCCAGTTGATCCGGCCGATGCCGGGCGGCGGGCCGACCTCGACCTCGCGGCCGTCCAGGCGGGTGCCGGCCTCGGCGGCGGCGGAGCGGTAGGTGGCGCCTCTGCGCACGGTGCGCTTGTAGGAGCGGTTGATCTCGAACCACTTGTAGAAGGTGCGGCCGTTGTACGGGACGTACACGGCGGCCAGGGCGAGGGTCGGGAAGCCCACCAGGGTGGCGATGCGCAGCGTGAGCACCGGGACCAGCAGCCCGCACATCATCCCGAGGAACGCGCCCCCGATGATCAGCGCGATCTCGCCGGTCTCACGGTTCTTGCCGACGATCGCGCTGGGGCGGGCGCGCCCGATCAGATATGTGCGGCGAGGCGCGATGGGGTGGGACTGGGCCTCGATCGTCACCGGCGGTCACCTCCTGGGTTGTTGCTGGAACCGCGGTTCTGCGCGCGGGCCGCGGCGGCGGCCCCGCCGCCTGTGCCCCCCGCGCCGCCGGGGCGTGCGGCACCGCCCCCGCCTGCTCCGCCCTGGCCGCCGCGGGAGCTGTGGGCGGCGACGCCGCCGGAGACCGGGTTGGCGGGTTTCGCCTGCCCGGGGCGGGCCGCCCCGCCGCCGCCGTCGCCGCCGCCGCGGGCGCTGTGGGTGTTGATGCCCTGCTTCACGAGCGCGGCGGGAGAGCTGATGATCGCGGCGGCTTGCCGGGACGCCGGGTCCGCGCTGGCGCTGCGGGCCTTGACGATCTCATCGCCGAAGCCGGGCACGAAGCGGTAGATCATGGCGCTGGCGAAGATGGCGAGGACGATGATCGCGAGTCCGGAGACGACGGCTGAGAAGGCGTCGGGCCCCTTGTCGGACGTGGACAGCGCCCCGGCGAGGGCGAGCACTATCACGACCACGGGCTTGACCAGAATCACCGCGATCATGAGCCCCGCCCAGCGGCGCACATGCCCCCACATGTTCTTGTCGACGAGACCCGAGTAGACGGCGGTGCCCAGCAGCGCGCCCACGTAGAGGAGGGCGGCGCGGATCACGAGCTCGAGGCAGAGCACACCGGCCGCGAGGATGGTCACCAGCGACACGACGATGAGCATGATCGGCCCGCCGCCGATGTCCTCGTCCTTCTTCAGGGCCTCGGCGAACGAGCCGAAGAAGGCGTCGTTGTCCGCGCCGGTGCCCGAGGCGATGGCCTCGGTGACGGCGTCGGTCGCCGTGACGACCGTATAGAGGATCAGCGGGGTGAAGGCCGAGGCGAGCACCGTCAGCCAGAGGAAACCTATGGCCTCCGACAGCGCCTCGCCGAGCGGCGCCCCGCGGATGGCGCGCTTGGCGACGGCGAGCAGCCAGAGGATGAGGGTGAGGACGGTCGAGGCGGCGAAGACGACGGCGTACTGGCGGAGGAATGCCTCGTTGGTGAAGTCGACGGTCGCCGTGTCCTTGACGAGGTCGGAGAGCTTGCCGACGAGCCAGGAGGCGGCGTTGGCGCAGCCGCGGGCGAGGGAGGCGGCGGGGTCCAGGGGGGAGGTGGGGTCGGGCGGGCCGCCGCTGCTGCCCCCATCCTTTTCACAGTTCTCCTTCACCGTGCCGTGGAGGAAACTGCAGTCCTCCGGGCTGCCTGAAGGACCTGGCGTGGGACTAGGGGCCGCAACAGCTCGCGTGGCGAGGAGTACGGTAGCCGTCTGGACGGCTGCCAGGGCGCCGATGAGCTTGAGAGCGTAGCGGCGCGGGCTAGCGGGCATAGGTGAACCCTCCGTACTGCTCGACTGCCTTGGCAATTTCATCCGCGGTGGAAGCGGCACGATCGCTGTTGATGGGGGCCGGACCGTTCTGCTGGGAGAAGCTCTCGGTCTTCCAGTCGTTGCCCACCCAGCGCAGCTTGAGCGTCATGGTGAACCAGTCGTTGGTGACCGGGGTCTTCGAGCCCTCTCCCGCCGTGCCGAACACTCCTGTGCACCAGACCGCGACCGTCGCGGTGCCGTCCGCGTACTTCGTGATCTTGGTGCCGACAGGTGCGGTGCGTGAGACGTAGGTCAGCCCCTCGGCGGCCTTGCCGTTTTGGTCAAGGCCGAGCTTCTGCAGAAAGTCCGTGGAATAGGCCTTGTCGAGCTTGTCCTGGAGCGGTCCGGCCGCCGCGCTCGTGAAGACCCGCGGCACGATCTCATGGCGGCGGTCCCGGTTGAGCATGTCGGCCGACCCCAGCGCCACCGCGTAATTCGCCGCCGCGCTCTGCGCCCCCTGCTCCGTCTTGGCGAACCCCGACGCGATCCCCGTCACGGTGTCCTTCCCCTCCACGGGGCGCTCGCCCGTCGGGGCGGTGGACCCGCTGGTCGCGCTGGTGCCGCCGGGGTCGTCGGAGCTGCCGTTGGAGGAGTCGTCTCCGCCGCCTCGGTTGGCGAAGGCGATGGCCGCGATGAGCAGCACGACGACGCTCACCACGGTGACCAGGTTGCGGCTGGGCTTGCCGGGGCGGGAGGTGCCTCGGCGGGGTGGGGCGAACGGGTCGTCGTCGCCTTCGGGGAGGCGGGTGCGCGTCAGGCGGCCGCCGGAGGACGGGCCGCCCGTGCGGGTCGGGTCCTGGCCGTAGTCCCCGCCGTATCCGTCATCGCCGCCCAGACTCATCGCACGTACGCCCCTTCAAACGTGTCAACCGTGACAGCCGCGCCGACCGCCCCAGCCGCGTCAACCGTGACAGCCGCCCCAGCCGCGCCGACCGCCCCAGCCGCCCCAATCGCCGCAGCCGCGTCGGCCGCCGCAGCCGTGGTCGCTCGGCGGCCACCCCCATACGACGGTAGCGGCGCGGAGTGACGGTGGATCGCGACGGTGTGAGTGGACATCAAGCTGACACGACCTCAAGGAGCGAAGCGGGCATCAGGGAGCAGCCTCGTGGTGGGGAGGTGGATCGGGTGGGGGCTCGGGGGTGGAGGCCTCGGGACGGGGGGTGCGCCGCGCGTGGGGGGTCGGCTCTGCGGGTGGGTGGTGTGGTGCGCTAGACGGCCATGCCGTACACGATCGTGAAGACAGTGCCCAGGGATCCGATGATGAACACACCGGTCAGGCCGGCGACGATCAGGCCCTTGCCCTGTTCGGCGCTGAAGGTGTCGCGCAGCGCGGTCGCGCCGATCCGCTGTTTGGCCGCGCCCCAGATGGCGATGCCGAAGCAGAGCAGCAGGGCGACGGCCATCACCACCTCGATCATGACGCGGGCCTCGCCGCCCAGGTCGCCGAAGGGGCCCCAGTCTGGGGCGATTCCGCCGATGATGGTGTCGATGTCGCCCTTGTCGGCCGCTAGAAACATAGAACTCACCGCCCCTTATGGGTAGTTGCGTGCCGCCGTCGGTTGGCACATGCCAGCCTCTATCTTCGCTGACGATTCCGCTTCCGCATGTCGACTTGGCGGCATTTCTTGGCGGATCTCGTACGTGTTGTGGACCACGATGACCTGGTCGGCGTACGAAAGCGTCAATGTGGGGCCCGCTGGCTACTGTGTGTATCACGCACATGAGCGCTGGGCAATGATCGATGTCGGGGGCTCGGGCTCCGGCTCGGGCTCCGGCTCGGGCTCGCGGTTCGGGCTCCGGCTCGCGGTTCGGCGGTCCTTCCTCTCCGCCCCCGCTCCTCGTCCGGCTCCTCCCCGCGCTCCCCCTCACTCCTCCGCGAAGTCGTCGAACTCGCCCGCCTTGACCCCCTTGATGAACGCCTCCCACTTGGCCTGGGTCGTCACCACGATGTTGTCGGGGTCGTTGCTCTCCCGCATGTAGATCCGGCCATCGGGGCCCGCGGCCACCTCCAGGTAGGCCTCCTGCTCCCCGTCCTCCGGGGTGGTGGCCCGCTGCCAGTCGAGCTGTGTCATCGCATGGTCCTTACGGGGTGAGGTAGGGGCGTCTGGGATCCGGCGTGTGAGGTGCTCGGACGGGCCGGACTCTACGCGCTCCGGGCGCCCAGGGGAGGCGGTCGCGGGGCGGGGCCGGGCGTACCGGGGGCAGGGGCGGGGCGCACGAGGAGGGTCACGAGGAGGGGCACGCGGAGAGGGGGGTGCGGGCGGCCTGCCCCGCCCGTATGGTTTCGGCTGGCGGGCGGCGGAATTTCGCCGTACGTGCGGAAACACGTTCGTATGACGTGCAGATGGGGGAGGATGGGCGGGTGCGCAAGGTCTGGCTGGGCGTCAGTGTCGCTTTCGGGGTCTCCTTCTCTCTCGTCGCGCTCCTTGTCATCGGTACGTACATGGTCGCCGCCGACCTGGCGGGCGGCGGGAGCGGTACGACGGTCGGGCTGGCCAAGGGGGCCGTTCCCGCCGCGTACCAGCCGCTGGTCCAGAAGTGGGGGAACCTCTGCCCCGCGATCAACCCGGCCCTGCTCGCCGCGCAGCTCTACCAGGAGAGCGGCTGGAACCCGAAGGCGCAGAGCCCGGCCAACGCCAAGGGGATCGCGCAGTTCATTCCGGCCACCTGGGCCTCTCACGGCGTGGACGGCGACAAGGACGGCGACCGGGACATCTGGGACCCGCGGGACGCGATCCCGTCGGCGGCCGCCTATGACTGCTCGCTCGCGAAGTACGTGAAGGACGTCCCGGGCGATCTGACGCACAACATGCTGGCCTCCTACAACGCCGGCGCGTACGCGGTGATCAAGTACTCCGGCGTGCCGCCGTACCGGGAGACCCAGAACTATGTGAAGACCATCACCACCCTGGCCAAGAGCTTCGCGGCGCCCGTCCAGAAGGTGCGGCCCTCGCGGCAGTCGGCCGCGGCGATCTACTTCGCGCAGAAGCAGCTCGGGAAGCCGTATCTGTGGGGCGGCGACGGGACCCCGGAGGACGGCGGGCGGTTCGACTGCTCCGGGCTGACCAAGGCGGCGTACAAGACCGTCGGGATCGATCTGCCGCGCGTCGCGAACGACCAGTGGAACGCCGGACCGCATCCCAAGCGGGACGAGCTGCTCCCCGGTGACCTGGTCTTCTTCGCGTACGACCTGGACGACCCGAGATCCATCCACCACGTGGGGATCTATGTCGGTGGCGGACAGATGATCAACGCCCCGTACACTGGTGCCGTGATCCGGTTCGACAAGATCGACACGCCGGACTACATCGGTGCGACGCGGGTGACCAAAGATGGCGCAAAAGCGTTGCCGACGGCGAACTCCGCGTAAAGCCTCCGCCCTGAACTGCGACGATGGGTCACCCTTCGGTAACGTCCTGGTGATCGTTGGGTAGAGAGCGGAACGCCTCGCTCGATGAGGGCGTTCCCTGGAAGAGGATCGGCAGCGGAGACATCGGCTACCGATCGCGTTCGCCAACGGGGGCCGGTAGCCGCATGTAGCGACGGGCAAGAGATAAGGGGCCACGACACATGGCTGGACTCGCACTGGACGGGTCGAACCCTGATGTCAGCCTGCTCTACGACATCAATGGACTCGCCAAGGACGCCCCGCACTGGTTCGACCGCGTCATGGAGTTCGTCGGCGAGTACGGGATCATCATCGGGCTCGCCGTGGTGTTGCTCGGCGCGTGGTGGAGCGTGCGCAGGCGTCCGAAGGACGCGCCGTCCGCCGTCGCCGGGCTGGTGTGGGCGCCGCTGGCCGCCGGCCTGGCGCTGCTCGCCAACATTCCGATCCGGGAGTTCGTGGAGCGGCCGCGCCCCTTCAAGGACCATCAGGGGCTGGACGTCCTGGTCGCGGGCAAGTCCGACTTCTCCTTCGTCAGCGACCACGCGACGCTGACCATGGCGGTCGCCGTGGGCGTGTTCATGGTCAGCCGGACCTATGGGCTGGCCGCGATCGGCCTCGCGCTGCTCGAAGGGTTCTGCCGCGTCTACATGGGCGTCCACTACCCGACGGACGTCATCGGCGGGTTCGCGCTGGGCACGGCGGTCGCGCTGCTGCTGGCGCCGCTCGCGATGATGCTGCTGACCCCGCTGACGACGGCGATCGCCGGCTCGCGGGCCGCCTGGCTGGTACGGGCCGGGAAGGCCCCCGCGGCCGGGGAGGCCGCGGGGGAGGACGTACCGGAACTCTCCGGGTCGTCCCGGGCGCCACGGAGCGAGCGCCGTCACAAGGACCTGGCGGCCTGACTCACAGAGCCTGCGGGAAGTCGAACAGCCGGTCCGGGTCGTAACGTTTCTTCAGCTTGGTCAGCCGGTCCGCCGCAGAGCCGTAGTACGCGGTGCGCCAGTCCTTGAGCGAGGCGTCCGTGTAGTTCTGGTACGCCGCCCCCGACGCATGGCGCCGCATCGCCGTGTGGACGCCGTCGAGCCAGGAGCGCTGCGCGGTCCCGGCCCCGCCGGCCGCCCAGGAGGCGGTGTACTGGGCCAGGAAGCGCGACCGGCGGTGGACGAAGGCGGTGGCCAGGGGCGCGACGCGGTTGACGGCGCCGCCGAGCGCGGTGAGCGCGATGCTGACCGCGCCCCCGCCGCTCGTACGGCGTCCGTAGGCCTCCACCTGGCCGAGCATCGCGCGCACGCCCGCCTCGCTCAGCGAGCGGGCGTAGAAGTCGGAGCGGGCCGCGTACGTCTCGCGCCGCAGGACCCCGGAGGAGCTGCGGCCCGGGGTGCTGCCCGGGAGGTGGCACTGGGTGGTGCCGGTGCTGCCGCAGCCGGCGTACATCCGCATCGCCTCCACATAGCCGCGGCGGCGCAGCGAGACGCTCCTGGCGGGGCCGGGGCCGCCCGGGCCGTCGGCGAGCCGGTCGACGGCGTTCTGCAGCTCGCCGTAGGTGCCGAGCGAGAAGCAGCTCACCGAGACGGTCGGCGTCCGTCCGGGGGAGGCCTCCAGGTGGAGCGCCGACCAGATCTCGTCCGGCTGGTCCGGGCCCCACTTCTGCCAGGCGCGCAGCACCGTCGCGGCCTTGGACCACGGCCAGGTCATGTAGCAGGTGACGCCGTCGGCGGCCTTGTGGGTGCGGAAGCGGAGTTCCGTGACGACGCCGAAGTTGCCGTTGCCGGCGCCCCGCAGGGCCCAGAACAGATCGGGCTCGCGATCCTTGGACACCTGGAGGGTCCGGCCGTCGGCGGTGACGATGGTCGCGCCGGTGAGGTTGTCGGAGGTGAGCCCGTACGCCCGGGAGACCACGCCGTGCCCGCCGCCGAGGGTCAGGCCGGAGATGCCGACGGTGGGGCAGGAGCCGCCGGGCACGGTGACGCCCGACGCGCCCAGGGAGGTGTAGACGTCGATGAGCTTGGCACCCGCGCCGATCCGGGCCTCGCCGGAGGAGGCGCGGATGGACTTGAGCGCGGAGACGTCGATGACGAGCCGGCCGTCGCCGCTGGACCAGCCCGCGTAGCTGTGGCCTCCGTTGCGGATGGCGACGGGGGCGGCGTGGCGGCGGGCGAAGTCCAGGCACTCGGCGATGTCCGAGGTGGTGGAGACATAGGCGACGGCGGCGGGCCGCAGCCGGTCGAAGCGGGTGTTGTAGAGCTGGCGGGCGGTGGCGTAGTCGGCGTCGCCGGGGCGTATCAGGTCGCCCTGCAGGCCCTTGCCCAGCGCGGTCCAGTCGGCGGCCCGCGGCTTGCCGTCGGTGCCGCCGGCGGAAACCGAAGCGGAAGCGGAAGTGGAGCGGGACGCCGAGCCGGCGTCGGAGGCGTCGGAGGCGGAGGCGCGGGCGGACGGGTCGCCCTCGCCCGTCGCCTGTCCCGAGTCCTTGCTGCACGCGGCGGCCCAGCCCCCCGTGGTCGCCAGTGCCGTGCCCGCTGCCAGTAGTGTCCGCCGGTTCATGGCGGCCTCCCGTCCCACTTGACGCCGTTTGCCCACCAGTTGGCCGGGCGGTCGCGCGCGGGCCCGGTCCCCTACTCAGAGGTCGTGGCGGTGCGTCCGGTTCCGTCCGGGGCGGAAGCGGTGGAAGCGGCGGATCCGGGAGCGGAATCCCAAGCGGCGTTATCGGCGGGGGAGCTGGAGGGGTCACTGCGGGGCGGCGGTGGGGCGGGGGCGGGTTCCGCGGTGGGCTCCGCGATGGGCTCGGCGGCGCGCTCGGTGGTGTGGCCGGCCGCGTCGGCACGGGCCTTGTCCCGCGCCCGGCGGGCCGGTCCGTACCAGCCGCAGGAGCAGCGGGCGGTGGAGAAGGATCCCTTTTCGACGGTGGTCGTGCGGTGTTGGCCGGCACCTTGGTTGCCTGAGTCGAGCACATGACCACGCTACCCGCCCGTGACGGGGCGGCGGGACCGGTCGTTAAACGAACAAGTACCAAGGCGTGGACGAGCGTGGCCAGGGGGTCGGCGGTCGATGGAGATCCAGCGGCGTACGGGCGGTGCCCGGGCGAGGCGCACGGCGGCCGCCGTGGCGGGCGGGCTGCTGGCCGGGCTGATGGTGACCGCGACCGTGACCGGCTGTTCCTCCGAGACGGCCGCCGACGAGCGCCCGGGCGGGGAGTCGCGGGCCGCCGCGGTCGCGGCGCTGCACCGGGCCGCCGATGTGCTGGTGCGGTCGGGGAGTTCGCGGGTCCGAACGACGATGGAGACGGCGACGGGCGGCACGCGGGTGTCGATCAGGGGCACCGGCGCGTATGACTTCGTGAGGCGGATGGGGCGGCTGCGGCTGGTGCTGCCCAAGGACGCGATGGGGACCGCCGAGCACGAGCCGATCACCGAACTGCTGGCCTCGGGCGCGCTGTTCATGAGGAACCGGGGCGAGGGCATTCCGCCCGACAAGTGGGTGCGGGTGGACACGGCAGGCATCCCGGACGGGAATCTGGTCACCGGCGGGGCGACCGATCCGCTGGCGGCCGCCGAACTGCTGCGGGGCGCGCGGAGCGTGAGCCTGGTGGGCGAGGAGGGGCTGGACGGGACGCTGGTGTGGCACTACCGGGGCACGACGGACATCGGGCGGGCCGCGCGGGCCGCGTCGCCGGGCGTGCGGGGCCCGTTGACCGCCGCCGCGCGGGGGTTCACGGAGCGCGCGGTCCCCTTCGACGCGTATCTGGACCGCCAGGGCCGGCTGCGTGAGGTGCGGCACCACTTCACGGTGACCAGCGAGGCGAGCGGCCAGTCGGGCCAGTCCGGCCAGGGCCAGTCCGGCCAGCACGGCGGTACGGAAAGCGGCAGTACGGGAAGCGGCAGTACGGGAAGCGGCGGTACGGACAGCGGCAGTACGGGAAGCGGCGGTACGGACAGCGGCAGTACGGGAAGCGGAACGGGAAACGGAGCCGAAAGCGGAACGGGAAGCGGGGCCCGGGCCGGCCGCTCGGGGCGGGGCAGCACCCCCGGGCGTCAGGGGGCGCGGCGCACGCTGGGGGTGGCCTCCATCACCGAGCTGTACGACTTCGGCGCCCCGGCCGCCATCACGCTCCCCAAGTCATCGGATATCTACACAGGAAGGGTCGAATCCACCCAGACCTAGCCAGCACATGCCGTTCGGCCCCGCGAAATGGTCCATCCGTGCCATGCGCGGAGTGTGTACCGATCCCTACGCTGGGAAGCCGCTGCTCGGAAGTGCTCGCAGATGCTCGCAGGAGGAGGTGAAACACGTGGTTGCGCGTCGCGGCTCGTCGGGCCCGGACCCCGTGGCCCTCGTCGAGATCGATCTCTACGGTGAGTTGATGATCGCTGCGTCGAGCGCGGACGGGGAAAGGCTCAGTCCGGACCGTATCGACGAGGTGCTCCAGGTGGCGGCGGACCGATCGGATCCGGCCGAGGACCAGGACTCCCGGCCGCAGGAAGCCCGGTCGCGGGGCATCCAGTCACAGGACAACCAGTCACCGGAAGCTCAGTCGCGAGACGCCCGGTCACCGGAAGAGGAATCCCGGTCGTAGCGCCGGTGCCGTCAGGTCCGCAGCAGGCGGGCGATGGCGGCGGTGGCCTCGGCGACCTTGGCGTCGACCTCTTCGCCACCCTTGACGGCGGCCGCCGCCACGCAGTGGCGCAGGTGCTCCTCCAGGAGCTGGAGCGCGAAGGACTGGAGCGCCTTGGTGCTCGCCGAGACCTGGGTGAGTATGTCGATGCAGTAGACGTCCTCCTCGACCATGCGCTGCAGGCCCCGGATCTGGCCCTCGATGCGGCGCAGCCGCTTGAGGTGCTGGTCCTTCTGCTTGGTGTAGCCGTGGCCGGTGTGCTCGGCGGGGGCGGCCGCCGCCGCGGGCTCGGACGCCTGGCTCCGCTCCTCGCCGCCGGCGGGGGCGGCGCTGTCGGCTGCCGTGGTGGTCATGGCGTCCTCCCGTGGTGCTCGCTATGTCCGCATATACCCCCGCTGGGTATATGGTACCGGGTCTGTCTGGTTGGGCCGGGTCCCTGTGATAAGCACTCTGCCCTATGGGTCACACTGGGTAAGCCGGTTACCGTGGCCGGATGATGCACCTAGCATCAACGAGACAGACCCCGATGCATTCCGAGGATCCCCAGTGCGCTTTCGTCTGACCCCCAGGGAGACGAGCTTCTACGACATGTTCGCCGCCTCCGCGGACAACATCGTTACCGGCTCGAAACTCCTGATGGAACTGCTCGGGGCGGACTCCTCCGCTCGTACCGAGATCTCCGAACGCATGCGGGCCGCGGAGCACGCCGGGGACGACGCGACGCACGCGATCTTCCACCAGCTGAACTCCTCCTTCATCACGCCGTTCGACCGCGAGGACATCTACTCCCTCGCCTCCTCCCTCGACGACATCATGGACTTCATGGAGGAGGCCGTCGATCTGGTCGTCCTCTACCAGATAGAGGAGCTGCCCAAGGGGGTCGAGCAGCAGATCGAGGTGCTGGCGCGGGCCGCGGAGCTGACCGCCGAGGCGATGCCGAATCTGCGCACCATGACGAACCTCACGGAGTACTGGATCGAGGTGAACCGCCTCGAGAACCAGGCGGACCAGATCCACCGCAAGCTTCTGGCACACCTGTTCAACGGGAAGTACGACGCGATCGAGGTGCTCAAGCTCAAGCAGATCGTGGATGTGCTGGAGGAGGCGGCCGACGCCTTCGAGCACGTGGCCAACACGGTCGAGACGATCGCCGTCAAGGAGTCCTGAGCCTCGGCATGGACACCTTCGCGCTTGTCGTGACCATCGCGGTCGCGCTCTTCTTCACGTACACCAACGGCTTCCACGACTCGGCGAACGCCATCGCCACCTCCGTCTCGACCCGCGCGCTGACCCCGCGCGCGGCGCTGGCCATGGCCGCGGTGATGAACCTCGCGGGCGCCTTCCTGGGCAGCGGGGTCGCCAAGACCGTCAGTGAGGGCCTGATCGCCACCCCCACCGGCAAACAAGGCATGATGATCTTGTTCGCCGCGCTGGTGGGCGCGATCACCTGGAACATGGTGACGTGGTACTTCGGCCTTCCGTCGTCCTCCTCGCACGCCCTGTTCGGCGGCCTGGTGGGCGCGGCCCTCGCCGGCTCCAGCACCGTCCACTGGAACGGGGTGGTGGAGAAGGTCGTCATCCCGATGTTCCTGTCGCCCATCGTGGGCCTGGTGCTGGGCTACTTCGTCATGGTGGCCATCCTGTGGATGTTCCGGAAGGCCAACCCGCACAAGGCCAAGCGCGGCTTCCGCATAGCCCAGACCGTCTCCGCGGCGGCCATGGCGCTGGGCCACGGTCTGCAGGACGCCCAGAAGACCATGGGCGTCGTGGTGATGGCCCTGGTCATCGCCGGTGTGGAGGACGAGGGCGACGCGATTCCGGTGTGGGTGAAGATCGCCTGCGCCGCGATGCTCTCGCTCGGCACCTACGCGGGCGGCTGGCGCATCATGCGCACGCTGGGCCGGCGGATCATCGAGCTGGACCCGCCGCAGGGGTTCGCGGCGGAGACGACGGCGGCCTCCGTCATGTACACCGCGTCGTTCATGTACCAGGCGCCGATCTCCACCACCCATGTCATCACCTCGGCCATCATGGGCGTCGGCGCGACCAAGCGCGTGAACGCGGTGCGCTGGGGCGTGGCGAAGAACATCATCCTCGGCTGGTTCATCACCATGCCGGCGGCGGCCGGTGTCGCCGCGCTCAGCTACTGGATCGTCGACCTGGCCTTCGGCTGACGGCCAGGTCACCGTACGAAGCCTCCGGCTGACGCCCGGATCGGCTTTCGGCCAGGTCACCGTACGAAGCCTCCGGCTGACGCCCGGATCGGCTTTCGGCCAGGCCACCGTACGAAGCCCTTCCACCGACAACGCGGCGGGCCCGCCCCCTGGGTGATCGGGGGGCGGGCCCTTCGTCCTGTGGTGGCACCGCCATGCAGCACCACAGGACGTTTCCTCTCCCGCGGCGGCGCACCGGGCGAGTGCCGGCGCACGCGGCGCGGGAGGCGGTGCGTCAGCCGAAGCGGCCCGAGATGTAGTCCTCGGTCGCCTGGACGGACGGGTTGGAGAAGATCCGCTCGGTCTCGTCGATCTCGATGAGCTTGCCGGGCTGGCCGACGCCGGCCAGGTTGAAGAAGGCCGTGCGGTCCGAGACGCGCGCCGCCTGCTGCATGTTGTGCGTCACGATGACGATCGTGAAGCGCTCCTTCAGCTCACCGATCAGGTCCTCGATGGCGAGCGTGGAGATCGGGTCGAGGGCCGAGCAGGGCTCGTCCATCAGCAGCACGTCCGGCTCCACGGCGATGGCGCGCGCGATGCACAGCCGCTGCTGCTGGCCGCCGGAGAGGCCCGCGCCCGGCTTGTTCAGCCGGTCCTTGACCTCGTTCCACAGGTTGGCGCCCTTGAGGGACTTCTCGACGATGCCCTCCAGCTCGCTCTTCTTGTACGAGCCGTTCAGCTTCAGCCCCGCCGCGACGTTCTCGAAGATCGACATCGTGGGGAAGGGGTTCGGGCGCTGGAAGACCATGCCGACCGTACGCCGCACGGACACCGGGTCGACGCCCGCCCCGTACAGGTTCTCGTCGTCCAGCATCACCTTGCCCTCGACCCGGCCGCCGGGGGTGACCTCGTGCATCCGGTTCAGGGTGCGCAGGAAGGTGGACTTGCCGCAGCCGGACGGGCCGATGAAGGCCGTCACCGAGCGGGGCTCGACGGTCATCGAGATGTCCTCGATGGCCTTGTGGGTGCCGTAGTAGGCGGTGAGGCCGCTGACGTCGATGCGCTTGGCCATGTGAATCACTTCTCTTCTTCGTGGCGTGGCCTCAGCGGCCGGTCTTCGGGGCCTTCCAGCGGGCGATGCCGCGGGCGAGCAGGTTGAGGATCATGACGAAGGCGATCAGGACCAGCGCCGCCGCCCAGGCCCGGTTGAACGAGGCGTCGTTGCCGAGTTGCCACTGCTCGTAGACGTAGTACGGCAGCGACGACTGGGCGCCCTCGAAGGGGTTGTTGTTGATCCCCTGGGCGCCGAACACCAGCAGCACGATCGGGGCCGACTCACCGGCGATACGGGCGACCGCGAGCATCACGCCCGTGATGATGCCGCCGATCGCGGTGGGCAGCACCACCTTGAGGATGGTGCGCCACTTGGGCACGCCCAGCGCGAGGGACGCCTCGCGCAACTCGTTCGGGACGAGCTTGAGCATCTCCTCCGTCGAGCGGACGACGATCGGCATCATCAGGATGGCCAGGGCCATCGCGCCCGCGAAGCCGGAGTAGTCGAAGTCCAGGATGATGATCCAGAAGGTGAGGATGAACAGACCGGCGACGATCGAGGGGACGCCGGTCATGACGTCCACGAAGAAGGTCACGGCCTTGGCGAGCCGACCGCGCCCGTATTCCACCAGGTAGATGGCGGTCAGCAGGCCGATCGGGGCCGCGATGGCGGTGGCGATGCCGACCTGCTCCAGCGTGCCGATGATCGCGTGGTACGCGCCGCCGCCGGGGAGGATCGTCTGCACGCCCTCCATGGAGTGGCCGAGGAAGTAGCCGTCGAGGACCTTGCTGCCCCGGTCGATGGTCTCCCAGATCAGCGAGACCAGCGGGATCACCGCGAGCAGGAAGCAGACCCAGATCAGGCTGGTGGCCAGCCGGTCCTTGGCCTGCCGGGAGCCCTCGACCTTGGCGGTCAGGGCGAAGGAGATCAGGACGAACAGCGCCGCGGCGATCAGGCCCCACTGCACCTTGCTGCTCAGATCGCCGGCGACGCCGATGCCGCAGCCCAGGCCGGCCGAGATCAGCGCCAGCCCGACCGGGGCCCACTTCGGCAGCCGGGGCTGCCGCAGGGCCGGGCGCGGCGCGTCCCCGGCCAGCTCCGTCTTGTCGATCACTGCGTTACTCACAGCCGCCCCTTTCGTTCACCCCGCTGCGCCAGCAGCTGATGTGACTGTCGCCCGCGCGGCGAAGAGGCGCGGCTTTCGCGGTCGTCTGCGGCCCGGCGGCCGCGCGTGCGTCGTTCACGCCGCGGCTCCCGAGTACTCCTTGCGGCGGGCGATGATCAGCCGTGCGGCGCCGTTCACCAGCAGGGTGATGACGAACAGCACCAGACCGGAGGCGATCAGCGCGTCACGCGCGGGGCCGTCGGCCTCCTTGAAGTGGGCGGCGATGTTCTGGGCGAAGGTGCCGCCGCCCGGGTCCAGCAGGCTGGGGACGATGTCGTAGCTCGGGGACAGCACGGTGGCCACGGCCATCGTCTCGCCCAGCGCGCGGCCCAGGCCCAGCATGGAGGCGCTGATGATGCCGGAGCGGCCGAAGGGGAGGACCGACATCCGGACGACCTCCCAGCGGGTCGCGCCCAGCGCGAGCGCGGCCTCCTCGTGCATCTGGGGGACCTGGCGGAAGACCTCGCGGCTGACGCTGGTGACGATCGGGATGATCATGATCGCCAGCAGGATGCCGATGGTGAACAGCGAGCGCGGGGCGCCGTCGTTGTACTCGAACAGCTTGGTCCAGCCCAGGTAGTCGTCGAGCCACTGGTACAGCCCGGTCAGGTGCGGGACGAGGAAGAGCGCCCCCCACAGGCCGTAGACGATGCTGGGGACCGCCGCGAGCAGGTCGATGACGTAGGCGACCGGGGTGGCCAGCCGGCGCGGCGCGTAGTGCGAGATGAACAGCGCGATGCCGACCGCGACCGGGACCGCGATCAGCATCGCGATGATCGAGCTGACGATGGTGCCGTAGGCGAGCACGGCGATGCCGAAGACCATCGGCCGGGAGGTGGTGTTCCACTCGAAGGTGGTCAGGAAGTTCCCGTGGTCTTCGGAAATGGCGGAGATGGCGCGGATGGTGAGGAAGACCGCGATGGCGGCCATGATCGCCAGCAGCAGGATGCCGGAGCCCCGGGAGAGGCCGAGGAAGATCTTGTCCCCGAGGCGGCCGGTGCCGCGGGCCCTGTCCTGGGGCGGTGCCGTGGAAGATGTGGGTTCTATATCCGTTTTCATGGGTTCTCCGGTCTGCGGAGCCGGTGGGGTACGGCTCCTTGCGGCGGTGCACCGGACGGTGCGGCCGGCTCCATGGGGTGGGAGCCGGCCGCACTCAGGTCAGGAGAGGCTCGCGACGCTCTCGCGGACCTTCGTGGCGATCTCGGTCGGCAGCGGGGCGTAGCCCAGGTCCTTCAGGGAGGCCTGGCCGTCCTCGCTCGCGACGTAGGTCAGGAACGACTTGGTGGCGGCGAGGGTGTCGGACTTGTTGCCCTTGTCACAGGCGATCTCGTACGTCACCAGCGTAATCGGGTACGCGCCTTCTGCCTTGGTGTCGTAGGCCAGGTCCAGGGCGAGGTCCTTGCCGGTGCCCTTGATCTTGGCCTCGGCGATGGCCTTGGAGGCGTTGTCGACGGTGGCCTGGACCGGGGCGGAGGCGCCGGTGTCCAGGTCGACGGTCTTGATGCTGCTGGCGGTCGCGTAGGACAGCTCGAAGTAGGAGATCGCGCCGGAGACCTGCTTCACCTGCGAGGAGACGCCGGAGGAGCCGTCCGCGGCCTGGCCGCCGCTGCCCGCCCAGGCCTTGCCCGGCTCGTGCGGCCACGCCGAGGGGGCGGCGGCCTTGAGGTACTTGGTGAAGTTGTCGGTGGTGCCGGAGTCGTCCGAGCGGTGGAACGCCTGGATCTTGAGGTCCGGCAGGCTGACGCCCTTGTTGAGCTTCTTGATCGCCTCGTCGTTCCACTTCTTGATCTTCGAGTCGAAGATCAGGGCGAGGGTCTTGGCGTCGAGGGTCAGCTTGTCCACGCCGGGGACGTTGAAGCCGACCGCGATCGGGCCGCCGACCATCGGCAGGTTGATGCCCTGGCCGCCGCCCTTGCACATCTTCTTGGAGGCGGCGACCTCCTCGGGCTTGAGCGCCGAGTCGGAGCCCGCGAAGGCGGTCTTGCCCTGCAGCCACTCCTGGATGCCCGCGCCGGAGCCGGTGGCCTTGTAGTTGATTTTCACGTCCTTGCAGGCGCCGCCGTAGTTCTTGACCCACAGGTCCATGGCGTTCTTCTGGGCGGACGACCCGGATGCCAGCAGCTGGCCCTTGCCCTCGCACTTGATGTCGCCGGCGGCCTTGGTGCCGTTGCCGCCCGAGGAGCCGCTGTTGTCGTCGGAACCGCAGGCGGTGAGTACCAGGGCGCCGGAGAGGGCGAGGGCACCGGCGGCGATGGCGCGAAGCCGGTTGTTGCGCTGAAGCTTCACTTTCGGGTTTTCCTTCCAGGAGCCGCCGGTGGGGACGGCGCACGAAGAGGTAGATGATGAGCGTTGCTTGTTCTGCTCAGATGCGCGCCGGTCACACCATGGGCGCGGCGAGCACTCCGTAGGGCCGAAATTAGGCAGATCAGGTGAAGCAGCCGATGGGGGTGAATGAACGGAGGGTGAACCTCGGCCGTCAGGGTGGTGGCCCAGCTGAGGCCTCGATTCCGGATGAGCGGCGGCGCGGAGGGGGGCGCGCGCTGGGGAGAGCTGCGGTGAGACGGGGGTGAACGGCGCGTGACTCTGTCGGATTGCGGTACGGCATGTCACTATCCGTCCCTACGTACCGGTAAGTCAGCTCTGGCGCGCGGGTTACGCGACGGCTCGTGGAGGTCCGCAGGTGATGAGGAAGCGGAAGGTGAGGCGGGACGGCAGGGGAGGAGGCACGGGGCTCGCGGCGGTCACCGCGTTCGTCTGCGCCGTGGGGATGTCGGCGGTGCCGGGGCGGGCGCAGGCCGCGCCCACCGACCCGGCGCCCGGGGCGGAGGGGGCCCGGGGCGCGGCCGCCGCGGGCGGTGGCGGCCTGTACGAGGTGCACCGGAAGGTGGAGAGCCTCTACCGGAAGGCCGAGGCGGCCACCGACGCGTACAACCTGGCGCGGGAGAAACAGGTGCGCCAGGAGAAGCGGATCGTGAAGATCGCGCAGGCCGTGGTGAAGGCCCAGAACCGGATGACGGACCTGAGGAAGCGGGCCGGGGCGGTCGCCCGGGCCCAGTACCGCAGCGGCGGAATCCCGCCAGAGGCGCAGCTGCTCCTCGGCGACGACCCGGAGGGCTTCCTCGACGACGTGACGCTGGCGCGCAAGGGCCAGCAGGCGACCGTCGGGCTGATGAACCAGCTGGAGAAGACCCAGGCCACGCTGGACCGCTATGCGAAGGCGGCCTCCCGGGAGTGGGAGCGGCTCGACTCCAGCCGCGCCAAGAAGGCCGCGGCACGGAAGGAGATCCGGGCGAAGCTCCGCCGGGCCAGGGAGCTGGAGTCGCGGCTGCGGGCCGAGGAGCGGGAGCGGCTGCGGCAGCTGGAGGAGGAGCAACAGCGCCGGGCGCAGACGACCTGGCTCAACTCCGGGATACTGCGGAAGATCGGCGGCAAGGGCACGACGCAGGGGCGGCGGGCGGTGGAGTTCGCGACGGCCCAGCTCGGCAAGGACTACGTGTGGGGCGCGGAGGGCCCGGACACCTACGACTGCTCGGGGCTGACGCAGCGGGCGTGGGCCGCGGGCGGCCGCTCGATCCCGCGCACCTCGCAGGAGCAGTGGCGGCTGCTGCCGAAGGTGGGCGTCGAGCGGATGCGGCCGGGGGATCTGATCATCTATTTCAAGGACGCGAGCCATGTGGGGATGTACGTGGGGAACGGCGCGATCATCCACGCGCCGCGCCCGGGGCGGCAGGTCACGGTCGCCGGGGCGGGCTCCATGCCGATCCTGGGCGTCGTACGCCCTGAGGGAAGGTGAGGGAGGCCGCGAGAGGCCCTCGCGGAGGATGGGGTACGCCCCGGCAGGGAGGCGGGGGTACGCCTTGCGGAGGCTGAGGTACGCCCCGTCGCGGAGGCTGGGATTATTTGTCCGCATGTCGGCGTGATGTTCGTCATCCACCGCCCGGTCTCGCCCGCTCAACTCCCGCCTCCTGCTTGGCATATGACAAAAGTGGCTGTCCGAAGGTCATTCCGCTGGGACCCGCCCTAGCGCTATGGTCGCCTCTCGGTGTCCGGCGCCGCGTCAGGTCGATGGAGCGCCGCACTTTCGGGGGGAGAGAAGGAATCGAGCGATGTCCCTACCCGCGACCGGGCAGCTGGAGGTGGAGGCCACCGAGGCCCGCCCCACCGCGCCGCCCGACAACGGGCTCACCCTGCTGGTGATCGGGGAAGACCCGGCCGGCTCCTTCACCGTTCCCGAACTGCTGGACGCCGAGGGCAACCGGGTCCGCATCCGCACGGCCCGCAACCTCACCGAGGCGGAGCGGCTGCTCACCGACGACGTCCAGTGCATCCTGCTCGACCTGGCCCTGCCCGGCCCGGACAAGAAGGCCGAGGACGAGCTCGACGTCCTGCACGCGGTGCTGCGGCTCGCGCCGACCCACGCGGTCCTCGTCCTGACCGCCGTGGAGGACGGGGAGCGCGCCGCCGAGGCCGTACGGGTCGGCGCCCAGGACTTCCTCTTCCGCGACGAGCTGGACGGACGGCTGCTCAGCCGCGCCATCCGCTACGCCGTCGAGCGCAAGCGCTCCGACCTCGCCCAGCGCCAGCTGACCGAGTCCCGGCTGCGCGCCCAGGAGAACGCCCGGCTGGAGCGCGGGCTGCTGCCCACCCCGCTGCTTCAGGGCTCCGGTCTGCGCTTCGCCGCCCGCTACCGGCCCGGCCGCAGCCGTGCCCTGCTCGGCGGCGACTTCTACGACACCGTCCGCACCCCGGACGGCACCGTGCACGCGATGATCGGCGATGTCTGCGGGCACGGCCCCGACGAGGCGGCCCTCGGCGTCGAGCTGCGCATCGCCTGGCGCGCCCTGACCTTCGCCGGGCTCTGCGGCGACCAGCTGCTCGGAACCCTCCAGCAGGTCCTGGAGAACGAGCGCGCCGACGACGAGATCTTCGCCACCCTGTGCACCGTCGACATCGCGCCGGACGGGCGGCGGGCCGGGGTGTGCCTGGCCGGCCACCCCGCGCCCCTGGCGCTGCGCCCGGGGCTGGCGCCCCGGCTGCTGCCCGCCGACGACAACGGCCCGGCGCTCGGCCTGCTGCCGGGCGCCCGCTGGCCGCGCCGCGAGATCGAGCTCGGCGGCTCGTGGAGCCTGATGATGTACACCGACGGGCTCATCGAGGGGCGCGTCGGCAAGGGTGTGCAGCGGCTGGGCCAGGAGGGGATGGTCGAGATCGTGGCCCGCGGGCTGGCGGCGGGGCTGCGCGGCGAGGAACTGCTGGACAACACCGTCACCGAGGTGCGGGCGCTCAACGGCGGGGAGCTGACGGACGACCTGGCCGTGCTGCTGCTGGACCGCGGCTGAGCCCGTCGTCCCGGCCGGCCACCCCCGCCGGGGGCCTTCGGTTCCCTGGTGGCCTGGTGGCCTGGCGGCCTGGCGGCCTAGCGCCCGTTGAAGGGCCCGTACGGGCCGTCGGAGCTGGAGCCACGGCCACGCGGCCAGTTGCGGCCGCCGGAGATCTGCCGGAGCGCGGGCCGCACATCGACGATGTACACGATGGTCGCGATCAGCCCGATGATCGGCAGGAAGTCCAGGATCCCCATGAAGAAGTTCACCGCGGCGGCGATTCCCAGGATGACCAGCCAGAACGGCTTGCTCTGCTTGTCCGCGGCCCGATAGGCGTCCTCACGGCGGATCGCGGCGTCGATGAAGGCGAACAGGCTGAAGAGGAGCAGCCCCCAGGAGACCCAGTAGAGCACCTGGTTAAACCCTTGTACCAGCACGCCGTCCACCGCCTAGACCACCTGGAAGATATGGAGAGAGAAGCGTTCCTCCGCCACCGTACCCGCTGACAGGGCCGGGCACGCAGGGCGTTCCCGGCCCTGGTTCCCGGCCCTGGTTCTCGGCCTCGCTTTTCAGCCCTGGGGCTTCGGCGGGGTCTTCTTGGCGGTGGGGGCGGGGGCGGGGGCCGGCTTGCGGGGCGGGGTCTTCTTGGCGGTGGGCGCCGGCTTGACCACGGGCTTCGACCCGTTGGACGACTCGCCGCCCGCGACCGGGACCGACCCGTCCTTGGGCTCGATGGCGCTGGCCACCTCGACCATCTCGTCGGCCGCCTCGCCGCGCCAGGTCTTCACGACCTCCTGGCCGTGCTCGGCGACCTCGTCGTACCGCTCGCGCGCCTTGACGGCCAGCTCGGCGGCGCGGCCCACGCCCTGGAGCGCCAGCTCCTGGGCGGTGTCGCGGAGCTTCTTCAGGTCGGTGTCGAGCGTGCCCAGCAGCTCGGTGAGCTTCTCCTGGGCCTCCTTGGCCTGCTGGGTGACGCGGTCCTGGACGGCCTTGGGGTCGGTGTTCCGTACGGCCGCGAAGCGCTCGGGGGCCTCGGCGACGATCTTCTCGACCACCGACGGCACCTCCTTGAGCTTCTGGGCGGTCAGGTCGGCCGTGCCCGCCAGGAAGTACAGGGGGGTCGGGTCGGTGAGCGTCTTACGCACATCGTCGGTGATGGCCATGGTGCTGGTCCTCCCGGATCAGTTCGAGGGTTCGGCGTCGTCGTCGGCGCTGCCGGCGGGGGTGGGGCCCGCGGCGGGGCCGGGTGCGTTCTCCTTGCGGAAGGACTCGTAGATCTGCAGCAGCACCTGCTTCTGCCGCTCGTTGATCGACGGGTCGGCGAGTATCACACTGCGCGTCTCCGTCTCGTCCCGGTCCCGCTCGTCGAGAATCCCGGCCTGCACATAGAGGGTCTCCGCGGATATCCGCAGCGCCTTCGCGAGCTGCTGCAGGATCTCGGCGCTCGGCTTGCGCAGCCCGCGCTCGATCTGGCTCAGATATGGATTGGACACCCCGGCGGCATCGGCGAGCTGGCGCAGCGAGAGCTGCGCGCTGCGTCTCTGCTCACGCAGGAACTCACCGAGGTTGCCGACGTTCAGCGATGCCATGCCCCCATGCTGCCGCACTGGTGCTAACTATTGCAAGCATTCGCTTGCAGTCGTGTCGCGGGTCATGCCGCGGTCATGCCGTGGCCGTGGCCGTGGCCGTGGCCGTGTGGCGGGGCTGTCAGGCGGCGCGGCAGAGCGCGGCGGGGCCGGTCGGGGCCGCGGCGCGGGTCAGGGCCGCGGGTACGGGGCGGGTCGCGGGTGCGGGTGCGGGGTGGGTGGTGCGGACGGTGCGGGCGGTGCGGGCGGGGGTCGCGGGCTTCGGGTGCTTCCGGGAGAAGACGACGAGCCGCAGCACCGCGTAGCGCGCGACGCCGGTGAGCGCGGAGGCGGACAGGTAGACGACCTGCTCGAGTATCGGGCCGGGCGCGGCGACCAGCTGATGCAGGACGAGCATCGCCGCGCAGGTCACCGCGTACGCGGCCGTCGCGGATCCGGCCGACTGCGCGTGCTGGCGCAGGGTCGCGCGCCCGCCCGCGCCGAAGGTGAAGCGGGCGTGCAGCTCGGTGGCGAGGAGCGTGGAGGCCGCGGTGATCAGGGCGTTGGACAGGGCCCAGGGGATCCAGGAGGCGAGGGCTGCCACGGCGAAGCTGGAGGCGAGCCCCACTCCGCCGCCGCAGAGTACGAAGCGGGCGAAGGCGGCGAAGGCGCCGGGTGCGCCGGGGGCTGCCTGCCGTCGGCTCTGCACTGTCTCCATCATCCGACCCCTTTGATCGCTCGTACCGCTGATCGCTCGCACCGCGAAACCGGGCGCCCCTCGGCCTGTGAGGCCGGGGCGCCTTGCCTATGGTGTCACTATGGCACATGAATGGCGCCATCGGGAGCCATGTGGGGCCATGGATGGCGCTATCTCTGCCGGGCATGGCGCCACGCGGTGCGACGGGGTGGGACGGGATAGGACGGAATGAGACGGCGGTGCGACCGGGTGCGAGAGGTCGCGAAGGGAAGAGGTTGACCTTGACCCTGCGTCAGGGTTGGAGCCTTGTCGCATGACGAACGAGACCACGTCTCCCGATCGGATCGCGCCGCCGGTCGGAGGTTTCCAGGAGATCGACGGCCGCCGCGTCTTCGTGCACCGGTCGGGCAGCGGCGGGCCGGCGGTGGTGTTCCTGCCGGGTGCGAGCGCGGTCGGCCTGGACTACTTCGGGGTGCAGCAGGAGGTTTCCCGGTTCACCACCGCCGTGGTGTACGACCGTGGCGGCACGGGCTACAGCGACCCGGTCCCGCTGCCGCGCACCGCCGGCGCGGTCGCCACGGAACTGCGCGAGCTGCTGACCGCCCAGAACATCCCAGGCCCGTACGTTCTGGTGGCGCACTCCCTCGGCGGCTTCTACGCCCACCGGTTCGCGCAGCTCCACCCGGGGGAGGTGGCCGGGCTGGTCTGGCTGGACGCCTTCCACCGCGACTGGGACGACTTCATGCCTCCTGAGGCCGGTCTGGACGCGGTCGAGCGGATGGCGCCCGGCCGGGAGCAGCTGGAACAGCTGCGTCCGGCCCTGCGGGAGATGTTCGCCGAGCTGCTCGCGGACTATCCCGAGGACCTGCGGCAGGCGCTGCTCGAGGCCAAGACGAGTGACCAGTGGATGCACGTCGGCATCGCCGAGCGCGGCACATTGGCCGACCTCGCCACCGAACTGCGGGCGGGTCCGGACATCCCCGACGTGCCGGTGGTCGCTCTCACCGTGGTGGGCACCGACCCCGGCCAGAAGGCGCTGACGCCGGAGGAGACGTTGCGGCGGATGCGCGAGGGCAGGACGAAACTGGACGCGGCCCTGGTGAGCGGAGTCTCGCACGGGGAACAGCGCATCCTCTCCGACACCGCCCACCACCGGCTGTGCTTCGACCGCCCCGATGCCGTGGTCCAGGCGATCCGCGACGTCGTCGACCGTGCGACCCGCGCCCAGACCCGCGCCCAGACCCGCGCCCACACCCGCGCCCACACCCGCGCCCAGACCCGCGCCTAGACTCGGCACGACCACGTCGTACGAAGACCCGAGGGGGACGGTGCTCACGATCGGCCAGCTCGCGGCGACCGCCGGGGTGACCGTGCGCACCGTTCGCCACTACCACCACGTCGGCCTGTTGCCCGAGCCGGAGCGCGATGCCTCCGGCTACCGCCGCTACGGCGCGCAGGCGGCGGTGGACCTCATCCGGATCAGGACCCTCGCCGACGCCGGGGTGCCGTTGACCCGTATCGACGCGCTGCTGCACGCACAGCCGGCCCAGTTCGCCGCGGCCATCACCGACATCGACGCCGAGTTGCGGCGCAAGATCGACCAGCTCGCCGAATACCGCCGCAGGATCGCCGAACTGGCCGGTGGCGAGAGGCTCGTCCTGCCCCCCGAGGTGGTCGCCATCCTGGACCGGATGCGCGGCCTCGGGGTCAGCGAGCGGAGAGTGCGGCTCGAACGCGACTCGTGGATCCTGATGCAGGCACTCGACCCGCAGGTCATGCCGCAGCGGATACGGGACAAGAACGCCGGCTTGGACGACCCCGAGACGGTCCGCCTGTATCTCGCCTGCGATCAGTCATTCGACTGGGATCCGAGCGATCCGCGCCTGGACCAGCTCATCGACGACCTGGACGCATGGGAGACCAAGCACGAACGGGACGGCGACCGGGCGGGGTACCTGAAGCTGGTCTCCGCCCGGATCTCCGAGGCATCACCGGCCTGGCAACGCATCGTCGACGCGCTCGCCCACCGCGCCGAGCAGCGCGCCGAGCAGCCCCGGGCCGCCGGGCGCGAGAGCTGAGGCCCGGCGGGGGCGTGGATCGGCCGACCGGAGGGGGATCGGCCGACCGGGGGATCGGCCGACCGGGGGGAGCGGTCAGTGCTCACCGGGCGTGGTGGGTCAGTGCTCAGCGCGCGCGAACGGCCTCTGCTCACCGGGCGCGATCGGTCAGTGCTCAGCGGGCGTGGTGGGTCAGCGCTCAGCGGGCGCGAACGGCCTCCCCTCACCGGGCGTGGTGGGTCAGCGCTCAGCGGGCGCGAACGGCCTCCCCTCACCGGGCGTGGTGGGTCAGCGCTCAGCGAGCACGAACGGCCTCCCCTCACCGGGCGTGGTGGGTCAGCGCTCACCGGGCGGGATCGGCCTCCGCTCACCGGGCGAGGTCGGCCGGGGCGTCCAGGCGCGTCAGCTTCCGGGGGTTGCGCACCACGTAGATCCGGGTGACCCTGCCGTCCTCCACCACCAGGCTCACCGCGGCCGGCTCGCCGTCGAACTCGATCCGGCCCGCGGGCTCGCCGTTGAGCCATACGGTCGCCGTCTCCAGCGCGTTCACCACCCGGTTCGCGCGGGCGAGGATCGGCGCCACCAGCTCGGCGCCGTGGAGGGGGGCCAGCGCGGCGGTCACGAGCCCGCCACCATCGGCGATCATGACCACGTCCGGCGCCATGATCTCCATCAGCTCCTGCAGCCGCCCGGTGCGCAGCGCCGCCAGGAACCGCTCCAGCACGGCCTCCTGCTCCGACCGGCTCACCCGCGTCCGCGGCCGCCGGGCCGCCACGTGCTCGCGCGCCCGCCGGGCTATCTGCCGTACCGCGGCCGCGGACTTCCCGATGGCCTCGGCGATCTCGCCGTACGGCATGTCGAAGACCTCGCGGAGCACGAACACCGCCCGCTCCGCCGGCCCGAGGGTCTCCAGTACGGTCAGCATCGCGATCGAGACGCTCTCCGCCAGTTCCACGTCCTCGGCGACATCGGGGCTGGTCAGCAGCGGCTCCGGCAGCCATTCGCCCACGTAGTCCTCGCGGCTGCGCGACAGCGTGCGCAGGCGGTTGAGGGCTTGCCGGGTGACGACGCGGATGAGGTACGCCCGCGGCTCACGCACCTGCGCGTGGTCGACGCCGGCCCAGCGCAGCCAGGACTCCTGCAGCACGTCCTCCGCGTCGGCCGCCGACCCGAGCATCTCGTAGGCGACCGTGAACAGCAGGCTGCGATGGGTGACGAACGGGTCCTCGCTCATGCCGCGGCCACGCTCGTCCCGGTAGGGAGCTCCGCCTGTGGAACGCCTCGCGCCATGGTGTTCTCCTTGGCCATGGTGTCCTCCTTGTACGCGGCCCGTCGATGTGAAGACCGCCGACGTGAAGACCGCCGACGTGAAGACACCGCTGGGCCCGCGAATGTGACAACCACCCTGCCGCATCTCGGCGGGGCCGCCGGCTTGACCTTCACCTTGGGGCAGGTCACAGCATCGAGGGGCCGGGCGGGGTGCCCGGGGTGAGGAGGGGCGCGCATGAGCCTGCTGACCATCGGGGCGTTCGCGAAGGCGTCCCGGCTGTCGCCGAAGGCGCTGCGGCTGTACGACGAGCTGGGCCTGCTGGCCCCGGCCCGCGTCGACCCGGTGACGGGCTACCGGCTCTACGCGCCCGGGCAGCTCGAACGGGCGCGGCTGGTGGCCTGGTTGCGCCGCCTGGGCATGCCGCTGGCCCGCATCCGCGAGGTCTGCGACCTCGGGGAGCGGGACGCGGCCGCGGCGGCGCGGGAGGTGCGGGCCTTCTGGGCCCGGGTCGAGGCCGAGACCGCCGCCCGGCGGGACCTGGCCGCCTTCCTCATCGACCATCTGACGTGGAAGGACCCCCTCATGTCCCCGACAGTCGAGCAGGCCGCCGAGCCGCTGGAAATCCGTTACGCCGCGCTCTCCGACACCGGCCTGGTCCGCGAGAGCAACCAGGACACCGCCTACGCCGGACCCCGTCTGCTCGCCGTCGCCGACGGCTTCGGCGCGGCCGGGGCCCCGGCCGGCGCGGCCGCCGTGCGCGAGCTCCGCCGCGTGGACGCCGAGGACGTGGGGACGGGCGTCGTCCCGGCGGGCGAGCTCCTCAACGCGCTGGAGGAAGCCGTCGAGCAGGCGGGCCGGGCCGTGCGCGACATCGCCGGATCCGGCCCCGCGCCGCACGAGGTGGGCACGACGCTCACCGCGATGCTGTGGACCGGGTCCCGGCTGGCCCTGGTGCACATCGGCGACTCCCGCGCCTATCTGCTGCGGGACGGAGAGCTTTTCCAGATCACCCACGACCACACCGTCGTGCAGTCGATGGTCGACGAGGGGCGCCTCAGCCCGGAGGAGGCCACCTCCCACCCGCAGCGCTCGCTGCTGCTGCGGGCCCTGACCGGAGGACGGGACGCGGCCACCGCCGACATCCGCCTGCACGATGCCTGGCCCGGGGACCGCTATCTGCTCTGCTCCGACGGGCTGTCCGCCGTGGTGCCGGCCGAGGACGTACGGCGGGTGGTCGGCTCGGCCCCCGACCCGGAGGGGGCGGTGCGCCAGCTCGTCGCCCTCGCCAACCGCGCGGGCGGCCCGGACAACGTCAGCTGCGTGGTCGCGGACGTCGTGCGGCCCGTGGACTAGCAGGCTCGGTCCCCGGCAGGTGGGTGTTGTGGGCGCGTCCGGCCCCGGCAGGTGGGTATGGGCGCGTCCGGCCCCGGCAGGTGGGTGTTGTGGGGGCGCTCGGCGCCGGCAGGTGGGTATGGGCGCGCCCGGCCCCGGCAGGTAGGGGTTGTGGGCGCACTCGTTTCCGGTGTGCGGGTGGCGGGGCTCTCAGGCCGCCGGCTGGGCGCCGAGGGCGTTCAGGGCGGTGGCCACCGTGGCCTTCAGGGCCCGGGCGTCGGCTCCGGCGCGGGAGCGGAGGTTCACCCCGTAGGCGAGCAGGGCCAGGACGTCGGCGGCGGAGCCCGGGTCGGCGCCGGGGATGAGCTGCCCCTGGGCGGCGGCACCGGTGAGCGCCGTGTGCAGGGCATCCCGCAGCTGCTCGTGGTGGTGGTCCAGGAGGGCGCCGACCTCGGGGTCGCCGTTCTCGGCCCCGGCCTGCGCGTTGACGACCATGCAGCCCCACCGCGCGTACTCGCCCGAGCACCGCACCGCGATCAGCCCGTCGAAGAACTCGGCGATCGCCGGCAGGCCGCGCCCGTCCTCGGCGAGTTGGCGGAACGCCGGCCGGGACCACTGCTCCACATAGCGGCGCAGCGCGGCCCGGTAGAGCTCCTGCTTGCCGCCGAAGGTGGCGTACAGGCTGGAACGGTTGAGCCCGGTCGCGGTCACCACGTCCTGGATCCCGGTCCGGGCCACGCCCTCCCGCCAGAACAGCCGGACCACGGTCTCGAGGACCGCGTCCGGATCGAAGTGCTTGATGTCCGGCACGTCGTTCCTCCTCGGTGTCTCGATCCAGCCATCTTGAAATGGAGATTCCAAGATATCGCGCCCAGGCCATGGACGGGGCCCATGGCCGTCGCTATCTTGAAACGACTATTCCAAGATGCTCGGCGGACGTGACGAGTGACGGAAGTGACGGAAGTGACGGAAGGAACGGCCCCGATGAGCCTCAACGACGAACTGCGCGCCTTCTTCGACGCCCGGTACCAGCAGATCCCGCCCGAGGCGCGGGAGGTCATGGAGCGGGCCGGCCGCGAGCTCGCCGAATCCGGCCAGGCCGCCCGCGCCCTGGCCGTCGGGGACCGGGCGCCCCGCTTCGCGCTGCCCGCCGCGACCGGGCGGACGGTCACCCTGGACGGCCTGCTCGCCGACGGCCCGGTCGTCCTCACCTTCTACCGCGGCGCCTGGTGCCCGTACTGCAACCTCGCCCTGCGGGCCCTCCAGCGCCACCACGACGAGATCACCGCACACGGCGCGCGCCTGGTGGCCGTCTCGCCGCAGGTCCCCGACGAGTCCCTGTCGCTGACCGAGAAGCACGAGCTGGCCTTCGACGTCCTCAGCGACATCGGCTCCGACGCCGCCAAACAGTACGGGCTCGCCTTCGACCTGCCGGACGACCTCGCCGCCGTGTACGACTCCTTCGGCTTCGATCTGCAGCGCGTCAACGGCGGCCATCCGCGCACCCTTCCGGTGCCCGCCACCTATGTGATCGACCGCGACGGGGTGATCCGGTGGGCCTTCGTCGACACCGACTACACGGCGCGCGCCGAACCGGCCGACATCCTGGCCGCCCTGGCCGCGCTGTAGCCGCCCGGACGACGCTTCGGCGTTCGGGTCAGCCGTTCAGCCGTTCAGCCGTTCAGGCGCTCCCTGCTCAGCTGTTCAGCTGTTCAGCCGCACAACCGCTCAGCTGTTCAGCTGTTCAGCCGCTCAGCCGGGCAGATCGCGTAGCGCGGCCGCGACGGTGTCCCAGTCGGCGGCCATCGGCGGATAGCTCCGGGTGCCGGTGGCGCTGTCCTTGAAGCCGCTGGAGGTGGCGACGCACACCACGGGCCCCGCGGCCTCCCCGGGGCGGCCGGCCGCGTCCCGGTGCGCGCGCAGCCCGGCGAGCCCGGCGGCCGAGGACAGCTCCACCCACATGCCCTGGCCGGCGAGTTCGGCGCGGGCGGCGGCCATCTGCTCGTCGGTGACGGTCAGCGCCGCGCCGCCGCTCTCGCGCACGGCGACCACCCCGCGGTAGCCGCCCACGGCGCAGGAGATCCCGTACGCCTCGGTCGGGCCGACCGGGACCCGGGTGGCGGGGCGGCCGGTGCGGAGCGCGGTGGCCAGCGGGCCCCCGGCGGCGGGCTCGCACGCGTACAGCCGTGGGGTGCGGTCGGCCAGGCCGAGCAGCGTCAGTTCGTGGAAGCCCTTCCAGACGCCGAAGAGCAACTCGCCGTAGCCGGTGGGCACATACACCGCCTCCGGGACCTCGCCCAGGTCGAGGAAGATCTCGTACGCGACCGTCTTGTAGCCCTCGGGGCCGAAGGGGTGGCCGGTGTGGGCGGTCTCGGTGAAGCTGCTGACGGGGTGGTAGCCGAACTCCTCGATGACGCGCCGCGCCAGCGCGGGCACCGACTCGCGGGGCACGGTGAGGACCGCGGCCCCGTAGGCCCGCACGAAGGAGGCCACGGCGGGCGGGGCGTCGGGGGAGGCGAACACGGCGCAGGGCAGCCCGGCACGGGCCGCATAAGCCGCCGCGGCGGCGCCGTGGTTGCCGGACGAGGCCACCACGACGCCGCGCGCCCCGCTCGCCTTGGCGGCGCTGACGGCGACGCGGTTGAGGCGGTCCTTGTGGCTCCAGGTGGGATTGCGCGACTCGTCCTTCACGTGGACCCCGTCGGCCAGTTGGACCAGCGGCGTGTTCCCCTCGCCGAGACCGGGGGCGGCCAGCGGTGGGAGCAGCGGCGCCCAGCGCTCCAGGCCGTGTGCCGCGGGGCGTCCGAACAGGTCGGCGGGCACCCGGTCGTAGGCGTAGTCCACCTCCAGCGGGTACGCCACGGCCGCGGTGGAGGTGCGCGGGCAGCCGCTGGTGAGCGGCGGCCACAGGGGATAGCCGATCGAGGGATCGGCCAGGGACCGCTGGCCGGTCGCGAGCGACCGCGAGCGCGGCCGCTGCGCGGGTTCGCGGCGTGTGGGGCTGGGGCGCGCGGGGTCGGGGCCTGGGGAGTTAGGGCGTGTGGGGCTGGGGCGCGCGGGGTCGGGGCCTGGGGAGTTAGGGCGTGTGGGGCTGGGGCGCGCGGGGTCGGGGCCTGGGGAGTTAGGGCGTGTGGGGTCGGGGCGCGCGGGGTCGGGGCCTGGGGAGTTAGGGCGCGTGGGGTCGGGGCGTGTGGCGTCTGGACTGGGTTGATCCGGCCGGGAGTTGCGCTGTTGCATGAGCCGGATGATGCCAGGCGCCACGCGCCTTGATCGCCAGGCCCCTGCGGCCCGGCGCGGTCCTCGATCGGCCCGGCCCCCACCCGATCTGATCCGGGGCCACCCGATCCGGCCCCCCGATCTGATCCGCCCCACCCGGCCCGCCCCCCACCCGATCCAAATCCGGCACGTTCCAATCCGGCCCGTTCCGACCCGGCCCGTTCCAACCCCCGCCCGGTCAGGTGCCCGGCGCGTAGTGCACGGCCAGGCCGGTGCGGCCGGGCGCCAGGTGGGGGCGGAGCACCAGGTCCTCGTCGTAGTCCCCGCTGTTCTGCCGCCGGAAGGGCAGCGGCTCCGCGGTCGGCAGGGAGGCCAGCCGCTCCCGCAGCCGCCCGGCGTGGGTCCGGAACTCCTCGGCGGAGACCCGGTCCGCGCCGGGGACGACGAGCGGCGGCAGGACGGAGGCCCCGCTGTACCAGAGCGTGCCGTGCTGCAGCGGGAACAGCAGCTGGTCCACCTGGCCGTTGATCCCCCGGGGGCCGAGACTCGGCTCGCGGGCCCCGGCTGTCAGCAGGACCATCGCGCGCTTCCCGGCCAGCCTGCCGTCCCCGTACCGCAGCGTGCGCCCGCTCGGGTCGGTGACTCCGTACGCGAAGCCCTTGACGAAGACGCGGTCGAACCAGCCCTTGAGGATGGCGGGCATCCCGTACCACCACAGCGGGAACTGCACGATCAGCGCGTCCGCCCAGGCGATCTTCTCCTGCTCGGCGCGGATGTCCTCGCTCAGCTCCCCGGCGGTGTGGGCGCGCTGCGAGGCCGCGCTGACAACCAGGCGTTCGGCCGGGTCGTGGCCGAAGTCGGCGGCCTCCACGACCGGGTTCCAGCGCATGGCGTACAGGTCGGAGACGTGGGCCTGGTGGCCCAGCTCGCTCAGGGCCCGCAGCCCCTCGTCCCGCAGGGCGCCGCTCAGCGACCGTTCTTCCGGATGGGCGAATATCCACAACACATTCATGCGGACCATGGTGGGGAAACGGTCCCCGGCCCAACGAGTGGCCGTATGGCCGCGATGCGAAAGAATCTGGCCAGGGGGCTGTTCCAGGGCTGGTCCGGGTCCGGCCCGTGGGCTGGTCGCGGACTGAGGGCGGGGACGAGGGCGGGGACGAGGGCGGGGACACGGACAGGGACAGGGACAGGGACGAAGGCTGGCCGGGTGGCCGGTGTCAGGCGTCGTACGGGCGGGCGGCGCGGGCCTCGCGCAGCCCCCGTGCCCACCAGGCCAGCTGGTCGAGCATGGTCGTGGCCGCCGCCTCGGGACGCTCCGGGTCCTTCAGTGTGCCGTCCGGGGCGAAGAGGTCCCCCGCGTTGTGGAAGCTGACCGTGTCGCGGACGGTGACCGCGTGCAGCTCGGCGAAGACCAGCCGCAGGTGCTCGACCGCCCGCAGGCCGCCGGAGATCCCGCCGTACGAGACGAAGCCGACCGGCTTGGCCCGCCAGGGCGTGTAGTGCCAGTCGATGGCGTTCTTCAGGGAGGCCGGGTAGCTGTGGTTGTACTCGGGGGTGATCACGACGAACGCGTCGGCGGCCTCCAGCCGGGGCCCCACGGCCGCCAGGGCCTCGGCGGCCTCCGGGCTCGGCCGGTAGCTGAGGGTCCCGGGCAGCGGGGTGTCCACCAGGTCGATCACATCGGTGCGCAGGTCCGCGCGGGGCGCGGCGCGGCTGGTGAACCAGTCGGCGACCTTCGGGCCGAAGCGGCCCTCGCGGGTGCTGCCGACGATGACGGCGAGGTGGATCGGGTCGGGGTCGGTGACAGGGGCGGGGTCGGTGAGGGTGACGGGGGCTGCGGCTGTCTCAGTGGCTGTAACCATGAGCACAGCCTGGGACTTAAACATTGGTTGAAGTCAAGCTACGCTCGTTTTCCATGAGCCAGATATCGTGGAAGACCCATGAACTCACGGTCGGTGAGCTGTCCCAGCGCAGTGGGGTCCCGGCCTCCGCGCTGCGCTTCTACGAGCGCGAAGGGCTCATCCACAGCCGCCGCACCTCGGGGAACCAGCGCCGCTACACCCGCGACACGCTGCGCCGGGTCGCCTTCGTCCGCTCCTCGCAGCGGGTGGGCATCCCGCTGGCCAGGATCCGGGAGGTGCTCTCGCTCTTCCCGCAGGACCACGTCCTGACCAGGGAGGACTGGGCCCGGATCTCGGAGTGCTGGCACGCCGACCTCACCGAGCGGATCGCGCAGCTGTCGAATCTGCGCGACAGCCTCACCGAGTGCATCGGCTGCGGCTGCCTGTCGATCAACAAGTGCGCTCTGGCGAACCCGTACGACCGGCTCGGCGAGCAGGGGGCGGGCGCCCGGCGGCTGTTGAAGTCCTGCTCCGATTCGGACGGCCCCGGGGTATGTGGAATCGGCGATCAGAACGCGGCCGGCTCCGCCAAAAAGGCGAGCGTGCAAGCCTGTTCCCCGGACGCGCCGACCGGCGAGGCGACGAACTCGGTCGCCCCCGCGTCGGTCGGCTCCCGCGACTGCTGCTCGACGGAGGATTCGTCCCCCAGTATCGCGGTGTCCTGCGGGACGGACGAGCCGTCGCGGTCCAGCATGGCCCGGTAGCGCGGGAACCTGGCCGACCCGGCCGTACTGTTCGGCCAGCGAAGCCGGGAAAGCCAGGGAAAGCCGGGAAGCCGGGAAAGCCAGGGAAAGCCGGGAAAGCCAGGGAAAGCCGGGAAGCCAGGGAAGCCGGGAAAGCCGGGAAGCCAGGGAAGCCGGGAAAGCCGGGAAGCCAGGGAAGCCGGGAAAGCCGGGAAGCCAGGGAAGCCAGCGAAGCCGGGAAAGCCAGCGAAGCCCGGAGAGCCGGAAAGTAGGGGGCGTGACGCCGGGGGCCCGCTCAGAAGATGTCAGGGCACCACGGGCGGCGCGGGGTGCGCAGCAGGAGGTCCGCGAGCGCCGCGGCGCCCGCCCGCTCCTCGGTGACCCGCCCCAGCGCGGCGAGCCGCACCGCGGACTCGTCGCCCAGCCACAGCGTCCCCAACTCGCCGATGTCCATGGTCAGATCGGCGGACCGGGTGGTCGGCGCGCAGGTGGCCCCGTCGGGCCCCGCGTCCAGCAGAAAGCGGCCGCCGGCCAGGCCCGCGCGGTCGCGCAGCTCCAGGACCAGCGAGCCCGGCACGGGGTACGTACGGGTCTCCAGCAGCCGGGGCACGTCCAGCGGCCGCAGCCACAGGAAGTCGGCGTACGTGGTGACCTCGGCCGCCCGCGGGTCGCCCAGGAGCAGCGGCAGCACGTCGTCCGGGGGGCGGTGGCCCGTGGCGACATGGGTGATCCAGTCGACGGAGAGCAGGAAGTGCCACAGCGCGCGCTCGGCGTCCGGGGTGACCGCGATCATCCCGAGTACCGTGGCGGTGTCACCGGGCCGCTTGCCCTCCCACGCGCTCTTGGCGGTGTAGGCGAGCAAGCCGTCCACGGAGCCGTCGGGGGAGCGGTACAGGACGTAGAACGGCTCCGTCCACGGCTGGTGGGGGAAGGACAGCAGGCCGGTGTTGATCCGCCACCACTTCTCGGGACGGTCGATCACCCCGGGCTGCCGGGCGCGCAGCCGCTCGTGCAGCGCCGGGCCAAGCTCCCGTATCTCGGCGCCGTCGGCGAAGTCCACCCGGCCGCCGCACGCGGGCCCCGAGTAGCGCGCGTCGAGCCCGGCGCGCGCCACGTCCACCCGCCACTCGGTGACCCAGGTGGCCGGGCCGAACCCGTACCGCCCGTAGATCGGGTACTCGGCGGCGATCAGCGACGCCACCACCTCGCCGCGCTCCTTGGCCGCGCGCAGATCGCGGTCCATCATCCGGCTGAGCAGCCCCTGGCGGCGGTGGGTGGGCGAGACCGACACGTTGCTGATGGCGTCTGCCGCCACCTCCGCCCCGCCGACCGCCGTGAGCCGCTGCGCGAAGCTGCGGAAGGTGCCCACACAGCGCCCCCGGTCGAAGGCCCCCTGCGCACGGTCCAGTTCCCCGCCGATGAGCCCCCGCCGGATGTCGACCTCTTCCTTGCTCGCGTGCGGCGGCCGCAGAAAGCCGGTGTGGAGCGCGCGAATCCAGTCGGCGAGGTCGGAGTCGGCGACCGTACGGATCTCTGGAGCCATGGGCCCCACGGTAGGCGGCCGGTGCCGCCGGGCGCACCTGGATATCGATCACGCCCGGCGCGGACGGCTTACGCGAGCAGGTCGTCCACGTGGGCCTCTCCCTCGCGGTACCTCCGGGTGATCTCCGCACCGCAGTCGTCCGCCGTGCGCTGCAGCTCCCGCCGCCGCCGCGAGACCTGCCGCTCGTACCCGACGAGGCGGCCCATCGCGTCGGCCAACTCCTCGTCCGTACGCGCCTCGAGGTCGGACAGGCCGACCTCCGCCAGCGTCTCCTCGGCCAGCCGCCGGTACTCCGCCCCGCGCGGAGTGTCGAGCGTCACATGGCGGGCGGAGGAGCGGTGCCCCGGCGGGCCGTCGACGAGGATCTCCGGCAGCAGGTCCACCAGCGCCGCCGGAGGACGGTCCTCCGCCGCCGCCGGCGAGCCGGGGGCCGAGCGGCGGTCGAGCTCGGCGCGGAGGATGTCGATCCGGCCCTGCAGCAGCCTGCGCACATAGCTCAGGTCCGCCTCCTCGCGCTGCGCCGAGCGGCGCAGCGCCCGCAGCTCCGGCAGGCGCAGCCCGGCCGGTCTCGGCGCCGCCGGGCCGGGCAGCGAGCCCGGCAGCGAGCCCGGCAGCGAGTCGGCCTGGCGGCCGCCGCGCTGGCTCGGCGGCCGGGCCGGCTGGATGGCGGGCAGGCCCGGCTGCTGCAGGGCCTCGGTGGCCGCCCGGAGCAGGTCGCCGTCCTCCGGGCGCGTCGGTGCGGGCCCGGGCGGCTGCCCGGTGCCGGATGTGATCATGCGGTTTCCGTCCCCTCCATGCGGTGCGACGCGAGCTGATCGCGTTGTGCCCATTGCGCACCGCCTGCACGCATCGTGCCACTGTGCGCGGTTCGTTCGCAGCGCGCTTCCACCCGATCGGCCCCGGAAGGAGTCAGGGCATGATTGACCGTATGCGTGCTGTGGTACAGAGAGTGAACGGGGCGAGCGTCGTCGTCGACGGCGAGACGGTCGGGGAGATCGTCGGACAGGGGCTGTGCGTCCTGGTCGGGGTGACCCACGACGACACTCCGGAGAAGGCGGCGCAGCTGGCCCGCAAGCTGTGGTCCGTGCGCATCCTGGAGGGCGAGAAGTCCTGCTCGGACCTGGGCGCCCCGCTGCTGGTCATCAGCCAGTTCACGCTCTACGGCGACGCGCGCAAGGGCCGTCGGCCCACCTGGAACGCGGCCGCGCCGGGCGAGGTCGCCGAGCCGCTGGTGGACGAGGTCGTGGCGCGGCTGCGGGAGCTGGGCGCGCAGGTGGAGACGGGCCGGTTCGGGGCGGACATGAAGGTCTCGCTCACGAACGACGGCCCGTTCACGGTGATCGTCGAGGTCTGAGGCGCGCCCCGGCGGGGGCGCGGGCGGCCGGGGGCGTGGGCGGCCGGGGGCGTGGGCGGCCGGTGGGGCGGGAGGCCGGCGCCGGGGTGGTCAGATGGGCGGGCGGCCGGTGCCGGATGGCCGGACGGCTGGCTGGGCGGGCGGCCGGTGGGGCTACGGCTCGACGACGACCTCTTGTGCCGCGGCCGTCGTATCCGCGATCAGCGGCGCGTCCACGGGCACGTTCCGCTTGACCAGCGCCAGCGCGATCGGCCCCAGCTCATAGTGGCGGGCCGAGGTCGTCACGAAGCCCAGCGGGCGTCCCTCCGCGCCGTCCGAGGCGAGCCGCACGGGCGCGCCGTGGCCGGGCAGGGCCACCTCGCTGCCGTCCAGGTGGAGGAAGACCAGCCGCCGGGGCGGCTTGCCCAGGTTCTGCACCCGGGCGACGGTCTCCTGGCCGCGGTAGCAGCCCTTGTGGAGGTGCACGGCGGTGCCGATCCAGCCCAGCTCGTGCGGGATCGTCCGGTGGTCGGTCTCCAGGCCGACCCGCGGGCGGTGCGCCTCGACGCGCAGCGCCTCGTACGCCAGCACCCCGGCCGGAGGACCGCTCGCCGCGGCGAAGGACTCCAGCTGGGCGCGGGGCAGGAACAGGTCCCGGCCGTACGGGGTCTCGCGGACCACGGCGCCCTCGGGGGTTTCGGCGATGCTGCCCGCCGGGAGGTACACGACCGCGAACTCCTCGGTGCGGTCCGCGATCTCCACCCGGTAGAAGAACTTCATGCTCTCCAGGTACGCGATCAGCTCGCCCTGGGTGCCTGGCTCCACATGGGCCCAGGTGGTCTCGCCGTCGTCGACTATGTACAGCGCGTGCTCGATGTGGCCGTGCGCGGAGAGAATCAGCGCCTCCGTGGCCTGGCCGGCGGGGAGTTCGCTCACGTGCTGGGTGAGCAGAAGGTGCAGCCAGCTCAGCCGGTCCGGGCCGCTGACCGTGACCACACCGCGGTGCGACAGGTCCACGAAGCCGGAGCCGTCGGCGAGCGTGCGCTGCTCGCGGAACAGGTCGCCGTAGTGCGCGGCGACGCCTTCGTCGGGGCCCTCGCCGGGGACGGCGCCGGGCAGCGACAGCAAAGGGCTCTTCATGCGCTCAGCCTACGACCCGGCCCGGCCTAGGACTCGACCGCACGGTCCGGCTCCGAGGCGTCCCGCGGGCCGGGGCCGTCGGCCGCGCGGGCGGCGGAGCACTTGGCGCAGCGGCCGAAGATCGCGAAGTGCTTCATGTCGGTGTCGAAACCGAAGCTCGCCCGAAGCTGCCGGGTGAACGGCTCGGCCACCGACAGATCGGCCTCGATCACATCCGTGCAGTCCCGGCAGACCATGTGGATGTGGTGGTGCCGGTCGGCCAGGTGGTAGGTGGGAGCGCCGTGCCCGAGATGGGCGTGGCTGACCAGCCCCAGCTCCTCCAGCAGCTCCAGGGTGCGGTAGACCGTGGAGATGTTGACGCCGCTGGCGGTGCGGCGCACCTCGGTGAGGATCTCGTCCGGGGTGGCGTGCTCGAGGTGGTCGACGGCCTCGAGCACGAGCTGGCGCTGCGGCGTCAGGCGATAGCCGCGCTCCCGCAGGTCTGTCTTCCAGTCGGTGGTCGCCACGGTGCCAGTGTAGGCGGGGGCCCGGACGCCCGTGCGTCAGCGGAAGAAGGCGATGCCGTCGTCCGGGAGGTCCTTGAGGTCCTTGGCCCATTCGCGCGGGTCCACGACCTTCTTCAGGTGCGCGGACATGTACGGCCGCAGCGGCACGTCCGGGGTGGCCTTCTCGCCGACCCACATCAGGTCGCTCTTGACGTAGCCGTAGAGTCGCTTGCCACCGGAGTAGGGCCCGGAGGCCGCCGTACGGGCCACGGCGTCGGTCACCACGTCGATCTGCGGCTTGCCCTCGGCCAGCTCGCCGTACCAGACCTCGACCACGCCCTGGTCGCGGATCATGACGATCTCGACCTTGCGGTCCTCGCCGATCCGCCAGTAGCCGGACTCGGTCTCCAGCGGGCGGACCTTCTTGCCGTCGCCGTCGAGCACCCAGCTGTGCGAGACGTACTCCAGGAAGTCACGCCCGTCGTGGGTGAAGGTCACTTCCTGCCCGAAGTTGCACTTCTCGGTCCCGGGGAAGTCGTAGACGCCCGCGCCCTCCCAGTTGCCGAGGAGGAAGGCGAGCGGCACGAGGTCCGGGTGGAGGTCGGACGGGATCTCGATCATGAGTTCAGGCGATCCGTGGGGAGGGAGAAGGGAAGGGAGGGGCGGACGGGGTGCCGGGCAGCCGGGCGGGTCAGCGCTGGCCCTGGTACAGCTTCTTCCAGGTCAGTGCGGCGAAACCGAGCGTGGCGACGACGACCAGGATCATCAGGGTGGTGAAGACTGCCTCAAGCACGAGCGCGCTCCTTGGAGGAGTGGGGTGTTCCGGTGGGACTCGCGGAACGGTCATGGACCGGGGCCGAGTCTAGTCGCCGGTCCGCGGACCGGCTCTTCGAGGTCTCCCGCTCGGCCTAGGCTGGCCCCATGGCGAAGAAGCTGGTGATCAAGGTGACGGCGGGCGCGGACGCGCCCGAGCGGTGCTCCCAGGCGTTCACGGTCGCGGCGGTGGCCGCCGCGAGCGGCGTGGAGGTGTCGCTGTGGCTGACCGGGGAGTCCACCTGGTTCGCGCTCCCGGGACGCGCGGCCGAGTTCGAGCTGCCGCACGCCGCGCCGCTGCCGGACCTGATCGAGGGCATCCTCGCGGGCGGCACGATCACGGTGTGCTCGCAGTGCGCGGCCCGCCGGGACATCGAGGAGAAGGACCTCATCGGGGGCGCCCGGATCGCGGGCGCGCAGGTGTTCGTCAGCGAGATCATGCCGGACGGCGTGCAGGCGCTCGTCTACTGAGCGCTTGTGGGCTGCTGGGCGCTCGTCTCGGCTGGGCCGCTCATCGACTACGGAGGCGCTCATCTCGGCTGGTGAGCGAGGCGCTCATCTCGGCTGGTGAGCGCTCAACGACTACGGAGCACTCGTCCGCTGGGCACCGCTCCCGCCGCTCCTAGCGGCGGTGGTGGTACTCGTCCAGCTCCCGCCACCACCGGTCGGACTCCTCGTCGCCCGACTCGTCCCACCACCGGTCCTCCGGCCCCTTGCGGTTGGCCACGATGGCGGCCAGTGGGGGGATGACCATGGCGACGACGCACATGGCGACCGCGGCCGGGACGGACCATAGGCGTACGAATCCCCACGCCGAGACGAACAGCGTCAGACACGCGCCCATCAGGATGAAGTATGCGTGGCGGCGTCGCGCGTACATATCCCCAGGATACGTCCGGGGCGCCGCCCGGGACAGACGTGGACAGCGGCGGAAGGGCTCCGGAAGGGCTCCGGAGCGATCTCCGGAACGACCCTGGAACGATCTCCGGAACGACTTCGGAACGACTCCGGAACGACCCGGAGGACCGCACCCCGCCGAGGCGTCCAACCCCGGGGTGCGGCCCTCCGGCCGTGCTGTCCGCGCTGTTCCGCGCCGCTGTCCGTACGGTCCGGTCGGACCGCGGTCAGGCCGCGATCAGACTGCGGTCCGTCCGGCGACCAAGCCGCCGACCAGGCCGCCGACCAGATCGCCGACCAGACCGGCGATCAGACCGCGATGGCGACCTCCGCCAGGCCGCCCTTCTGGGCGACGACGGTGCGGTCCGCGGTCGCGCCCGGGACCAGGGCGCGCAGCGTCCAGGTGCCCTCGGCGGCGTAGAAGCGGAACTGTCCGGTCGCCGAGGTGGGGACCTCGGCGGTGAACTCGCCGGTGCTGTCCAGCAGCCGCACGTAGCCGGTGACCGGCTCGCCGTTACGGGTCACCGAGCCCTGGATCGTGGTTTCGCCGGGCTTGATGGTCGACGCGTCGGGGCCGCCGGCCGTTGCTCCACACATGGGGACTGTCCTTACGTTCGGGGGAGACGTTCGGGGAGGGAGGAGGGTCAGCCGTTGGCGCCGAGCTCGATCGGCACGCCGACGAGCGAGCCGTACTCGGTCCAGGAGCCGTCGTAGTTCTTCACGTTCGGCTGGCCGAGCAGCTCGTGCAGGACGAACCAGGTGTGAGCGGAGCGCTCACCGATGCGGCAGTAGGCGATGGTGTCCTTCGACAGGTCGACGCCCTCGCCCTCGTAGAGGGCCTTGAGCTCGTCGTCGGACTTGAAGGTGCCGTCGTCGTTGGCGGACTTCGACCACGGGATGTTGCGGGCGGACGGCACGTGGCCCGGCCGCTGCGACTGCTCCTGCGGGAGGTGCGCCGGGGCGAGCAGCTTGCCGGAGAACTCGTCGGGGGAGCGGACGTCCACCAGGTTCAGCGAGCCGATGGCCGCCACGACGTCGTCGCGGAAGGCGCGGATCGAGGTGTCCTGGGCCTTGGCCTTGTACTCGGTCTTGGGCCGGGACGGGACCTCGGCGACCAGGTCGCGGGAGTCGAGCTCCCACTTCTTGCGGCCGCCGTCGAGGAGCTTCACGTCCTGGTGGCCGTAGAGCTTGAAGTACCAGTAGGCATAAGCCGCGAACCAGTTGTTGTTGCCGCCGTAGAGCACGACCGTGTCGTCGTTGGCGATGCCCTTCTCGGACAGCAGCTTCTCGAAGCCCGCCTGGTCGACGAAGTCGCGGCGCACCGGGTCCTGGAGGTCCTGCTTCCAGTCGATGCGGATGGCGTTCTTGATGTGGTTCTTGTCGTAGGCAGAGGTGTCCTCGTCGACCTCCACGATGACCGTCTTGGGGTCATCGATGTGGGCCTGTACCCAGTCGGCGTCCACCAGGACGTCACTGCGGCTCATGTTTCTCTCCTCCGGGGCAGTTGCGGCGGTACGGGTACGCGTCGGAACGCGGGCTACGCGGGGTTCGGTAGCGGGCGCGGGAACGGAGTCGGGCGGGCTCGGCTGACGGGCCGATAGGAGCGCGGGCCGTACGCCGGGCAGGCCGCGCGTCCTCGTCAGGCGGCGCGACAGAGCATGGCGGCCACGCGGCACAGGTCTACTGCCCGCCGCTTCGTGAGATCCGCCTGTCGCTTCATGCGTCCGATCGTAGGGACGGACGGCCGGGCATGTCACCGGGGTGTCGTATCGTGAGACGAGATTGTCCGGAATGTGGGATGGCGTGGCCGTGCGGCGCCCTGTGGGGCGGTCGACGGGGTGCCGGGCGCCCCTGGATGTCCATCAGCGCGAGCGGGATCGTCTCAGTGCGTGGACGACGCCCTGGACCTCTCGGCGTGGACCTCGCCATGGGCCCCCCACGGACCTCGCCATGGGCCCCGCCATGGACCCCGCCACGGATCTCGGCACGGGTCTCGGCACGGGTCTCGGCACGGAGCCCGCTATGGGTCTCGTCGTGGACCCCGCCGGGTCGGTCAGCCCGCCAGCTCGACGTTCTTACCCACCACCGACACGTCTATGCCGTCCTTGGTCGTCTCCACCTTGTCCAGCCGCATGCCCGTCGGCAGACCGTCGATCTTCCGCTCCATGTCCGTCCGCTGCCGGACCTTTTGCTCCGCACCGGGGATGTTGCCGCCCGGGACGGACTCGGCGTGCAGCCGGATCGTGTCGCCGTTGACGATGGTGACCGTCGAGAGCGTGCTGACGCTGAAGCCCAGGAGCTGCCCGGTGATCTTGACGCGGCCGCGGCCCGACTGGTCCTCCCCGGCGTAGCCGACCGTGATCCCCTGGCCCGCGGCCGTGGACAGGTCCGCGTAGCTGATGTGCGCGGACCCGGTGGCGCTGTCGGCGGTGGCGGACGAGAAGCTGCTGGATATCCGGACATCGTGCAGCGTGGCCGTCAGCTCGGTGACGCGCACCGAACGGCCGCCCCCCGCGTCCGTGGTCAGCCCGTCCATGCCGATCTCGACCTCGTCCAGCTCCTTGCCGGCGACCTGGGTCAGGAAGGGGAAGCCCTTGATCGAGACGTCCGGGGTGCTGGTCAGCCCCTGGCTGCTCTTGATCTTGTCGGCGGCCTCGGACTCCGCCAGGTAGACCGCCAGGCGGTCCGCGGCGACGAACAGGACGCCGAGGACGACGAAGACGATCAGTGTGATTCTCAGTGCGCGCATTGCGTTGGGTCCCCCATGCTCTGGCTCAGGCCGGCGCCTGAGGCTGCGAGCCTAACCGCCGCGGTGTGGGAGTCGCCGGGTGGCGAGGCCCGGATCACACCCGTGCCCGGGTCCGATCACACCCGTGCCCGATCACACCCGTGCCCGATCACACCCGGACCCGATCACACCGGGGCCCGATCACACCGGGGCCCGATCACACCCGTGCCCGATCACACCCGGACCCGATCACACCCGGACCCGATCACACCGGGGCCCGATCACACCTGTGCCCGGTCACACCCGTGCCCGGGCCGGTCACACGTGTGGCGAGGTCCGGGTCACCCCAGCGCCCGGCCGATCACATAGATCGCCGGGGCCGCGGCGGCGAGCGGGAGGGCGACGCCCGCGGTCATGTGGACGAAGCGGGACGGATAGTCGTAGCTGGCCACCCGCAGCCCGATCAGCGCGCACACCCCCGCCGCCAGGCCCAGCGACACGGCGCCGGTGGTGCCGGTGTCGGTCACCCGGGTGGCCGCCAGGCCCGCCCCGGCGGACGCCGCCAGGGCCAGCACCACGGTGACCGCGCCCGGCAGCGGCAGGGCCCGGACGAGCGCCGCCACCGCGACGGCGGCCGCCCCCACCACGACGGCGTCCGAGGACTCGGCCACCGCGGCCAGGTGCCCGGCCGCGATCACGGTTACGGCGGTCGAGGCGACGGTCGCCGTCAGGCCGTACAGCCGCTCGTCGGGCGAGGCGTGGCTGCGCAGCTGGAGGATCAGCACCAGCAGCAGCCATACACCGAGCGTGCCCATGATCACCGTCGGGGCGTGCGCGCGCTCGGTGGTCAGCAGGCCGATGTCCGCGGCCAGGCCGCCCGCGAAGGCCAGCGCGATGCCCTGCCGGGCGGGCCACATGCCGTTGAGCCGGAACCAGCCGGCCGCGGTGACCGCCTGCAGCAGCACCACGACCACGGCCACGGCGGGCCGCGCCAGCGGCGCGGTGACCGCGAGGAGGGCGGCGAGCACGGCGGTCAGGGCGGCGGGCGTCAGGCCCGGCGCGATGATCGGCGAGCGGCCCTCGGCGCGGGCCCGCTGCGCGGCGGTGAGCGGCTTGGCGGCGGCTTCGGGCGCGGTGGCCTCGGCGGAACGGGCGGCGGCTTCGGGCGCGGTGGCCTCGGCGGAACGGGCGGCGGCTTCGGGCGCGGTGGCCTCGGCGGAACGGGCGGCGGCTTCGGGCGCGGTGGCCTCGGCGGAACGGGCGGCGGCTTCGGACGCGGCGGCCTCGGCGGGACGGGCGGTGGCGGGACGGGCGGCGGCGGGACGGGCGGCGGCGGGACGGGCGGCGGCGGGCTCGGGGACGACGTTGGGGACGAGCCGGGCCGGCGCGGTGGGCCTGGGGCCGATGGGCTCTGCCTGGGCGGCGTGGTGCGGCGCGGCCGCGAACTGGACGGTGTCGGTCGTCCCGTAGCCGCCCGGTCCGGGGCCCTGGCGCGGCTGTCCGCCCCCGTCCCAGGAGGGGGCGTATGGCTGCTGGTACGCCTGGCCGTGCTGTGCCTGGCTCTGATGCGTCCGGCCCTGCTGCGCCTGGCCTTGGTGGGTCTGGCCGTGCTGCCCCTGGCCTTGGTGGCTCTGGCCTGGGTACGTCTGGTTCTGCTGCGTCGGGCCTTGGTATGCCTGGCCGCTCTGGTGGCCCTGGCCGTCCTGCGGGTGCCACTGCTGTGGCTCGGCGTGCTGGGCGTACCCCTGCTGTGTGTACCCCTGCTGCGCGTACCCCTGCTGGGCATGTCCCTGCTGGGCGTATCCCTGCTGGGCGTATCCCTGCTCCGGGTATGTCTGCTGCTGGGGGTACGCCTGGGGCTGGGCGTACCCCTGCTGCTGCGGGTGCTGGTACGCCTGCTGCCCGTCGTACGACGCGGCGGCGCCCTCGTACCCAGGCCAGCCGTACTGGCCGTGCTGATGGCCGTGCTGATGGCCGTGCTGTTCCTGCCCGGCGTAGCCCTCGTAGCCCGGCTGGCCCTCGTAGCCCGGCTGGCCCTCGTAGTGCTGCCGGCCCTGCTGGCCCTCCTGGCCCTGGTACGGCTGCTGGTAGGGCGGCTGCTCCGCCGACCCGTACGGGTCGTAGTGGTTGCTCATGACGTCGGGGTCACCCTCCTGCGAACGGCGGGAGCACCTCGACCGTGCCGCCCTCGGCCAGTTGGACCGTCTTGTGATCACGGGTGCCGACGGGGTCGCCGTCGACCAGGAACGAACACCGCCCCAGCACCCGCGCGAACTCCGGCCGCGCGGCGTGCCGCCGCCGGGCGGCGTCCAGGGCCTCGGCGAGCGTCGCCGCAGCGTACGGCTCCTCGGCGGTGCCGGCGGCCGCCTTGGCCGCGGCCCAGTACCGGATGGTGCCGGCCGGCGGTCCCGCCGTGTTCTTCATCGCCATCGCGATCCCTCTCCCGTCATCTGCCGTCCCCCATGATGACGGGGTCCGGCGGCAGACCGGTAAATCGCCGGTCGCGGCCCGGGGTGCTCGCTTAGGGTTCCGGTGTGCTGGTCCGACTTATACGGGCATACCTGAGGCCCTACACCCGATCGATCGCTCTGATCGTCGTGCTGCAGCTGGTGCAGACGCTGGCGACGCTCTATCTGCCGACGCTCAACGCGGACATCATCGACGACGGTGTCGTGAAGGGAGACACCGGCTACATCCTGCGCGTCGGCGGCGTGATGATCGCCGTCACGCTGGCGCAGATCGTCTGCTCCATCGGCGCCGTCTACTACGGCGCCCGCACGGCGATGGCGCTCGGCCGCGATGTGCGCGCCGCCGTCTTCGACCGTGTGCAGTCCTTCTCCGCCCGCGAGGTGGGCCACTTCGGCGCGCCTTCCCTCATCACCCGCACCACCAACGACGTGCAGCAGGTGCAGATGCTGTGCCTGATGTCGTTCACCCTGATGGTCTCGGCGCCGATCATGTGTGTGGGCGGCGTCGTCATGGCGCTCAACCAGGACGTTCCGCTCTCCGGGCTGCTGCTGCTCATCGTGCCGGTCCTGGGCGTCATCGTGTCGCTGATCGTGCGGCGGATGCGTCCGCTGTTCCGCGGCGTCCAGGAGCGCATCGACACGGTCAACCGGGTGCTGCGCGAGCAGATCACCGGCATCCGCGTCATCCGTGCCTTCGTCCGCGACGAGCACGAGCGGAAACGCTTCACCGAGGCCAACACCGACCTGTTCGACGTGTCGCTGAAGGCCGGCCGGCTGATGGCGCTGATGTTCCCCGCCGTGATGATGGTGGTGAACCTCTCCAGCGTCGCCGTCGTCTGGTTCGGCGGGCACCGCATCGACAGCGGGGACATGCAGATCGGCGCGCTGACGGCGTTCCTCAGCTATCTGATGCAGATTCTGATGGCCGTGATGATGGCCACCTTCATGTTCATGATGGTGCCGCGGGCCGAGGTGTGCGCCGAGCGCATCCAGGAGGTGCTGGAGACCGAGACCAGCGTCGCCCTGCCCCTGAAGCCCGTCCCGCCGCTGCGGCGCGAGGGGCTGCTCGAGCTGCGGGGCGTGGAGTTCCGCTACCCGGGCGCCGAGGAGCCCGTGCTGCGCGACGTCTCCCTGGTCGCCAGGCCCGGCCAGACCACGGCCGTCATCGGTTCGACCGGCAGCGGCAAGTCCACCCTGCTGGGGCTGGTGCCCCGGCTGTTCGACGCGACCGACGGCAGTGTGCACCTGGACGGGGTGGACGTACGGGACATGGACCCGGTCGTGATGGCCGAGACCATCGGGCTGGTCCCGCAGAAGCCGTACCTCTTCTCCGGCACGGTCGCCTCGAACCTGCGGTACGGAAAGCCGGACGCGACCGACGAGGAGCTGTGGCGCGCCCTGGAGATCGCCCAGGCCCGCGACTTCGTCGAGCGCATGGACGGCGGCCTTGAGGCCCCCATCGCGCAGGGCGGCGGAAACGTCTCCGGCGGCCAGCGGCAGCGGCTCGCGATCGCCCGGGCGCTGGTCCGCAGGCCGTCCGTCTACCTCTTCGACGACTCCTTCTCGGCGCTGGACTACGCCACGGACGCGCGGCTGCGCGCCGCGCTGGCGGCGGAGACGGAGAACGCGACGGTCGTCATCGTCGCCCAGCGGGTGTCCACGATCCGGGGCGCGGACCGCATCGTGGTGCTCGACGAGGGGCGCGTCGTCGGCACCGGCACCCACGCCGAGCTGATGGAGCACAACCAGACCTACCGGGAGATCGTGCTCTCCCAGCTCACCGAGCAGGAGGCGGCATGAGCGTGTCCCGCGCAGCGACGGAGGAGCGAGCAGTGACGAGGGAAGCCTGCGCGTTGGAGCGTGCCGGGACTGAGCGGGGTAGAGGGGCATGAGCGTGTCTTGGCGCGCTGCGCGGGCTGGACTGAGGAGCCGCGCAGCGACGGAGGAGCGAGCAGTGACGAGGGAAGCCTGCGCGTTGGAGCGTGCCGAGACTGAGCGGGGTAGAGGGGCATGAGTGAGAAGAGCGCCCCGGCGCCCGCCGCCGCGGCGCCCCGGAGGGGCCCCGCGCCGGCGGCTGGACCCGGGCGGTTCATGGGCGGGCAGCCGACCGAGCGCAGCATGGACTTCAAGGGCTCGAGCCGCCGGCTGCTGAAGCTGCTGCGGCCCGAGCGCGGCATGGCGCTGACGGTGCTCGCGCTGGGCGCGGTCAGCGTCGCGCTGTCGGTGCTCGGCCCGAAGATCCTCGGCAAGGCGACGGACCTGATCTTCGCGGGCATCATCGGGCGGCAGCTGCCCGCCGACGCCACCAAGGCCGAGGCGGTCGAAGGGCTGCGGCGGTCGGGCCAGGGCACGGTGGCCGACATGGTCGCGTCCATGGACGTGGTGCCCGGACAGGGCATCGACTTCGACGCGGTGGGGACCGTGCTGCTGTGGGTGACCGCGATCTACGCGTTCTCCTCGCTGCTGAACCTCTTCCAGGCGCGGATCGCCACGGTCGTGGTGCAGCGCATGGTCTTCCGGATGCGCGAGGACGTCGAGGCGAAGCTGGCCCGGCTGCCGCTGTCGTACTTCGACAAGCAGCCGCGCGGCGAGGTGCTGTCGAGGGCCACCAACGACATCGACAACATCCAGCAGACCATCCAGCAGACCCTCAGCCAGATCATGACCTCGCTGCTGACCATCGTGGGCGTGCTGGCCATGATGTTCTGGATCTCGCCGCTGCTGGCGCTGGTCGCGCTGGTGACCGTGCCGGTGTCGGTGGTGGTGGCGACGAAGGTGGGCAAGCGGGCGCAGCCGCAGTTCGTGGCGCAGTGGAAGACCACCGGCAAGCTGAACGCCCACATCGAGGAGATGTACACCGGCCACTCGCTGGTGAAGGTGTTCGGCCGGCAGAAGGAGTCGGCGGAACTCTTCCGGGCGCAGAACGAGAAGCTGTACGAGGCGGGCTTCCGGGCCCAGTTCATCTCCGGGATCATCCAGCCGGCGATGATGTTCATCGGCAACCTCAACTATGTGCTGGTCGCCGTGGTCGGCGGGCTGCGGGTGGCCAGTGGGGCGCTGTCGATCGGCGACGTCCAGGCGTTCGTCCAGTACTCGCGCCAGTTCAGCCAGCCGCTCACCCAGGTCGCCTCGATGGCCAACCTGGTGCAGTCGGGCGTCGCGTCGGCCGAGCGGGTCTTCGAGCTGCTGGACGCGCCGGAGCAGCGGCCGGACGCGGCGGAGGCGGTGCGGCCGGAGCGGGTGCGCGGCCGGGTGGAGTTCGAGGACGTCTCCTTCCGCTACGACCCGGACAAGCCGCTGATCGAGGACCTGTCGCTGTCGGTGCGGCCGGGCCAGACGGTGGCGATCGTCGGCCCGACCGGCGCGGGGAAGACCACCCTGGTCAATCTGCTGATGCGGTTCTACGAGGTCAGCGGAGGGCGGATCACGCTGGACGGGGTGGACATCGCCGCCATGAGCCGGGAGGAGCTGCGCTCCAACATCGGCATGGTGCTCCAGGACACCTGGCTCTTCGGCGGGACGATCGCGGACAACATCGCGTACGGGTCGCAGGACGCCTCCTTCGACAAGATCGTGGAGGCGGCCAAGGCCACGCATGTCGACCGCTTCGTACGGACTCTGCCGGACGGCTACGACACGGTGATCGACGACGAGGGCTCCAACATCAGCGTCGGCGAGAAGCAGCTGATCACCATAGCCCGGGCGTTCCTGGCCGAGCCCGCGATCCTGGTCCTGGACGAGGCCACGAGCTCGGTCGACACCCGTACGGAGGTGCTGATCCAGCACGCGATGGCCTCCTTGCGGACCGGCCGCACCAGCTTCGTGATCGCCCACCGCCTGTCCACGATCCGCGACGCGGACGTGATCCTCGTGATGGAGTCGGGGCGGATCGTGGAGCAGGGCACCCACGACGCGCTGCGGGCGGCCGGCGGGGCGTACGCCCGGCTGTACGAGGCGCAGTTCGCGGAGCCGCTGGCCGAGACGGAGTGAGCCTGCCTCCCCCGCATGCTCCCCCTTCCGCATCCTTCCCCTTCCGCATCCTTCCCCTTCCGCGTCCCCCCGCTCCGCGCCCGGCGGAGCGGGGGCATTTCGCGAGGTGGGCCGTGGCCCAGGCGGGGCGTCGGTGCAGCAGGTGTGTCGGTGCAGCAGGTGCGTTGGTGCAGCAGGTGCGTCGGTGCAGCAGGGCGGGGGTGTGTGGCGGCCGGCGTGCTCATAGGTGGGCCGTGGCCCAGGCGGCGATCCGGTCCAACAGGGCGGCGTCCGCCGCGTTCTCCGCGTGGCCGAAGCCCGGCTCGATCCACAGCTCTGTGGACGACGGGTCCGCCGCTTCGGCCAGGGTCCGCGGGTGGTCAAGCGGGAAGTAGGGGTCCCGGTCGCCGTGGACGATCAGCAGCGGCGTGGGGGCGATCAGCGGGGCCGCCGCCACCGGGGAGAGGGGTTCGGGGTCCCAGCCGCGGGAGTCGATGCGGGTACGCAGCCCGTAGCGGGAGACCAGGCGCCCGGTCGGGCGGGTGATCGCCCAGTGCACGCGGCGCATCGGGGCGGTTCCCCGGTAGTACCAGCGGGCGGGGGCGCTCACTGCCACCACCACGTCAGCGTGCGCCGCTTCGCGCGCCCCCGCGCACCCTTTCGCTTCCAATGCCCCCAGTCCCATACCCGGCTCCGACGCAGCCCCCGCCCCCGGCTGCGCACCCGACCCCGCACCCGATCCGGGCCCCGACCCCGGCCCCGCACCCGCCCCGTACAGCGCCGCGTGGCGCAGCACCACCGAGCCGCCCATCGAGAACCCGACTGTGGCGACCCGCCGGTGCCCGAGTCGGCGCGCCCACCGCACCGCGGCGGCCAGGTCCAGGACCTCCCGGTCGCCGACCGTGGAGCGCCCGCCGGAGCGCCCGTGGCCCCGGAAGGAGAACGTGACCACGGCCGCGTGCCGGCCCAGCACCGCAGCGGCGCGCCGCAGCGCGGGCCGCTCCAGCGCGCCGGTGAAGCCGTGCGCCACCACGATCGCCGGGCCCGCCACCTGGTCGTCCGTCACCGGGTCGTCCGTCACCGGGCCGCCCGTCACCACGTTGCGGCTCGCCTGGCCGCCCCTCGGCTGGCCGCCCGTCACCGGGCCGCCCGTCACCGGGCCGCCCCTCGCCAGGCCGCCCGCCGCCAGGCCGCTCGCCGCCAGGTCGCGGCTCGCCTGGCCGCCCCTCGCCAGGCTGCCCGCCGCCAGGCCGCTCGCCGCCAGGCTGCCCCCCGCCAGGCCGCCGCCCCTCGCCCGGTCGGCCGTATCCGCCGCGCCCAGGTCAGCCGTATCCGCCGCGCCCGGCGCCAGGGGCTCGTACGCTGCCTCGATGCGCACCCCGTCGTCCGTCAGCAGCCCGGTCAGGCGCCTTCGCGCGGTGGCCGGGGGAAGGGGAGACGGCGCGGAGGACGCCTTAAGCCCACGTGTCATGTGGGTTATTCTTCTGGGAAGAGGATCCGGGCAAAGCAGCCCCCGGGTCCTTTTGTGCTTTCAGGCGCATTTTGTGCTTTCGAGCGCCTTCCGCACGAAGCAGTATCGGTACTAGCCAGTAGCCGCACACTCCCCCAGGCCAGGGGCCTGGGAGGTGCCCCCTCTCGCAGGGACCGAGGAGGAACCGACGTAATGGGCGAGCGAAGCGTGTACGACCATAAGAAGACGGCGGCCAGGGGCGGTGGTGACCGGTGAGCTCCCTCCTGCTGCTGACCAACGCGCTGCAGCCCTCCACGGAGGTGCTCCCCGCGCTCGGGCTGCTCCTGCACAACGTGCGGGTGGCCCCGGCCGAGGGCCCGGCCCTCGTGGACACCCCCGGCGCGGACGTGATCCTCATCGACGGCCGGCGCGACCTGCCCCAGGTGCGCAGCCTGTGCCAGCTCCTGCGCTCCACCGGCCCGGGCTGTCCGCTGATCCTCGTGGTCACGGAGGGCGGCCTCGCCGCCGTCACCGCTGACTGGGGCATCGACGACGTCCTGCTCGACACCGCCGGCCCCGCCGAGGTCGAGGCCCGGCTGCGGCTGGCGATGGGCCGCCAGCAGATCACGACCGACGACAGCCCGATGGAGATCCGCAACGGCGACCTTTCGGTCGACGAGGCCACGTACAGCGCCAAGCTCAAGGGCCGTGTGCTGGATCTCACATTCAAGGAGTTCGAGCTCCTCAAGTACCTGGCCCAGCACCCCGGTCGGGTGTTCACCCGGGCGCAGCTGTTGCAGGAGGTGTGGGGCTACGACTACTTCGGCGGCACCCGCACGGTCGACGTGCACGTACGGCGGCTGAGGGCCAAACTCGGCCCGGAACACGAGTCCTTGATCGGCACCGTGCGGAATGTCGGCTACCGTTTCGTCTCCCCGGAGAAGGGCGACCGCGGTGCCGACGAGGCCAAGCGGCGGTCCGAGGCCGCGAGGGCCGCGCACGGCGAAGCGCCGACCGCCGGGGTGCAGCGCGACCGGAACGTGAAAACGGGCGTCGCACGCCCGGCCAACACATAGCTGGACCCGCGTAGACTGCCGCGCGTGGCCAAGGTGACACGGGATGATGTGGCAAGGCTGGCGGGGACGTCCACCGCGGTCGTCAGTTACGTCATCAATAACGGACCAAGGCCGGTCGCCCCGGCCACGCGCGAGCGGGTACTCGCCGCGATCAAGGAGCTCGGCTACCGGCCGGACCGGGTCGCCCAGGCGATGGCCAGCCGGCGCACCGACCTCATAGGGCTGATCGTGCCCGACGCGCGCCAGCCGTTCTTCGGCGAGATGGCGCACGCCGTCGAGCAGGCCGCCTCCGAGCGCGGAAAGATGGTGCTCGTCGGCAACTCCGACTACCTCGACGAGCGCGAGGTGCACTACCTGCGCGCCTTCCTCGGCATGCGGGTGTCCGGGCTGATCCTCATCAGCCAGGGCCTCAGCGAGAACGCCGCCGCCGAGATCGAGGCCTGGGACGCCCGGGTCGTGCTGCTGCACGAGCGCCCCGAGGCGATCGACGACGTCGCCGTGGTGCTGGACGACATCGGCGGCGCGCAGCTCGCCGTGCGCCATCTGCTGGAGCACGGATACGAGTACGTGGCGTGCATCGGCGGCATGGAGATCACCCCGACCGTCGGCGACCCGGTCACCGACCACGTCGAGGGCTGGCGCCGGGCCATGACGGAGGCCGGGCGCTCCACCGAGGGACGGCTCTTCCAGGCCCCGTACAACCGGTACGACGCCTACAAGGTCGCCCTGGGGCTGCTGTCCGGCCCCGACCGGCCGCCGGCCGTCTTCTGCGCCACCGACGACCAGGCGATCGGCGTCCTGCGGGCGGCCCGCGAGCTGCGCATCGATGTGCCCGGGGAGCTGGCGGTCGCCGGCTTCGACGACGTGAAGGAGGCGGCGCTGACCGACCCGCCGCTGACCACCGTCGCCTCCGACCGGCCCGCGATGGCGCGCGCGGCGGTCGACCTGGTGCTGGACGACGCGGTACGGCCGGTGTCCTCGCGGCGCGAGCGGGTGCGGCAGTTCCCGTCGGCGCTGGTGGTGCGGCGGTCCTGCGGCTGCGCGTAGGACCCGCGCCGTTCCGCCTTGTCTGTTCCTCGTGCCGTTCGGCCTCGTCCGGGACCCGCGCCGTTCCGCATTGTCTGTTCCTCGTGCCGTTCGGCCTCGTCCGGGACCCGCGCCGTTCCGCATTGTCTGTTCCTCGTGCCGTTCGGCCTCGTCCGGGACCCGCGCCGTTCCGCCTTGTCTGCTCCTCGCGCCGTTCCGCCTCGTCCGGCGCCCGCGCCGCGCCTCGCGCCGAGTTGTCTTCGGTAGCCCTCGTCCCTTATCCCGGGCATACCGGCTTCTGCCGGGCTTCTCAGCGAGCACTCAGAAAGTTCTCATCTTCGCTGCGCACAGTCGTAGACATGACGGAGAACACGCCCCGCACCGGCGATCACGAGCCCCAGCAGCACCCGTACGGCGCGTGGTCCGGCTACCCCGCGCCGCCCACGCACCGGCCGCAGGATCCCGTCACCACCCCCTCCGGAATCACCGTGTGGCCGGGGGGCGGGGGCGCGGGCCACGGTCACCCCGCCGGCCCCGCGGCAGTCCCCACGCCACCCGGCGGCGGCCACCGCAAGCGGCGCGTCCCCAGGTCCGCCCTGCTGATCGCCGCCGTGGCGGCGGTCTCGGCGCTCGTGGGCGGCGGTACAGCGGCTCTGGTCACGGACGCCGCCGAGAAGCCGGACGCCGCCACCACGACGACCACCGTCGTGGGCGCCACCTCCAGCAAGACCGGCGGGGTCGCCGCCGTCGCGGCGGCGGTCAGCCCCAGCATCGTGGAGATCAGCGCCACCTCCGGCAGCGGCCAGTCCACCGGCTCCGGCGTGATCATCACCAGCGGTGGCGAGATCATCACCAACAACCACGTCATCTCCGGCGCCGACACCATCAAGGTCACCTTCAGCGACGGCAGCAAGAAGTCCGCGACCGTCGTCGGCACCGACCGCAGCAAGGACCTGGCCCTGATCAAGGTCTCGGGCGCCAGTGGCCTGCGGCCCGCCACGCTCGGCGACTCCAGCGGGGTCCGGGTCGGCGACCAGGTCGTCGCCATCGGCTCCCCCGAGGGGCTGACCGGCACCGTCACCAGCGGCATCGTCTCCGCGCTCGACCGGGACGTCACCGTCTCGACCGACGAGAGCCAGGGGCAGCAGGCGCCGGGCGGCGGCCGCGGACAGTGGCCGTTCGAGTTCGGCGGCGGCCAGTACAACGGCGATGTCGGCTCCTCGACCACCACCTACAAGGCCATCCAGACGGACGCCTCCCTCAACCCCGGCAACTCCGGCGGCGCGCTGATCAACATGAAGGGCCAGATCATCGGGATCAACTCGGCCATGTACTCCTCCGCTTCGGACCAGAACTCCAGCAGCGCGGGCAGCATCGGCCTGGGGTTCTCCATCCCGATCAACACCGTCAAGGCCGACCTCGACAACCTGCGCGCCGGTGGCAGCGACAGCAACGCCTGACAGGCCTTGACGGCGCGCGGCGACAGCAACGCCTGACAGGCCTTGACGGCGCGCGGCGACAGCCACGCCTCACGGGCGCGCCGGGTCGCCGCCGGGATCATCGGGCGCGTCCGCCCGTGCGAGGCTGAAAGCAGCGGAACCCCGCCTTTCAATGACGCCTTCGTCGACGCCCCGCCGTCGACCGCCGTCGACCGCGGCTGACCGGCGTTGACACCGAGTGTTGGCATGAGTGAGGAACCCGACCCATGAGCCCCGCCGAGCACGGCGACCAGCCCGCCCGCATCCTGATCGTCGACGACGAGCCGGCCGTCCGCGAGGCCCTCCAGCGCAGCCTCGCCTTCGAGGGCTACGAGACCGAGACCGCCGTGGACGGCCTCGACGCGCTGGACAAGGTCCGGGCGTACGACCCCGAGCTGATCGTCCTCGATGTGCTGATGCCCCGCATGGACGGGCTGACCGCCGCCCGGCGGCTGCGCGCCACCCACGTGACCGTGCCCATCCTGATGCTCACCGCCCGCGACACGGTCGGCGACCGGGTCACCGGGCTCGACGCGGGCGCCGACGACTACCTCGTCAAACCGTTCGAGCTGGACGAGCTGCTGGCCCGCATCCGCGCCCTGCTGCGCCGCAGCACATACGCGGCCGCCGCCGGGGCCGTCCCGGCCGCCGGCGGCGACGAGCTGACCTTCGCCGACCTGCGGATGAACCTCGCCACCCGCGAGGTCACCCGGGGCGGACGCGGGGTCGAGCTGACCCGCACCGAGTTCACCCTGCTCGAGATGTTCCTCGCCCACCCCCGCCAGGTCCTCACCCGGGAACAGATCCTCAAGGCCGTCTGGGGCTTCGACTTCGAGCCGTCGTCCAATTCGCTGGACGTGTACGTGATGTACCTGCGCCGCAAGACCGAGGCGGGCGGCGAGCCGCGGCTCGTGCACACCGTCCGCGGCGTCGGATACGTACTGCGGACGGCCGAGGGCGGCACGCCGTGACGAGCCGGCTGCGCAGGCTGCCGCTCCGCTCCCGGCTGGCACTGCTGACCGCCGTGGCGGTGGCGGTCGCGGTGGCGGTCGCCGCCTTCGCGTGCTGGTTCCTCACTCGCCAGGAGCTCACCAGCGCGCTGGACCAGAAGCTGCGCGACAGCGCGTCCCCGGACCGTGTCCAGCGCCTGGTCGGCCTGCCCTGCTCCACCAAGCCGCAGACCGACGACCACCTCGGGCCCGGCGCCGCCTGGGTGCAGTTCGTCGACCAGGACGGCCGGCGGTGCGTCATCGGCCCCAAGGCGGTCAACGTGACGGCCCAGGACATCGCCGTCGCGGAAGGCCGGCTGCAACAGGTCACCCGCGACGGCACCACCACCTCCGGCCAGGCCGTCCGCGTCTACACCCAGCAGATGCGGGTCCGCGCCGACGGCCGCGAGGGCGTGCTGACCGTGTCCGTCTCCCGCCCCCTCGACGAGGTGACCGGCCCCCTCAACACCCTCGCGCTGGTCATGCTCCTGGTCACCGGCGGCGGCGTCGTCGGCGCCGGGGCCGCCGGCCTGTGGATCGCCAGGACCGGGCTCAAGCCCGTGGACCGGCTGACCGATGCGGTCGAGCACGTGGCCCGTACCGAGGACCTGGCCGTACGCATCCCCGCCGAGGGCGACGACGAGATCGCCCGGCTCTCCCGCTCCTTCAACTCCATGACCGCCGCCCTCGCCTCCTCCCGCGAACGGCAGCAGCAGCTGATCGCCGACGCCGGCCACGAACTGCGCACGCCGCTCACCTCGCTGCGCACCAACATCGAACTGCTCGCGCGCAGCGAGGAGACCGGCCGGCCGCTGCCCCCCGACGACCGCAAGGCGCTCCTGGCCAGCGTCAAGGCGCAGATGACCGAGCTGGCCGCGCTCATCGGCGACCTCCAGGAACTCGCCCGCCCGGACGTGCTGCCCGGCACCGGACCGCCGCAGCTGGTCGCTGTGCACGAGGTGGCGGAGACCGCGCTGAAGCGGGCCCGGCTGCGCGGCGCCGACCTCACGATCGACGCCTCGCTGAGCCCCTGGTACGCACGGGGGGAGCCGGCGGCGCTGGAGCGGGCGCTGGTCAATCTGCTCGACAACGCCGTGAAGTTCAGCCCTTCGGGTGGTGTGATCGAGGTCGTGCTCAAAGACGGCGACTTCACGGTGCGCGACCATGGCCCCGGCATTCCGGCCGACGAACTGCCCCATGTCTTCGAACGGTTCTGGCGCTCGCCGTCCGCCCGCGCCCTCCCGGGCTCCGGGCTCGGCCTGTCCATCGTCGCCCGCACGGTCCAGCAGTCCGGCGGCCAGGTGGGGCTGCGGCCCGCGCCGGGCGGCGGGACGGTGGCCTGGATCCGGCTGCCGGGCGCGCCCATGGAGCCGCCGGAGCCGCCGGAGCCGCCGGTGCCGCCGGAGCGGCCGGAGCGGCCGGAGCGGCCGGAGCCGCCGGTACTCGGCTGACCGTTGGCTTGCCGCGTCGGCCGCTTGCCGCGTCGGCCGTCTCCCGTTCAGCCGCTTCCCGTGTCAGCGGCTTCCGCGCGTCGGCCTTCTGTCACGTCAGCCTTCTGCCAGGACAGCCGCCGATCTCCCGGCCGATGTCGCGGCCGGGTTCCGCCTCGTCGGTGCCAGTGCCAGTGCCGGTGCCGGTGCCGGTGTCGGTGCCGGTGCCGATGCCGGTGTCCGTGCCTGTGCCTGTGCCAGTGCCGATGCCGGTGTCCGTGCCTGTGTCTGTGTCTGTGTCTGTGTCTGTGCCGTTGTGCGAGCCGTGCAGTCGCGCGTACGCCCCGCCCAGGGCCAGCAGCTCCCGGTGCGTCCCGGTCTCCACCACGCGCCCGTGGTCGAGGACGAGGATCCGGTGGGCGTCCGGTGCCAGGTTCAGATCGTGTGTGATCATGATCGTCGTACGGCCGGACATCAGCCGCCGCAGCGGCCTGACCACCCGGCGCGCGGCCAACGCGTCGAGCCCGGTGGTGGGCTCGTCCAGGACCAGGACGGGCGAGTCGCGCAGCATCGCGCGGGCGATCGCCACGCGCTGGAGCTGGCCGCCGGACAGCCGCGCGGTGTGCGGGTCGATCCGGGTGTCGTAGCCGTCGGGCAGGGCGGTGATGAAGTCGTGGGCCGCCGCGTCCCGGGCAGCCCGCTCGATGTCCTGGTCCGTGGCCCCCGGCCGGCCGCAGGCGATGTTCTCGCGGATGGTGTCGTGCAGGATGAGCGTCTCCTGCGGCAGGAGCGTGACGTTCTCGCGCAGGAAGGAGAGGGGCACGGCGTCCAGCGGCACCCCGTCCAGGCGCACCGAGCCCTCCGCGGGGTCGTAGAAGCGCAGCAGCAGCTTGGAGACGGTCGACTTGCCGGCCCCGCTCGCCCCGGTGATCAGCACGAACTCCCCGGGCCGGGCCGTGAGCGAGACCCCGCCCAGGGTGGGCCGGTCGGCGCCCGGGTAGCGGAAGCCGACCCCCTTGAACTCCACCGTGCCGTGCACCGGCCAGGGCGCGACGGCCGCCCCCGGCGCCGGGTCGGCCACGGCGGGCTCGGCGTCGAGGACGTCCAGCAGCCGCTCGGCGCCCGCGGTCGCGGCGGTGAGGGTGAGGCCGAGCTGGCCGAGGTTGCGGATCGGGGGGTAGAGGTAGCCGAGGAAGGCGGCGAAGGCCAGGAGCTGGCCGATCGTCATCCGGCCCTGGGAGATCTCCCAGGCGCCGAGCCCGATGACGGCCAGGACGCACACCGTCTCGATGACCTCGACCAGCTGCTCGTACAGCTCGCTCATCCGCGCCCCGGCAACCGACGCGCGCATCCAGGCGCGCGCCTCCCGGCGCAGCCGCTTCTCCTCGGCGGCCTTCCGGTTGTATGCCTGGGTGAGCACGATGTTGCCCAGCGACTCCTCGACGACCGAGGTGATCGCGCCGTCCGCGGCCCGCTCCTCGCGCGCGACGGCCTTGATCCGGCCGGAGAAGCGCCGGGCGGCCAGCCAGAACAGCGGCGCCAGCACGAAGGTGGCCAGCGCCAGGTCCCAGCGCAGCCAGAAGGCGGCGGTGGCGAAGAAGACCGTGCTGAACAGGGCGGATACGGTGCCCACGACGCCGGAGACCACCATCTGCTCGATGGCCTCGACGTCCCCGGTCAGGCGTTCGACCAGGTCGCCCTGGCGGTGGCGCTGGAAGAAGTGCGGCGGCAGGTCCTGGACGTGTCCGAACACGCGGGCGCGCAGGCGCAGCACGAAGCGCTCGGCGGTCCACACCGCGAGCGAGTTCCCGGCGTACCCGACCATGGCGCCGAGGACCGCTACGGCGAACCACTGGCCGGCCGGGGACCAGAAGGCGCTGAGCGAGCCCTGCCGCAGGGCGTGGTCGGTCAGGTCGGAGAACAGCAGGATCGCGGCCGTCTCCGTGAGCGCGGCGACGATCACGCAGACGCAGATCAGCACCAGCCAGCGGCGGTCACCCCGGGTCAGCGGCCAGAAGCGGCGGAAGGCCACGCGCGCGGCCAGCCGCGGGGTGGCCGGCTGCTCCTCCGCGTGCCGGCTCGCGTCGGCGTGGGTGTCGGCGGGGGCGTGGGCGGGGGCGTGGGCGTGGGCGTCGGCGTTCGGGTGGGATTGGGCGTCCGGGTG
>NZ_BAAASD010000049.1:0-65203 GCF_039532705.1 Streptomyces sparsogenes subsp. cuspidosporus | reverse complement strand
ATATCTGGCGTTGACTTTTGGCACACTGTTGAGTTCTCAAGGAACGGACGCTTCCTTCGAAACCGTTTCACCGGTTTCTCCGGGCGCTTCCCTTCGGTGTTTCCAACCTTACCAGATCCGTTTTCCGTTCCGTTCCCGATCCGGATTTCCATTTCTGGTGGCCGTTTGGAGGGCCTTTGCCTTTCGGCTGTTTCGACTTTAGCAGACTCACTTCGACCGACCTAATCGGCTTCGTGATTCCCGCGGGATCGAAGTGCCTCGTTCAAATCTGAATTCAAAACCGAGGCGATCTTGTGCTCATGGTCGCCCACGAGCAAGGTGCCTACGAGCATACCCTGCTCGCCGCAACCAGTAAAACCTACCTCACCTGACAACCCCCGTCAAGGGGGTTGGGTGAGATCGTCACCTTAGCAGGTTCCAGAGGGGTCACGCACGGAGCGCCACGCGTGGTGGACGGTGCGTCGACCCGGTGTCTCGACGATCCGGTGTCCCGACGATGTCTTGACGTCCTTGTGAAACAACCAGCAACTCTCTTGTGTAGCTCCGGAGAGAGCGTGCGTCAAGCCCCTGGCGGGGGGAAATTTTCAGCGAAGGAGGACGGGGGGCTCTCAAGATCCTCCAGCTCGATCCCCGGCGCCGCGAGGACCACGTCTCCCGCGATGTGGACCGAGTGCCGCTCGCCCGTGTCGAGGGCGGTGACCTGGTACTCGTCCACGGTCAGCGGGCCGCTGTCCGTCGGGTGGGCCGTCCGTTCCAGCAGGGCCCAGGACTGGTCGAGGGTTCGGGGCGCGAGGACGGGGGCGGTGAAGGCGACGAGGCGGACGCGGGTGGCGGTGGCGCCTGGCGCGAGGCGCAGCAGGCGGGCCGTGGCCACCAGGAAGGCCGGCGAGGTCCCGGTGAAGGCGTGGGCGGCGACATTGCCCTCGGTCGCGCGCTCTCCGGCCGGGTCGGTGCGGACCCAGGTGACGCCGTCCAGGGCCGCGCCGCGGACGCGCCAGCTCGCGGCGTTCAGCTCGAGGCGGAGGGGGCGGCCCAGCTCGTCGAGGGTGAGGTCCACGGAGCCGCTGTGCTCACCGGACGGGGAGGTGAGCTGGGCGACGTAGCGCCAGCCGGTGGGGCCGGTCGCGCACTGGAAGTGCTCCTCGCCCAGGGGGGCGTGGTCGTGCGGGTCGTGGAGGGAGTAGCGGCCGCGGGGCATGGGTCTGTTCCTTGACGTGCGAAGGCCCGCCGACGTGCGAAAGGCCCGCCCGGGCCGGTACGGCCGGGCGGGCCCTGGGCCCACGCCGGGGCGGGGATCAGTAGGCCCCCGCCGGGGCGGGGATCAGTAGCGGTAGTGGTCCGGCTTGTACGGGCCCTCGACCGGCACGCCGATGTAGGCGGCCTGCTCCGGGCGGAGCGTGGTCAGCTTGGCGCCGAGGGCGTCGAGGTGGAGTCGGGCGACCTTCTCGTCCAGGTGCTTGGGCAGCACATAGACGTCGGTCGGGTAGGACTCCGGCTTGGTGAAGAGCTCGATCTGCGCGATGGTCTGGTTCGCGAAGGAGTTGGACATCACGAACGACGGGTGACCGGTCGCGTTGCCCAGGTTCAGCAGACGGCCCTCGGACAGGACGATGATCGCCTTGCCGTCGGGGAACGTCCAGGTGTGGACCTGCGGCTTGACCTCGTCCTTGACGATGCCGGGGACCGCGGCGAGACCGGCCATGTCGATCTCGTTGTCGAAGTGGCCGATGTTCCCGACGATCGCCTGGTGCTTCATCCTGGCCATGTCGGAGGCCATGATGATGTCCTTGTTGCCGGTCGTGGTGATGAAGATGTCCGCGGTCTCCACCACGTCGTCCAGGGTGGCGACCTGGTAGCCGTCCATCGCCGCCTGCAGCGCGCAGATCGGGTCGATCTCGGTGACGATCACCCGGGCGCCCTGGCCGCGCAGCGACTCGGCGCAGCCCTTGCCCACGTCGCCGTAGCCGCACACGACCGCGACCTTGCCGCCGATCAGCACGTCGGTGGCGCGGTTGATGCCGTCGACCAGGGAGTGGCGGCAGCCGTACTTGTTGTCGAACTTCGACTTGGTGACGGCGTCGTTCACGTTGATCGCCGGGAAGAGCAGCGTCCCATCCCGCTGCATCTCGTAGAGGCGGTGAACGCCGGTGGTGGTCTCCTCGGTGACGCCGCGGATCTCGGAGGCGAGCTGGGTCCACTTCTGCGGGCTCTCCGCGAGGGTGCGGTTCAGCAGCTCGAGGATGACGCGGTGCTCCTCGTTCTCCGCGGTGGAGACGTCCGGGGCGGCGCCGGCCTTCTCGTACTCGACGCCCTTGTGGACCAGGAGGGTGGCGTCACCGCCGTCGTCCAGGATCATGTTGGGGCCGCCGGTGGGGGTGCTCGGCCAGGTCAGGGCCTGCTCGGTGCACCACCAGTACTCCTCCAGGGTCTCGCCCTTCCAGGCGAAGACCGGGATGCCCTGCGGGTCCTCGGGGGTGCCGTTCGGGCCGACGGCGATGGCGGCCGCCGCGTGGTCCTGGGTGGAGAAGATGTTGCAGGAGGCCCAGCGGACCTGGGCGCCGAGCGCGACCAGGGTCTCGATCAGGACCGCGGTCTGCACCGTCATGTGCAGCGAGCCGGTGATACGGGCGCCCGCGAGCGGCTGGGCTTCGGCGTACTCCTTGCGGATCGCCATCAGACCGGGCATCTCGTGCTCGGCGAGGGTGATCTCCTTACGGCCGAAGGCGGCCAGGGACAGGTCGGCGACCTTGAAGTCCTGACCGGAGACGGCATTCGTCATTGCTGCTCCTCATCGATCGGTTTCGAGCGAGAGTGGTGTCGGCTGGGCATGCGGCAGTGATCCCTGGGTCTGTGGACACACGGGTCCCCTGCTCGCAGTGCGCAGTCCGTCGGAGGCCCTCTCTCCCTCGGCCGGTCCGCGGGGCGGACCGCCCGACCGCCATCAGCAGCGACGTCTGGCTCGTGTCGAATCTACACCGATCGGCGCAGCGAACCCCAGTCCGCGGGCGCTTTCTTCGGCCTGTGGACACTTTCTCCCCTCGTACTCCCCTCGCAGGACGCGCTGCCTCTTGCGGGATGCGTTCGGCGCGGGGAACCCTTGCACCTTCCCGCGCTCGCTCGACGCTGCGTAAGGAGAACCACGTGACCAGTCCAGCCGATCCCCCCACCGGCGCGGGGGCCAGCGGACCAGGGCTCAAGCTGCTCGCGGTGACCGCCTGCCCGACGGGCATCGCGCATACGTACATGGCCGCGGAGAAGCTGGCCCAGGCCGCCGAATCGCTCGGCCACTCCATGAAGGTGGAGACACAAGGCTCGATCGGGGCCGAGAATGTTCTCTCTGACAACGATGTCAGAGATGCGGACGGCATCATCATCGCGGCGGACAAGGACGTCGACCGCAGCCGGTTCGTCGGCAAGAGGGTGCTCGTCGTCGGCGTGGCCGAGGGCATCCACCATCCCGAGCGGCTCATCGAGCAGGTCCGCGTGGCGCCCCTGTACAGCGGGGACGGCGGCGGCTCCGCGGGGGGCACGGGTACGGGCCCGGGCGCGCGAAGCGGTGGGGCGGGGGGCTCCGCCGGCGGGAAGGGGCGCGGCGTCACGTACAAGGCCCTGATGAACGGTGTCTCGTACATGATCCCGTTCGTCGTGGTGGGCGGGCTGCTGATCGCGGTCTCGCTCGCGCTGGGCGGCGACACCACGTCCAAGGGCATCGTCATCCCCGACGACTCCTTCTGGAAGTCCGTCAACGACATCGGCGTGATCGGCTTCCAGCTGATGATCCCGGTGCTCTCCGGCTATATCGCCTATGCGATCGCCGACCGGCCCGCGCTGGTGCCCGGCATGGTCGGCGGCTGGATCGCGGCGCACGGCGAGCTGTACGACAGCGAGGCGGGCGCCGGGTTCATCGGGGCGATCGTGACCGGCTTCCTGGCCGGATACCTGGTGCTCTGGATCAAGAAGGTCAGGGTCCCCAGGTTCGTCCAGCCGATCATGCCGATCATCGTGATCCCGATCGTGGCGACCTCGGCGCTCGGGCTGTTCTTCATCCATGTCCTCGGCGAGCCGATCTCGTGGGTCTTCGAGCACCTCACCGACTGGCTCGGCGGGCTGACCGGCACCAGCGCGGCGCTGCTCGGCACGATCCTCGGCCTGATGATCGCCTTCGACATGGGCGGCCCGGTCAACAAGACCGCCTTCCTCTTCGGTGCCGGCCTGGTCTCCAGGAATCCGGAGGTCATGGGGATGTGCGCGGCGGCCATCCCGGTCCCGCCGCTGGGCCAGGGGCTGGCCACGCTGGTCCGCCGCCGGATGTTCGACGACCAGGAGCGGGAGACCGGCCTGGCCGCGCTGTTCATGGGGTTCTTCGGGATCACCGAGGGCGCCATCCCGTTCGCCGCGGCGCGCCCGGCGCGGGTCATCCCGGCGAACATGCTCGGCGGCGCGCTCGCCGGGGCGGTGGCGGGTCTCGCGTCGGTCGAGGACAACGTGCCGCACGGCGGTCCGATCGTGGCGCTGCTCGGCGCGGTCGGCGGGGTGCCGATGTTCTTCGTCGCCGTGGTGATCGGCACGGCGGCCACGGCGCTCACGACCGTCGCGCTGATGTCGCTCGGCGGGGGTGCGGCGGCCCGGGGCGGCGGCGAGACTACGCGGCCGGGCGCCGGGGGCGGTGCCCCCGCGCGGTCGCCCGAGCCGGCGCTGGTGGGTGCCGCGGCGGGCTCTGCGGCTCCGACGGCCCCGGCGGCCACGGCGGCGCCCGCGACTCCGACGGCCCCGGCCCCGGCCGGGGCCGCGTCGCCCGCTGAGGCGGGCCAGGTGCTGTCCGGGTATCTGACCGGGCGGACTGTACGGGATCGGCTGGCGGCGGGCGACAAGGAAGCCGCCATCCGCGAGATGGCCGAGCTGCTCGCCGCCTCCGGCAAGGTCGCCGATGTGGCCGGGCTGGTCCGGGCGGCGCTGGCCCGCGAGGAGCAGGGCACGACCGGGCTGGGCGAGGAGATCGCGATTCCGCACGCCAAGACGGACGCGGTGACCGGCCCGGTCGTCGGCTTCGCGCGATCCCCGGAGGGCATCGAGTGGGGCGCGCTGGACGGGACGAAGGCCCGGCTGGTGTTCATGATCGCGGTGCCGGAGGAGGCGGCGGGGGATGAACACCTGCGGATCCTGGCGCTGCTCTCGCGGAAGCTGATGAGCGCGGAGTTCCGGGAGCGGCTGCTGGGGGCGGCGGACGAGGCGGCGGTGCTGCGGGTGCTCGGCGAGATCGAGTAGCCCCCGAGCCCCGGGGCGAACCGCAGCCCGACCAAGCAGACAGACCAAGCAGCTCGACCAAGCAGACAGCCGGAGCAGACAGCCGGACGGGCTTGGCCGCCCTGGGCGGCCAAGCCCGTCCGTGCCGTCCGTGGCTCGCCTACGCGGAGGCGGTGCGCAGGATGTCCGGCTCCAGGTAGATCACGCGGGCGATGGGGACCGCCGCGCGGACGCGGACCTCCGCCTCGTCGATCGCGCGGGCGACCTCGGCCGCCGTGTCGTCGTGCTGGACCGCGATCTTGGCGGCGACCAGCAGTTCCTCCGGGCCCAGGTGGAGCGTGCGCATGTGGATGACTCCGGTCACGGTCTCGCCGTCCACCAGCGCCTCGCGGATCTTGGCGACCTGGTCGGCGTCCGCCGCCTCGCCGAGCAGCAGGGACTTGGTCTCGGCCGCCAGCACGAGGGCGATCAGGACCAGCAGCGCGCCGATGCAGACGGTGCCGATGCCGTCCCACACGCCGTTTCCGGTGAGCAGCGAGAGGCCGACGCCGCCGAGCGCGAGGACCAGGCCGACGAGGGCGCCGAAGTCCTCGAGGAGGACGACGGGCAGCTCGGGGGCCTTGGCCCGGCGTACGAACTGCGACCAGGTCAGCTGGCCGCGGATCTCGTTGGACTCCTTTATGGCCGTACGGAAGGAGAAGCCCTCCGCGATGATCGCGAAGACGAGCACCCCGACCGGCCAGTACCAGTTGTCCAGGTCGTGCGGGTGTTTGATCTTCTCGAAGCCCTCGTAAAGGGCGAAGACACCGCCGATGGTGAACAGGACGATGGAGACCAGGAAGCCGTAGATGTAGCGCTCCCGGCCGTAGCCGAAGGGGTGCTGCTCGGTCGCCTCGCGCTTGGCCTTCTTGCCGCCGAGCAGCAGGAGGCCCTGGTTGCCCGAGTCGGCTATCGAGTGCACGCCCTCGGCGAGCATCGACGAGGAGCCGCTGAAGGCGAACGCCACGAACTTGGCTGCGGCGATGGCCAGGTTGGCGCCCAGCGCGGCAACAATCGCCTTGGTTCCGCCTGATGCACTCATTTTGTGCCGGATGTCCCTTCCGTCGCACGGCAGCTTTGCCGTTGCTTTACTGCGTCACGGCGGGCCATTGTTGCAGCCCCGCCAAACGGCGGTGCGTCAGGCGACGACTGTGGCCCGGAACACGGTGCCGGGCCCGGACAGCGCGACGGCCTCACCCGCCGGCACGAAGGCCGACTCCCCCTGACGCAGCCGCAATTCGGCCGCCTCGCCGGCGGCGCCCTCATCCCGTGGGACGGCCTCGCCCCGCAGCACGGCCTCGCCCGAGACGCACAGCAGGATCTGGGGGGTGCGGGAGGGCAGGGGGCGCGGGCCGCCGCCCTCGGGCAGGACGTAGCGCGAGAGCCGGAACTCGTCGATCGGGGTGGTGTACACCTCCTCGCCCGAGGATTCCGCCTCGGGACGGAGCACCCCGGGGCCGTCGCTCTCGAAGCGGACGACGCGCAGCAGTTCGGGGACGTCGATGTGCTTGGGGGTCAGGCCGCAGCGCAGCACATTGTCGGAGTTGGCCATGATCTCGACGCCCAGGCCGTCGAGGTAGGCGTGGGGCACGCCCGCGCCGAGGTAGAGCGCCTCGCCGGGTTGCAGCCGTACGTAGTTGAGCAGCATCGCGGCGATCACGCCGGGGTCGCCCGGGTAGTGCCGGGCGATGGCGGCGTACGCGCGGTACGCGGGGGCGTACGGGCCGTCCTGCGCGCCCAGTCGTTCGGCGGCGGCGGCCGTCTGGTGGACGGTGTCCGCCATCGCCTCGCGGTCGGCGGTCAGGACGGCGGTCAGCACCTCGCGCAGCGCGTGCGACTCCGGGCGGGCGTGCAGGATGTCCACGTACGGCTTGAGCGGGTCCACCTCGAGGGCGGCCAGCAGCTCGGCGGTCTCGCCGGCGTCGCGGAAGCCGCACAGCCCGTCGAAGGGCGTGAGGGCGCATATGAGTTCGGGCTTGTGGTTGACGTCCTTGTAGTTGCGGTGCGCGGCGTCGATGGGGACGCCCCGCGCCTCCTCGTCCGCGAAGCCCGCCTCCGCCTGGGCCCGGTCGGGGTGCACCTGGAGGGAGAGCGGCGAGGCGGCGGCGAGCACCTTCAGCAGGAACGGCAGCCGCGGCCCGAAGTGGCGTACGGCGTCCGGGCCCAGCTCGCCCGCCGGGTCGGCGGCGATCACCTCCGACAGGGCCACCGCGCCCTGCCCGCGATCGACGCGGGACGGCGCCCCGGGGTGCGCCCCCATCCACAGTTCGGCCTGCGGCTCGCCCGTCGGCTCGGTGCCCAGCAGCTCGGGGATGGCGGTGGCGGAGCCCCAGGCGTAGGGGCGGACGGTATTGAGGAGGCGGTCCATGGAGTGCGGTTCCTGACTGTACGGACGGGGGTCGACGGGAAGGCTTCTTCGAGGTGAGGGCTACGGACGGGGTTGCCCCGTCATGATCCCTCCGCCGAGGCGAGCGTCAGGTAAACGGCGGTGAAATCCGTGATGGCGACGAGTTCCGCGGCGTTCTCCAGAGCGCTGCCCTGGCCCGGCCCCAGCTCGCTGAGCGCCGTGTCGTGGGCCAGCGCGAGTTCGCGGGCGGTCGGCACGGCCGAGAGCGCGCCCACCGGTTCGTCGTACAAGAGGACGACCCGGGCTCGTAGCGCCTCGGCCTCCTCCACCCGGTCGCGGAAGAAGTCGTCGGGGTCCGCGCCGCCCGCGAGCGTCCCGGACAGCAGCGTGCCGTGGGTGGCGAGGGCGCCGGGCAGCTCGGCGACGAGCGCGGGGCGCCCGGCGAGCAGCGCGAGCAGGCCCGCGAAGCGCCGTCCGGCGGCCGCCGCGACCGGCCCCTCGGTCCACAGCAGCGGCAGCGAGCCGGCGAGCTCGGCGGCGAGGGCCTTGGCGGGGTTGGTGTACGTGGCGATGGCCGGGCCGCAGCGCTCGGCCACCTGGTCCAGCCGGTCGGCCACCTGCTGGAGGGCGCTGGGCGGGGCGGCCACCAGGCCGATGCGGTCGACGAGGGCCAGCAGCGGGGTGAGCAGCGCCCACAGGGTGCCGGGCAGGGCGGGCCCGGTCACCTCGGCCGCGGCCGTGCCCGTCGGTTCGGTGTGCTGCTCCGCGGCGTGGCGCGTCTGGGCCTGCTCCTGCGTCTGCGGCGCTCCGGCGGGGGCCGCCGTGTCGTACGGGGCCGCCGGGTCGTACGGGGAGGTGGCCAGCGGGAGGGTCAGCCCACGCGCCTGCTCGACGGCGGCGGCCAGCGGGGAGCGCGCGGGCGCGACCGCCACGATGGAGCAGCCCCGCCGGTACGCCTGCTCGACCAGCGGCGGCAGCCCCGGCTCGGCGCCGTCCGGGGTGACGAGCAGCAGCAGGTCCAGGGGGCCCGCCCAGCCGGGCAGCGTCCAGCGCAGCGCGCCCGGGGCGGGCGCCACGCCCACCGGCGCGATCAGGCTGACCGGGAAGTTTCCGCCGCCGAGCGCGCCGAGCAGGTCGGCGGTGCACGTTCCGGCCGCGCCCGGGCCGGCGACCAGGACCGCGCGCGGCCGCCCGTCCGGCTTGAGGTCGGCGACCCCCGCCTCGGCGGCGAACCGGGCGGCGGTGCGCACCCGGGCGCCGGACTCGGCGGCCCCGCGCAGCAGCCCACGGGTGTCGGCGCGGGCGAGGGCCTCCGGGGCGTCGAGGAGGGATTCGTCGAGCATGGTGCTTCGGCCTCCGATCGCCGTGGGCGGGGCGGTGCGGGAACTGCGCGGGACGCCGCCGTCAGGCCGGCCGGCGCGCCTCGTCGACGAGCAGCACGGGGATGTCGTCCCGGATCGGGTAGGCGAGGCCGCACCCCTCGCCCGTGCACACCAGCTCGGGCGTGTCCGGCCCCTGTTCCTCGCGCAGCGGCGCGTGGCACGCCGGGCAGGCGAGGATGTCCAGCAGACCGGCTTCGAGCGGCATGGGGCGTCGTCCCTTCGGTTTGGGTCCAGCGTGGTCAGCGTACCGCCGGGGAGGGAGGCGCGCGGCGGCGCGCCCCCCATGCCCCTTCTCTCGGGCGCGGACGGGTTGTCTCAGGCGCGGACGAGGGCCAGGACCTCGTCGCGGACGCGGGTGACGGTGTCCTGGTCGCGTGCCTCCACGTTGAGGCGCAGCAGCGGCTCGGTGTTGGAGGGGCGGAGGTTGAACCACCAGTCGGCGGCCGTGACCGTCAGCCCGTCCATCTCGTCGAGCTCGACGCCGTCGCGCCCCTCGTAGGCGGCCTTGACCGCGGCCATGCGCCCGGTCTGGTCGTCCACGACGCTGTTGATCTCGCCGGAGGCGGCGTACCGGTCGTACTCGGCGACGAGCTGGGACAGCGGGCGGTCCTGCTCGCCGAGCGCGGCGAGGACGTGGAGGGCGGCCAGCATGCCGGTGTCGGCGTTCCAGAAGTCGCGGAAGTAGTAGTGGGCGGAGTGTTCGCCGCCGAAGATGGCGCCGGTGCGGGCCATCTCGGCCTTGATGAAGGAGTGGCCGACGCGGGTGCGGACCGGGGCGCCGCCGTGCTCCTTGACGACCTCGGGCACCGACCAGGAGGTGATGAGGTTGTGGATGACCGTCCCGCCCGGGTGCTTGGCCAGTTCGCGGGCGGCGACCAGGGCGGTGATCGCGGACGGGGAGACCGGTTCGCCGCGCTCGTCGACGACGAAGCAGCGGTCGGCGTCACCGTCGAAGGCGAGGCCGATGTCGGCGCCGGTCTCGCGGACGCGCGCCTGGAGGTCGACGATGTTCTTGGGGTCGAGCGGGTTGGCCTCGTGGTTGGGGAAGGTGCCGTCCAGCTCGAAGTACATGGGGTCGAGCTCGATGGGGAGTCCGTCGAAGACGGTGGGGACGGTGTGGCCGCCCATGCCGTTGCCCGCGTCGACGACGGCCTTGAGGCGGCGGATGGAGCCGAGGTCCACGAGCGAGCGCAGGTGGGTGGCGTAGTCGGCGAGTACGTCGCGCTGGGTGATGGTGCCGCGCTCGGCGACCGGGTCGGGCGCGCCGCCGGCGGACCACTCCTCCACGAGGGCGCGGATCTCGGCGAGGCCGCTGTCCTGGCCGATGGGGGCGGCGCCGGCGCGGCACATCTTGATGCCGTTGTACTGGGCGGGGTTGTGGCTGGCGGTGAACATCGCGCCGGGCAGGTCGAGGTGTCCGCTGGCGAAGTAGAGCTGGTCGGTGGAGCACAGCCCGATCTCGGTGACGTCGGCGCCGAGCGCGGCGGCCCCGGTCGCGAAGGCCCGCGACAGGCCCGGCGAGGAGGGCCGCATGTCATGGCCGACGACGATGGCACGCGCCCCGGTGACCCGGGCGAACGCGGCGCCGAACAGCTCGGCGAGCGGCTCGTTCAACTGGTCCGGGACCACACCGCGCACGTCGTACGCCTTCACGATCTGCGACAAGTCGGTCACAGCAGCCCCTTCTCGAGGTCTCTACTTCTGCGGGTCTTCTTCTGAGATCTGCTTCTGGCTGTCCGGGGCCTGTTCATGCGGGGTCCCGGGAACTCAAAACTACCCGTATGACCTGGGGGGCAACTGTGAAGCCCGTCGCGCGGCGCGCTCAGGGCCAAACGGCCGCCTCGGAGAGGCGGGAATGGTCGTGTCCGCGACAACTTCAGGGCCAATGCCCCGGCGGCAGAACGATCGACCGAGTCGATTACCCGTCAGGAGCCAGGCGGCGCTCAGGAGTCGGGTGAGCGCAGGACCCTCAGATGGCCGCGCCGGGAGACCTCCCGGGCATCGCCCTCCCGGCCGCCCTGGCCCGGGCCCGCCGGTCCGCCGCCGGCGGCGCGCTCATGGGGGCGGGCCGCCTCGCGCACGGCGTTGGCGAGCGCCTCCAGGTCGTCCCCGCTGGGGCGCGGCGGGCCGGTGTCGACGGCGAGCCTGACGACCTCCCAGCCGCGCGGGGCGGTCAGCCGCTCGGAGTGCTCGGAGCACAGGTCGTAGCAGTGCGGCTCGGCATAGGTGGCGAGTGGCCCGAGGACCGCTGTCGAGTCCGCGTAGACGTACGTCAGCGTCGCGACGGCGGGGCGGCCGCACGCGGTGCGCGAACAGCGACGTACAGGGCTCACGACGTTGGACGGTACCGCACTCTTGAGCGGGCCGCGACGACTCTCCACCAGCTCACTCCGCCGTGTCGTCACGGTTCGCCCCGTGCGCCCCTTACGTGAACATCGCCGCTGACCAGCGCGGACTCCGCCCGGGACGGTGACCCGCGGGAACGAATCCGGTCACCGCTTGATCCGATATGGACCACCTTGCGAGAGAAAGCCACCCACCACGGCGACTGTTTTCAGACGGAAGCGTGTCTGAAATGTTCATTCGACGACACTGAAGCAACACGGGAACGACAGAGACGCGACATCGGACGCACTGTCCGGTAAGCGCGTGCCCATGAGCCGGTGACGGCTACCCTCGAGAGTGATGACCAGGCCCGTACCGCCCCACCAGTCCGAGCCGCGCCCCCGCCGCCGCGATCGGCACGGACGCGGAATGCGCGGCCCCCTCGCGCCGCCGCAGGTGCCGCTCTCGGTCAGCCGGGCGGAGTCCTTCCAGGACCTCGTCCAGGACTCCGCGGAACGGCTGGAGAGACGCTGGCCACAGCTTTCCGCCGTCGACTTCGCCGTCCTCGAGGTGCCGGGCCCGGCCGCACCCGGCGACCCGGACGGCTGGGACGGCGAGTCGGTGCCGCTCGGCCGGTTCATCGCCGCGCGCGGCGACACCCCGGACCGCATCGTGATCTACCGCCGCCCGGTCGAGATCCGCGCCAAGACCCGGGACGAGCGCGCGCTGCTCGTCCACGAGGTCGTCGTCGAGCAGGTCGCCGAGCTGCTCGGGCTCGCCCCCGAGCTGGTCGACCCCCGCTACGGGCAGGACTAGGGCCTCTCGTTTGGTCCTCACCGCAACGTCACTGGCCCGTCCTCACCGCAACGTCACTGGCCCGTCCTCACCGCAACGTCACTGGCCCGCGTCGTTGAGCAGGGACAGGTCCTGGCGCGCCGCCGGGACCTCGACCGTGGCCCGGTCGTCGGGCAGCGCCTGGATCGTGAACATCGGGATGCCGCCCTGGGGCAGCGCCAGCATCCGCGACGCGTACACCGGCCCGCCCGAGATCCGCTCGACGGTCACGGCGTAGCCGCCCTTGCCCGAGGCCGGGTGCGGCGGCTCGGCGGCCACCGTGGTGCCGCCCTTGACCTCGATGGTCTTGCTGACGGGGCGGCCGCCCCCGCTCCCGGCCGAGGCGGTGACCCGCACCTTCGCCGACCCGTTCGGCGCCACCAGGGACAGCGTCGAGCCCTTGGCGCGGTTGTCGGCGGCGGTGGCGGTCCGCTCGATGCCGGTGGTCGCGGGGATGAAGGCCGTCTCCTGCTCCGTCCCCTTACCGCGCGTCACCCGCAGCGCGGCCACGACCGGGGCGGCCGTGCCCTTCCCGCCCTCCGCGGTGAGCACCAGGGAGCCCGCCTCGCCCTTGGTGAGGTCCCCGAAGTCCACCCACGCCGTCATCCCGCTCTTGACGTGCAGCGACTCATGCCCGGCCGGGGTGATCGCGCTGTTCCGCCCGGCCAGCCGCACCTTGAGGTCCGCGTCGTTCGCGCCGGGCGCGTGGACGACCAGGCGGACCGAGGTCGCGTCCGCCGGGATGCCGGGCAGTACCACGCTGGTGGACGGCTCGGCCGAGGCCGGGAGCCAGTCGCTGCCGAACGTCTGGTCCACCGCCTGTACGGTCGCGCCGACCCGGCCCGAGCGCGCCGACACCCTGAGGGTCGCGTCGGCCGCCTCGGCGTCGGTCAGGGTGGACAGCAGCACCGGGACGGTGGACCGGCCGGGGACGGTGATCGCCTCGTCGGTCGAGGGTTTGAGCCGGCCCTCCTCGCCATACAGCTTGAGGTCCACCTCGGCCGCGCTGTCGTCCGGGTTGGTCAGGTGCACATAGTCCTGGCGGTCCTTGGCGGTGCTGATGCCGGGAAACCAGAAGTTCGTGTCGGGCGCGGCGCAGGCGGTGCCCAGCAGGCCGCGGCCGGTGCCCGCGGCCACCGTGGTGGTCTGCTGCACGGTCCAGCCGGGGGCGAGGCTCCCGTCGGCGGTGCCGATGAGCGCGGGGGCGTCCGAGCGGTCCGTCTCGGTGGTGACCGGCTTCCCCGGCTCCTTCAGGGGCACGACGGGCTCGCCCGCCTTGTCGCTCCCGCCCTTCTGAGCGCCCTTCCGGTCGCTCTTCTCCCCGCCCTTCGGCCCGCTCGCGGACTCGTCGTCCGGGGCCTGGGCGGGCAGCAGCCCGGCGGTGGCCTTCTTCGCGCCGTCGCCGGTGCCCTCGCCGTTGCCGGTGGGTGTGTAGGCGGTGTAGGTGGTGCTGCCGACCTCCGAGGACGTGGGGGGCGGGCACAGCAGCGTGGACCGCTCGACGGGCAGCCGCCTGGCCGCCTTCGCCACCGGCTGCGCCGGGTCCTCGGACGACCCCGCGGTCAGCGAGGCGACGCCGGTGACGGCGGCGAGCGCCGTGGCGGCGCCGATCAGGGACAGGGTGGTGCGGTTCATCGCTGCTGCTCGCTCCCGTCGCGGCGGGCCTCGGGCTCGGCGCCGCCGTACGTCGTGTCGCCCTGCGGGGGGTACGTGCCGTCGGCGTAGGGCTGCTGCTGGTCGTAGGCGTACGGGTCGGCGTAGTGGCCGCCCGCGTACGGGTCCGCGGGGTACTGGCCCTGCCCGTACTGCCCCTCGGCGTACTGGCCTTGGGCGTACGGGTCCTGGGCGTACTGGCCTTGCGCGTACGGGTCCTGGCCGTACTGGCCCTGGGCGTAGGGATCCTGCGCGTACGTGTCCTGGCTGTACGGGGCCTGGGCGCCCTGGGCGCCCTCACCCTGCGCGGCCGGGTCCTGGGCGGAGTGATCCTGGGCGGCCTGGTAGCCGGCGCCCGCGTAGTCACCGTCCTGGTACTGGCCGTCCTGGTACTGACCCGCCTGGTACTGACCCGCCTGGTACTGGCCCGCCTGGTACTGGTCGTAGCCCGCGCCCGCGTGCGGTTGGGACTGGGGCTGCTGGGGCTGGGACTGGGCGTCCCACTGGCCGTACTGCTGCTGCCCCGGCACCGCCGCGTACGGGGCGGCGGCCGCCTGCTGGTCCGCGTACGGCCGCTCCTCGCCGGCCGCGCCCTCCGGCGGCGCCGGGGCCTCGCCCGGCGCCTCGGGGGCGGCGGCGTCGGCCGCCCGCTCCTCGGGCGCCCCCGGCTCGGCCTGGGCCGCCGCCTCGGCGGCGGCCCGCAGCCGGCGGGCCCGCCGCCCGTCGCCGGCCAGGTCCCGGGCCGCGACCGCCGCGCCCGGCTCCTCCGGCAGGTCGTCGTCGACCGTACGGCGGCGGCCCGGCAGCGCCAGTACCACCAGGACCAGCGCGAGCAGCCCCTGGGTCCAGACCCAGGCGGTGTGCCCGAAAGGAGTGTCGTAGCTCAGGTCCAGCCGCCCGCCGTTCGCCGGGAGCTCGAAGCCCTGCGCCCAGCCGTCCACGGTCGTCGCCTTCAGCGGCTTGCCGTCGAGCGTGGCCTGCCAGCCGGGTGTCGCCCGGTCGGCGATCCGCAGCACCCGCCCGGCCGGGCCCTCGGGGATGGTGGTGTGCGCCTCGACGGGCCCGGCGGCGACGTTCACCGGCTCGGCGCCGGCCGCCGCGCCGCCCTGCCCGCCGTCCGGCGCGCCGGGGACGATGGTGACCCGCGAGATCCGCCGGTCGACCCGCCACAGGGCGCTGCCGTCCTCCTGGCTGAGCCGGGTGAGCCCCGGGGTGGCGTCCAGCACCCGGCCCACCTGGCGCGCCGCGCTGTCGCGGACCAGCACGAACCGGATGGCGTAGCCGCCGAGCTGGCTGGTCTGGTCGGCGCCGGAGCCCGCGATCAGGTTGGCCACGACCTTGTCGAGCCGGCTGTCGCCGCCGGCCGCGCCGGCGAGCTCGGCGTCGCCGAGCCGGGCGCCCGAGCCGCGCACCAGGACGTAGTCCGCCCGGGCGGCGTCGCCGTCGAGGACCAGGGTGCGGGCCTGGTCGCGGACGCCGCTCTCGGCCGCCACGAAGGCCGGGACCTGCTCGGGGTCGCGCCGCCCGAGCGGCCCGTCGGCGCCGCTCAGCATCCAGCTCGCGGCGGCCCACAGGGGCGCGGCGGCCGAGGCGGCGGCGATCAGCAGCGCGACCGGCTGGCGCCAGCCGAAGCTCTGCGCCGCGACGCGCTCCCGCGCGCCCTCTGCGCCCACCACCCCGGCGCTCAGCAGCGCCAGGCCGTAGACGAGGGTCGCGGGCCCGGCCCAGCCGGAGCCGCCTGCGAGCGCCGCGAAGAGGAAGCCGGTGAGCGCCACGGCCCAGGCGGTACGGACGGCGAGCTGCCGCTCGGCTCGCATCAGGGCGGCGAGCGCGGCCAGCACGAAGCCGAGCAGCAGGAGCGTTCCGCCGCCCTTGGGGCCGCCGGGGCTCAGCGCGAGCAGGTCCAGCGCGGACGCGGAGCCGGTGGCGTAGTCGAGACCGGCCTCGTCCAGGAACCGGCCCGGGTCGGTCAGCAGGTCGATGGACCAGGGCGCGAGCACGGCGAGCGGGGTGAGCACGACCGCGAGGAAGCGCAGCCCGTACGCGGTCAGTTGCTCGGCGCGGCTCTGGGCGAACCGCACCCCGAGCACCCCGACGCCCAGGACCAGGGCGATCGGCCAGACGACGGGGGTGAAGGCCATGGTGAAGGTCAGCAGCAGCGCGTACGCCCAGGTGGCGCGCCAGCTCGGCCGCTCGCCGCGGCGCGCCCGCTCGCCGAGCCCGAAGCCGCTCGCGGCGACCGCGGCGCGGGCCATCAGCGGCAGCAGCACGGCGAGCACCGCGGTGCCCAGCCGGCCGCTCGCCAGCGCCCCGGTCGCGGCCGGCAGGAAGGCGTAGGCGACGCTTCCCCAGGCGCGCAGCAGCCGGGACTCGACGAGCGGCCGGGAGGCGAAGTAGGCGGTGAAGCCGGCCAGCGGCACCGAGCAGACCAGCAGCAGGGTGAGCGTGAACCCGGTGCTGCCCAGGAAGAGCGTGGCGACCGAGGCGAGCACCGCCAGATAGGGCGGCGCGCTCTGCGTCCCGCCGATTCCCACCGGATGCCAGCCGTCCAGGTAGTGCGCCCACAGGTCGGAGACCTCGCCGGGCGCGGGCAGCAGCGCGCCGCCCGCCAGCGCCCCGCCGCCGAGCAGATCGCGGCAGGCGACGAGCGAGACGAGCAGCAGCACGGCGAAGAGCATCGGCCCGGGTCTGCGCGCGATCCGCTTCAGCCGGGCGAACTGCTCGACCTCCAGGAAGTCGGCGTCCTCGTCGCCCGGCCCGGACTCCACGACCCCGTGCCGGCCGCCGGAGGACAGCTCGGACTCCGAGCGCCCGCCGAAGTGGCTCGCGACCTGCTCGACGGTGGCCCGTACGGTGGCGCCGGGCGGCGGGAACAGCGGCCGCAGCTCGTCCTTCTCGACCGCCGGCCGCCCGCGGCGCTTGCGCGCGGCGAGGATCTTCTCGGGGCGCAGCAGGGTGCCGAAGAGCCCGGCGACCTCGTCGAGCGCCTGCCCGGGCACCTTGCCCACCAGATAGGCGAGGGTGCGCAGCAGGGTGCTGAGGATCAGCCGGGGCAGGACGTACGGGAGCGCCGCGCCGCGGCTGTTGGCGAGCAGGGTGTAGACGGCGCCGGCCTTGTCGACGCGGTGCGGCGACCAACCGCGCGGCGCGAAGCGCCTCGATGAGGGGTGGTGGTCGGGTGACGGGCGGGCAGAGCGGCCGACGCAGTCGATGGGGCGCCGTTCGCGGGCGGCTGCCTCGGCGTGGCGGAGCGCGGCGTCCGGCGCGACCAGCACCTCGTGGCCGGCGGCGTGGGCGCGCCAGCACAGGTCCACGTCGTCGCGCATGAGGGGCAGCCGGGGGTCGAAGCCGCCGAGTTCCTCCCACACGTCGCGGCGCACCAGCATGCCGGCGGTGGAGACCGCCAGCACGGGCCGCACCTGGTCGTGCTGGCCCTGGTCCTGCTCGCGGCGCTCCAGGCCGGTCCAGCGGCGGCCGCTGCGGGCGATGCTGACGCCGACTTCGAGCAGCTGCCGGCTGTCGTACCAGCTGCGCAGCTTGGGGCCGACGATCGCGGCGCGCGGGTGGTCGTCGGCGACCCGCAGCAGCTCGGCGAGGGCGTCGGGGGCGGGTGCGCAGTCGTCGTGCAGCAGCCACAGCCATTGGACGGGCTCGCCGTGGGGCAGCTCCGGCATGTCGTACGCGTCGTCGCGCCAGGTGCGGTTGACGGCGTCCCAGCCGCTGGGGCGCTTGAGGTAGGGCAGCTCGTCGGGGCCCAGGACCTCGGCGTTGCGGACCGCCTCGGCGACGGCCGTGCCGAAGCCGCTGCGGCGGGCGAGGTGGAGCACGCGGTCGGGGCCGAGGGCGTCGGCCAGCAGCTGCGCCGAGTCGTCGGCGCTGCCGGTGTCGGCGGCGACGACGCTCTGGACGGGCCGCTCCTGGCCGAGCAGCCCGGTCAGCGCGTCGGGCAGCCAGCGGGCGCCGTCGTGGGCGACGAGCACGGCGGTGACGACATGGCGGGGGAACGCCGGTGTTTCGGCGGGCGCAAACGCGGCGTGTGCGGCCTGGTGTTGGGCCGCCGGGTGGCTGTGCACGGACATCGAGGTACGGGCCCCGGTTCGCTGGACTGCGGTGGACGCGCGCGACCTTGGCGGCGCCCGCGCGTCTCGGACGGGGCCCCACACTAACGGCTGTCACACAGCGGTCCGCCTCCCGGCGCCGGGGCGCGGGAGGCGGACCGCGGGTTCCGGGTCTGGTATGGCGGGTGTCCGGTCTGGCGAGCGTCCGGCGTGACGGGGGGTCAGACGGCGGCCTTCTTCAGCCGGCGGCGCTCGCGCTCGGAGAGGCCGCCCCAGATACCGAAGCGTTCGTCGTTGGCGAGGGCGTACTCGAGGCATTCGGAGCGGACCTCACAGGCGAGGCAGACCTTCTTCGCCTCACGGGTGGATCCGCCCTTTTCCGGGAAGAACGACTCGGGATCGGTCTGGGCGCACAGCGCGCGCTCCTGCCAACCGAGCTCCTCGTCCGCCTCTTCGACCAGCAGTTGCTGGAACAACTCGGTCATGTGCGCCCCTCGTCAGTCATCGCGTCCCCGTGTCCGCTGCCGTCGGTCCATCGGCAAAACGACACGAGTGAAATTACAAGTGCGCCGATCCGGGCCAGTCAAGCCGAGATCTGCTATTGAGCCCCTTATTCACTCTGCGGAACCAAGGCGACGCAGAAAGTGTTCAAATCAGCCTAAAGCCGACACCTTCCCCGACCGTCACCCCTGTCCCTTTCTCCTACTCACAGAGGAGGACGCCATGCACGCCGATCCCGTTGCACCCCGGTGGGACTCCGGGTGCCGCTCCTTGTGACCCGATTCCGGTCCGCGCAAACCTTTCCGCCGCCCGGGCCACCGGATGGGGTGACACCTCGCCCAGCATCCGGACGGTCAAGTTGACACGGGGGGCGACGACCCGGTCTCCTTGTCCGCATGTCAGTGACCCCCGCGCCCCAGCCGACCCGTGACCACGGGTTCCGCTGCGCCGTGCAGGCTCGCTGTCGCTGTTCCAGCTGTTGATGCCTGTCGACGCCCCTGAGCTCCAGCCATCTCGCACAGCCGCCGCTCTCATGACGGTCTGCCTCTTCTCGCAGCCGGCTCCCGCGGCCGTACCCGCGCCCGCCACGCACCTTCCGCCGAGGAACCCCCCATATGAACAGCGACGTCCAGATCGCCGGTGACCCCCTCGCCATCCCGCATCTGCTGCCGCCCGCACCCGCGCACCCGACCACCGTCTCCGCCTTCGCCGGGCTGGCCCGCTCCCTCGCGGCCGACCGCGCCGGCTGGGCGCCCCTGATCCAGTACGACGCCACGAGCCGCTGGTACCACCGGCTGCGCACCGGGCCCGGCTACGAGGTGTGGCTGCTCAGCTGGGTCCCCGGCCAGGGCAGCGGGGCCCATGACCATGGCGCCTCCTCGGGGGTGCTGACCGTCCTGGAGGGCGAGCTGACCGAGCGGGTGGGGCACGGCGGGCGGCACACCCTCAGGGCGGGCGCGCAGCGCGTCTTCGCGCCCGGCTATGTCCACGACGTCGTCAACGACTCGCTCGAACCGGCCGTCAGCCTGCACATCTACTTCCCCGGGCTGACCGACATGCCGATGCACCCGTCGCAGGACGCGGTGCGCGAGCAGGCGGAGCGCCTCGATGTCATCGGCGGCTGACACTATGTCCCCATGCGCATTGTGGTTCTGGCAGGCGGTATCGGCGGCGCCCGTTTCCTCCGCGGTCTGAAGTCGGCGGCGCCGGACGCCGACATCACCGTCATCGGGAACACCGGCGACGACATCCACCTCTTCGGGCTCAAGGTCTGCCCCGACCTCGACACGGTGATGTACACCCTCGGGGGCGGCATCCACGAGGAACAGGGCTGGGGCCGGGCCTGCGAGACCTTCGCCGTCAAGGAGGAGCTGGCGGCGTACGGGGTCGGGCCCGAGTGGTTCGGGCTCGGCGACCGGGACTTCGCCACGCACATCGTCCGGACCCAGATGATCGGCGCGGGCTATCCGCTGAGCGCCGTCACCGAAGCCCTGTGCGCGCGCTGGCAGCCCGGCGTGCGGCTGCTGCCGATGACCGACGACCGGGTCGAGACGCATGTGCTGATCGACGACCCCGAGGCGGGGGGCGCCGAGGGGGCGGCCGTTGGGCGCGCCCCGCGCAAGGCCGTGCACTTCCAGGAGTACTGGGTCCGGCTGCGCGCCTCCGTGCCCGCCCACGCCGTCATCCCCGTCGGCGCCGAGCAGGCCAAGCCCGCGCCCGGGGTGCTGGACGCCATCGCCGGGGCCGACGTGATCCTCTTCCCGCCCTCCAACCCCGTCGTCAGCGTCGGCACCATCCTCGCCGTGCCCGGCATCCGGGAGGCCATCGCCGAGGCCGGGGTGCCCGTGGTCGGGCTGTCCCCCATCGTCGGCGACGCGCCCGTGCGCGGCATGGCCGACAAGGTGCTCGCCGCCGTGGGCGTGGAGTCCACCGCCGCGGCCGTCGCCCGCCACTACGGCTCCGGGCTGCTCGACGGCTGGCTCGTGGACACGGTGGACGCCGCCGCCGTGAGCGAGGTCGAGGCCGCCGGGATCCGCTGCCGCGCCGTCCCGCTGATGATGACCGACGTCGCGGCCACGGCCCGGATGGCCACCGAGGCCCTGACGCTGGCCGAGGAGGTACGGGCATGACGGAGGCCGTCACCGGCGCCCCGGCCTACCGGGCCTGGGCGCTCCCCGGCATCCCCGAGGTGCGCCCCGGCGACGACCTCGCCAAGCTCATCGCCGCCGCCGCGACCGCCGAGGGCCTGCCCGGGCTCGCGGACGGCGATGTCCTGCTCGTCACCTCCAAGATCGTCAGCAAGGCGGAGGGGCGGATCGTCAAGGCCGCGGACCGCGAGGCCGCCATAGACGCCGAGGCCGTCCGGGTCGTCGCCCGGCGCGGGCGCACCCGCATCGTGGAGACCCGGCACGGCCTGGTGATGGCCGCGGCCGGGGTCGACGCCTCCAACACCCCCGCCGGCACCGTCCTGTTGCTCCCCGAGGACCCCGACGCCTCCGCGCGGCGGATCCGGGACGGGCTGCGGGACGCGCTCGGGGTCGAGCTGGGGGTGGTGGTCACCGACACCTTCGGGCGGCCGTGGCGCAGCGGGGTCACCGACGTCGCCATCGGCGCGGCGGGGGTGCGGGTCCTGGAGGACCTGCGCGGCGGCACCGACGCCCACGGCAACCCGCTGAGCGCCACCGTCGTCGCCACGGCCGACGAGCTGGCGGCTGCGGGCGACCTGGTCAAGGGCAAGGCGGGCGGGCTGCCGGTGGCGGTGGTCCGCGGGCTGCCGCAGGTCGTCCGGGCGGCCGGCGCGGCGGAGGCCGACACCGCCGACGGCACAGGCAGCGCCGAGGGCCAGGACGGCCAGGCCGACGCCGGGAGCTTCAAAGGCCCCGAGAGCTTCAAAGGCATGGAGAGCTTCGAGGGCCTGGAGAGCTTCGAGGGCCCCGACCTGGGCGCCCGGCCGCTGATCCGCCCGGCCGCCGACGACATGTTCCGGCTCGGCACCTCCGAGGCCGTCCGGGAGGCCGTCACGCTGCGCCGTACGGTGCGCGAGTTCACCGACGAGCCCGTGGACGGCGACGCGGTGCGCCGGGCCGTGGCCGCCGCGGTCACCGCCCCCGCCCCGCACCACACCACGCCCTGGCGGTTCGTGCTGCTGGAGTCCGCCGAGTCCCGGCTGCGGCTGCTCGACGCGATGCGCGAGGCGTGGATCGCCGACCTGCGCGGCGACGGCTTCTCCGAGGCGAGCATCGCCAAGCGGGTCCGGCGCGGGGACGTGCTGCGCAAGGCGCCGTATCTGGTGGTGCCCTGCCTGGTCGCGAACGGGGCGCACACCTACCCGGACCCCCGGCGGAGCGCGGCCGAGCGCGAGATGTTCGTGGTCGCGGCGGGCGCTGGGGTGCAGAACCTGCTGGTCGCGCTGGCGGGCGAGGGGCTGGGGTCGGCGTGGGTCTCCTCGACGATGTTCTGCCGCCCCGTCGTACGCGAGGTGCTGGGGCTGCCCGAGGAGTGGGACCCGATGGGCGCGGTCGCGGTGGGCCGCCCGGCGGCCCCGCCCTCGCCCCGGCCGGCGAGGGACGCGGACGCGTTCCTGGTGGTGCGCTAGCCCTCGCGCCGGCGCTTGCCCACCCCTTGGGGGGCGATCGTCTTGAGCCAGTCGTCGACGGTGACGACATCCCCCCACTGCGGGAACAGCCGCTCCACGAGGGCCCGGTGCAGCTCCGGATCGGTGTCCAGACAGGCGTCGGAGAGGACGGTGAGGTCGAAGTCCAGGTCGTTCGCCTGGCACAGGGTGGACAGCACCACAGCGCTGGTGGCGATGCCGGTGAGCACGAGGCTGTCGATACCGCGCGCCCGCAGGACCACATCGAGATCGCTGCCCGAGAACGCGCTCGCCCGCCTCTTGGTGACCACCACGTCGCCCGGGCGGGGCGCGACCTCGGGATGGATCTCGGTGCCCGGTGCGCCCTCGACGTAGAGGCCGGCCTGTGCGATGGCGGTGAGGGCCCTGTTGCGCGTGCCGACTTCCGGGAAGCCGGGGCGTAGCGCGATGACCACGTAGATCACCGGGATGTCCGCCGCCCGGGCCCCGTCGATCGCCCTGCGCAGGCGTGGCAGATATCCGGAGCCGTCCTCGTCGACGATGTCCACGACGGCCTGTTGGACGTCCATCACGAGAAGGGCGCTGCTCATGTCATCTCCAGGTGCGAAGTCGGCTCTGCGGTGAGACGGGCCGAGGTCTGATGCCCCTGGAACGCGCACGGCCGGAGAGGATAATCCCCCGCTTCGGGCACTCCTACGGGGCGCCCTCCGCCGGGACCGAGAACAGGGGGCGGAAGTAGGAAGGGTCGGCCTTCTCCTCGACCATGCGGCCCTCGGCCTCCACCCACGCGTGGGCGCCGAAGGGCAGGCGGGCCCGTACCCCCACCGTCCAGGTGGGCCAGGTGCCGCGCGCCCGGCACAGCAGGACGATCGCCAGGGAGCGGGGCAGGCACCCCTCGTCCCCGGCGCAGCGGAGGCTGACGGCCACCACGGCCTCGCGGGCGGCGCGGGCCTCCGCGTAGGTGGCCGGGCGGGCGCCCTTGCGCAGGCGGGCGAGGAGGGCGCGGGTGCGGGCGGGCGGCTTGGCGGCGAGGCGGCGGGCGACGGCCACGGCGAGCAGCACCTGCAGCCGGCGGCCCGGGGAGAGCCGGACCTCCGTCCGGTGGGGTACGACCGAACTCACGCCTCCCGCACCACCTTCGCCTGCCGGAGGTCGGTCATCAGCCGCTCCACGTCGGCGCGGGCGCGTGGCTCGTCGACGTCGTAGACGGCCATCAGCCGCTCGGCGGTCTCCTGCACCGTGCTGCCGTCGACCAGGGCGCGGAAGGCGAGGGAGGCGGTCGGGTTGAGCTGCCAGTAGCGGCCGTCCCTGCCGTCCAGCAGGACCGTGCCGTAGTCGGTGTCCACCGTTGAGACGTCGGGGTGCAGTGTCCAGGTCATGGTTGTCTCCTGCCTCGGGTCCGGTGGCGGGCTCAGGGGTGGGTGGCGGCGGCCGGCCGGGGGGCCGTGGCCCGGGCCCACAGTTCACAGCTGAGCGCGGACTGCGGCGCACCTCGGTGGAGGCTGTCGGTGTAGGGCCGGTCGAACAGCTCGCGCAGCGGTCCGGGTTCGATCAGGCCCAGGGCGGCCAGGTGGGAGCCGTCCCACAGTTCCGCGAGGTCCCGCCGGTGCTCTTCGAAGCCCTCGGCGACGAGCGTGGTGCCGTCGCCCTTGTCCCGCCGGGTCAGCACTCCTGGCGGCATGACGTCCGCCATGGCCGCCTTGATGAGGGGCTTGAACTCCCAGGGGGTGACGCGCTCCTCGGGCCGGACGGCCAGGCATGCCTCGATGACCTGGTCGTCGAGGAAGGGCGAGGTGTGGCTGAAGTCCTGGGTCTCGGTCAGTTGGTGGCACTGGCGGACGAGCCGCCCGGCGTCGTGGATGGCCAGCAGGTCGTTGTGCCGCCCCCGCGTCGGCGCGAGCGGCTCGACCGCCGCGGCCGCCTCCCGCAGCGTGCCGGCCACCAGGTCCCTGGCGTCCGGGGTGAGCCATCCGGGCAGGCGCGGGAAGTGGCCCCAGTCGGACAGCGGGTTCGGGGCGCGCCGGACGCGGCCGTGGGCCCGGTCCGCGAACCAGCGGCGGTAGGAGCGGCCGTCCAGCAGGCCCCGGGCCTCGACGCCCAGGCTGCTGCGGCGCAGTTGGGTCAGCACTCTCAGACGCTGGGCGGCCAGCAGCGGCCGGTGGCGCAACAGGTCGTGCTGGTAGGCCGGGTGCCCGCGCAGCAGTTGGTCACCACCGAGCCCGTCGAGGTGCAGCCGCGAGCCGTGCGCGACGGCCCGCTGCCGTATGGCGCGCAGCCGGGGCCCGCTCAGCAGGGCGATGGACGGCTCGTCGGGAACGCCGTCCAGGCCCATGAGGCCGCCGAAGAACGGCGGCAGCTCGCGGTTGGAGTAGACGATGTGGTTGAGGTCCGGCAGGCCGGCGGCGGCCTGCCTGGCCCACTCGACGTCCTCGTCGGCCTGGTCGTCGTTCTCCATGGTGAACGTGGTGAGCGAGGGCCGGTACCGGGCGGCCAGCAGGGCGACGCTGGTGGAGTCCATGCCGCCGGAGAGGTCCGCGCTGACGGGCTCGGTGCCGTCGGCGCGCACCCGTACGGCGTCGTCCAGCGCCCGGCGCAGCAGCCGGCCGCCCTCGGCCAGGGAGCGCACCGGCTCGGGGGCCTGCCACCAGCGGGTGACCCGCGGCCGCCGGCCGTCGGCGGGCAGCGTCAGGTACGAGCCCGGGGGCACCGCGGAGACCCCGCGCCACGGCGGCAGGTCGCCCAGGGGGTGCGGCAGCGCGTCCAGGGTGCGCAGGGCGAGCAGGGCCGGGTCGAGCGCGGCGTCCAGGACGGCCGCCAGGACGTCCGCGCGGTCCGCGGCGACGGTGAGGGCGCCGAGCCGGGCGTGGAAGATCCGGCGCAGTCCGGAGGCGGTGCCCTGCACGCGCAGGCGGCCCCGCACGGAGGCGACGAGGTGGTAGCTGCCGGCCCACGCCAGGCCCAGCCGGTCGAGGTCGGTCACCTCGTCGACGCGGGCGGCCGCGGCGGCGAGTTCGTCCGGGGTCGCCGAGCAGTGGCCGATCACGGCGAGCCGGGTGTCGCCCCGTTCGGCCACCAGGGCCCGGCCTTCGGCCAGCCGGCCGGCCACACAGGGCCGGCCGGACCGGTGCCTCAGCAGGATGCGCACGCCGTCCGTCGGGAGCCGGCCGATGGCGGCCGCCGCGCCCTCGTCATCCGGCAGCGCGACGAAGTACTGCCAACCGGCATCGACCATGTCAATGTCCTTACGGGGTGTGCCGCATCAGCGTCGGCCTCAGGTGAGCCTGTCGTAGAAGTGGATAATGTTCTCGTAGCCGGTCAGACCGAAGTAGCCGGTGTCCTCCTGAAAGGAGCCGCACTCGACCATCTTGGGGGCTTCATAGGTCTGGAGCTCGCTGGTCTCCTGGAATTCGTCGCCCTGCATCACAGTTCACCTCCCCGTTGACTGGTATGACCGCTCAGGGCGGAAACGCGTTCCGGTGCGGAAGGTTTCACGGACGCCGGGATGACTCCCAACCGACCGATATACGAGGGGATTTGACATTCCCTCGCCGCCCTGGGCCTGATCGACAGGGAATCACGCGGCTCACCCCGAATTCAAGATCCACGATCAACCGTCCTGCCATGAATAATCCGGAATGCTCCCTCTTACTTTTGGCCCGGCCACCCCTGACTTCACCGCCGCTCAGAGAACCGGAATTCACCGATCAAGATCAATGGCAGGTCGGTCGGCCCATTAGGGTCGGGGTATGACGTCAACTCTCGCCGGCAGTGCCTTCGACTCGCTCCGCCACGACGCCGTGCCCGACCAGGAGACGCTGCGCCGGGCCTACGCGCTCCCCAGCGACGCGGCCGTACGCAAGCAGATGACCGAGCTCACCGAACAGACCAAGCGGTTGATCGGATGCTCCTCGCTGGTCCTGGTCGCCAGCGTGGACGCCGAGGGCAACTGCGACGTCTCCCCGCGCGGCGGCCCCGCCGGGTTCGTCGCCGTCCTGGACGACCGGACGGTGGCGATACCGGACGCGACCGGCAACAAGCGGCTGGACACCCTGCAGAACGTCGTCGCCACCGGCCGGGCCGGGCTGCTGTTCGTCATCCCCGGGCGCACCACGACGCTCAGGGTGAACGGCCGGGCCTGCGTCTCCACCCGCCCCGAGCTGCTGTCGCAGCTGACCCCCGTGGGCAAGCCGCCGGCCAGCGCGCTGGTGCTGGGAATCGAGGAGGTCTACCCGCACTGCCCCAAGTCGCTCCTGCGCGGCGGGGCCTGGAAGCCGGAGGAGTGGCTGCCCGCGGACGCCCAGCCGACCTCGGCCGAGGTGACCCTGGCCCAGCTGCGGATGCCGGAGCTGACGATCGCCGACATCGAGCAGGCGGAGGCGGAATCGCTCAAGTACCGGTACGAATAGGGACTACCGGTACGGGGAGGAGCTACCGGTACAGGAGAACAGCGGCGGCACGAATCACAGCGTGCGCACGATGATGCGGCCGGTGTCGCCGCCGGAGGCGAGGAGCGTGCCGTCCGCTGAGATCCTGACCGTACGGGTGCGCCCCGTACCCCCGCCCCGGTCGCCCGGGCGGCGCGCGAAGGCGGGGTCACCGCGACGGGTGACGGCGTCGACGACGTCGGTGTCGCCCCGGCGGCCGATGGCCAGGGTGGAGCCGTCGGGCGAATACGTCCAGCCGTAGCAGGTGGCCCAGCGGTCGCTGAGGAACGGGTGCGGAAAGTGCCAGACGAGTTCGCCGGTCTCCAGGGAGAAAGCGCCCGGGCCCGCGGCGGAATCGGTGGTGGCGACGAGCAGTGTGTCGGCCGGGTCGAAGCCGATCGTATGGGGCTTGTGGTCCATCGGGATACGGCGCAGGACCGTATCCCGGTCGATGTCCCAGATCTCGACCTCGGTGACCTCGGGATCGTCCTCCTTGTACCGGGACCCCCTGGAGAAGCACAGCCCCAGGAGCTTCCCGGACGGGGAAAGCGCGCCCGCCCAGCAGCCCGTCGAGGGCCTTTTCGTGGACGTCGCGAACACGTCGTTCCCATCCTGGTCGAGTATGCGGACCCGGTCACCGGCGTCGAAGAGCAGCAGCCGCCGTCGGGCCGCGTCCCAGGCGGGACGGAGGCGGAAAGGGTTGTGCGCGGCGTCCTTGAACTCCCGGTATTCGGCGAGTATTCGGGTGTGCCCGTTTGCCGGATCGAACAGGCGCGTTTCCCCATTGAGCGCGTAGACGATGTGCTCGCCGGCGGCGTCGAAGTGCACGGCGTGCACGAATGTCTGCGTCTCGCCCGGTGGCTCCGCGTGGATCAGCCGGCGGTGTCCGGTGCCGACGTCGATCAGGTGGAGCTCGGCGCCGTAGGCATCCCCCAGCATGGTCCCGACGACGAGGGTCCGGCCGTCCGGAGACAGGTCGAACGCGTCGGCGGAGCACTGGTTGGGGACCTCCACATCGAGCACGACGGCGCCGCGCGCCGACTCGGCGGCGTCGGCCGGCGGCCTCGTCGTTGGGTCCAGGCTGGTCATGGCCGGTGAATCTACACACAGGCGCCGACACGGCCCCCGGCACGCGGACCAGCTCGGTGCGGGGCATGAGGTCAGCCCTGGACGCAGAAGACGAGCATGTCCATGGTGTGGCCGTACTTCAGGGCGGTCTGCCACTCCTCGTGCTCCACGTCGAGCTTGTCGGCGAGGAGTCCGGCGTCGTGGGAGAAGCGGTGGTCCATGCGGTCGAGCACGGCCTTGTAGGCGTCGGCGACGGCCTTGGCCTTGGCGAGGGGGAGGTAGCCGATGGCCGGGTAGCCGTCCGTGGGGCTCGGGACGGGGTACGGGAGCAGGTCGGGGAAGTCAGCGAACAGGTAACTGGTCGGCAGCAGGTCGGTGGGAACTCCCAGAGAGCGGAGTTCCTCGTCCATGAGCCCGAAGAAGGTGGACGGTTTGGAATACACGCCCATGTCGACGGGGTCGGATCCGGTGCACTCGAGGACGGCCATCAGCGCGGCGTAGTACGCGTAGCCGACGGACGCGCCCTCCGCGTCCGCCCGGCCCATGATGAGGTGTTCCAGGGCCTCAGGGACGGTGAGGCCCCAGTCGATGCCCTGGTGGTCGATGCGGCGCTGGTGGCCCCGCGCCCACTCGCGCATGGTGTCGAGGATCTCCTCCTGCTGGGCGGTGTGCTCGCCGCCCCGCACATAGCCGAGGACCCGGCTCAGGGTGACCGTCTTCATGGTGATCACGTGACTCATGCGGCCATGTTCGCAAGCCCTGCCGACACCCCGTCTCCCGGGAACGGTTCGGGCGGCGCCGAACCGTTCCGGCCCTAGCGTCGGGCCATGACGCACACGACGCGCACCCCGCGCACACGCCCGCTGACGGCCTTCGCCCAACTGCACCACCGGACCGCCCCGCTGCTGCTGCCCAACGCCTGGGACCACGCCTCCGCCGCCGCCCTGGCGGCACAGGGCTTCCCGGCGGTCGGCACCACGAGCCTGGGTGTGGCGGCGGCCGCCGGCCTGCCGGACGGGGCGGCCGCGACGGCCGACGCGACCTTGACCCTGGCGCGCCGGCTCGGGCGGGGCTCCTTCCTGTTCACCGTCGACGCCGAAGGGGGCTTCAGCGACGACCCGGCGGAAGTCGCCGGGCTGGCCCGGGAGCTGTACGACGCGGGCGCCGCCGGGATCAATCTGGAGGACGGCCGCCCGGACGGCACCCTCGCCCCGGTCGAACTGCACGCCGCGAAGATCGCCGCCGTCAAGGCCGCAGTGCCCGCGCTGTTCGTGAACGCCCGCACCGACACCCACTGGCTCGGACGCCAGGAGGAGGGGACGGCATCGCGCCTCGCGGTCTACGAGCAGGCCGGCGCGGACGGAGTGTTCGTGCCGGGACTGTCGGATCCGGAGGGGATCGCCACACTGACGGCCACCCTCGCCGTCCCGCTGAACATCCTGTACACGCCGGCCGGGCCCACGCTCGCCGAGCTGGCCGCGCTGGGCGTGCGCAGGGTCAGCCTCGGCTCGCTGCTCTACCGCGCGGCCCTGACGGCGGCCGTGAACTGCGCCACGGCCATCCGCGACGGCCGGTCGGCGGACCTGGCGGCCCTGTCCTACGCCGAGGTGCAGACGCTGGGGGCGTCCGACGGGACGGAGCGGCGACCGAGGTGACGCCGGGGGCTCAGATCGCCCGGAAGTCCCGGACCGAGAAGCGCGGCGCGCGGCGGGGCGGGACGCGGCCGGCGAGCAGGATCAGGCGGGCGGCGCGGTGGCGCTGGCCGGCGTAGGGGGCCAGGAGCTCCAGCATGGCCGCGTCGTCGGTGCCGCGCTCGCCGGTGAGCGCGTAGCCGATGATCCGGGGCAGGTGCAGATCGCCGACCGTGATCGCGTCGGGGGTGCCGTTGCTGCGCTGCAGGGTCTCGGCCGCCGTCCACGGGCCGATGCCGGGGATGGCCTGCAGCCGGGCCGAGGCGGCGGGCAGGTCCATGGCCGCGGCCTCCTCCAGGCGCCGGGCGGCCCGTACGGCCCGCAGGATGGTCGACGAGCGCTTGGCGTCGACCCCGGCGCGGTGCCACTCCCAGGACGGGATCAGCGCCCAGGCACGCGGGTCGGGCATGACCCGCATCCGCTCGGCGGGGCCGGGGGCGGGCTCGCCGTGCCGCCACAGCAGCAGCCGCCAGGCCCGGTACGCCTCGTCGCTGGTGACCTTCTGCTCCAGGATCGAGGGGATCAGTGACTCCAGGACGAGTCCGGTGCGGATCAGCCTGAGTCCCGGGTGGCGGCGGTGCGCCTGGTGCACCAGGCGGTGGCGGGGGGTGAAGGCGGAGGGGTCGTCCTCGGCGCCGAGCAGGGCGGGCAGGTGCTCCAGCAGCCAGTCCGCGCCCGGCCCCCACGCCTGCGCCTCGACCGCCTCGCCCCTGCCCGCGAGACGTATCGTCCCCGCGCCCTGCGGGGTCCGGCTGGCCCGCCAGATGGCGCCGTCGGCCGTCACCTGGAAGGACGGGTCCCCCGGTCCCCGCCGCAGCACGCTCAGGCTGCGCGCGAGGTCGTACGGACCGGAGGGGGTCCAGCGGCGGTGGGCGGGCACACGGCCACCCTACGACCCGCCGCGCCCCGCCCCGAAGGGCGCCCTCAGCGGTCCGGGCCCGGTGCCGCGACCGGTCCGGTCACCGATCCAGAAGGCCGGTCACCGGACCGGGCACTGGTCCGGGCACTGGTCCGGTCACTGGTCCGAGGAGAACCGCACCGCCCCCGCCGGGATGTCCGCCCCGCACCACACCCGCACCCCGTCCCGCAGCTCGTTGTCCGCCCCCACCAGCGCGCCGTCCCCGACCACCGCGCCCTCCAGCACCGTACGGGCGCCGATCCGGGCCCGGGCGCCGATGAGGGAGTCGCGGACCTGCGCGCCCTCCTCGACCACCGCGCCCGCCAGCACCGTGGAGCCGTCGATGCGGGCGCCCGCGCCCACCCTGGCCCGGGGGCCGATGACCGTGCCGCCCGTGAGCTTGGCGTCGCGCGCCACGTCCGCGCTGTCCAGGATCAGACGGTCGCCGCAGCGGCCGGGCACCGCCGGGGAGGGGGCGCGGCCCAGCACGAGGTCGGCGGAGCCGCGCACGAAGGCCTGCGGGGTGCCGAGGTCGAGCCAGTACGTGGAGTCGACCATGCCCTGGAGGTGGGCCCCGGCGGCCAGCAGCCCGGGGAACGTCTCGCGCTCGACGGAGACGGGTCGGCCGGCCGGGATGGCGTCGATGACCGAGCGGTTGAAGACGTAGGCGCCGGCGTTGATCTGGTCGGTGACGATCTGCGCGGCGGTCTGCGGCTTCTCGAGAAAGGCGGTGACGCGCCCGGTGGCATCGGTGGGTACCAGCCCGTACGCGCGGGGGTCGGTGACGCGGGTGAGGTGCAGGGAGACATCGGCGCCGGTGGTGCGGTGGGTGTCGACCAGCGCGGGTATGTCGAGCCCGGTGAGGATGTCGCCGTTGAAGATCAGCACGGGGTCGTCGGGGCCCGAGTGCAGCCGTGAGGCGACGTTGCGGATGGCGCCGCCGGTGCCCAGCGGCTCCCGCTCCGTGACGTATTCCAGGTGCAGGCCCAGTGACGACCCGTCACCGAAGTACGGCTCGAACACCTCGGCCAGGTACGACGTGGCGAGCACGATGTGCTCCACCCCCGCCGCGCGGGCGCGCGCCAGCTGGTGGGTGAGGAACGGGACGCCGGCCGCCGGGACCATCGGCTTGGGGGTGTTCACCGTCATCGGCCGCAGCCGGGTGCCCTTGCCGCCGACCAGGAGGATCGCTTCTGGCGTCGCTGGCGCTCTGGTCACGTATCGTCTCTGCTTCCTGCTGGGGCTCGCCGGGTCGGCGGCCAGTGTATGCAGACCATCACTGTCCGGCCCGCCCCTGGTCAGCGGCCCTGCAGCCGGGCGGCCATGTCGCGCACGGTGCCGAGCTTGCGGTAGAGGGCGCCGCCGGGACACTCCGTGTTGTACCCGTCGCGGTGTCCGGAGATGACACGAAGCTTGGCCTTGGTGCCCTTCTTGTACTTGTTGCCGCCCGCGGACGTCAGATGGGTGGTGCCGCCCGGGTTCCTCCCGAACAGGCCGAGCTTCCAGGCGGTGAGCTTCGCCACGGCCTTGACCGCCTTGCTGGACGGCTTCTTCGAGCTGTATGTGCCGAGCACGGCGATGCCCATGCTGTTCTTGTTGAAGCCGAGCGTGTGGGCGCCCTGAACGGCCTTGGTCACGCCGCCCGACCGGCCCTCGTAGATGTTTCCGCACTTGTCGACGGCGAAGTTGTAGCCGAAGTCCCGCCACCCCATGCTCTGGACGTGGTAGCGGTAGATGGCGCGCATCACGGAGGGGGCCTGCGAGCAGGTGTACGCGTTTCCCGTCACGCTGTGGTGGACGAAGGCCACCTTGACGGTCTTGGTGTAGAGGTGACCGCTCTCGCGCAGCTTCTCGTCGGCGCCCCAGCCGGCGCGGGTGACGATACGGGGGCGGGGGGCGGTGTACGGGTGGCCCGCGCCCGCGTTCGTGTCCGGGGGCTCCTCGGGGAGTTCCAGCGAGGGCGGGGTGGGCGGCTCCGGGCTGAGCCCGGAGGGCTCGGGCTCCGGGGGCGCCGAGGGGTCCTCGGGGTCGGGCTGCGGGGCCTCGGGGGGCAGCTCGGCGGACGGGGCCTGGGAGGGGTCCTGGGAGGAGGGATCCTGCCCGGAGGGGCCCTCGGACGGGTCTCGCGTCCCGGGATCCGGCGTCCCGGGGTCCCGCGTCCCGGGGTCCCGCTCGGCGGGGATCTCGGCGGAGGGGTCCCGCTCGGCGGGGATCTCCGTGGCCGGGTCGTCCCCGGAAGGCCGCGCGGAGGGGGGCCGCGTGGCGGCGCCACCGGTCGGGGCGTCTTCCTCCCCCGCGAGGTCCGAGCCGGGCTCGTGGCCGGGGTCGACAAGCTCCAGCCGGAGCCCGGACGGCAGGCTCGCCGGCCGGCCGGAGAGCAGCCCGGAGTCGTCCCGGGGGCTGACCCGGGTCTGGACGCCGTCGGAGTCGCCGACCCACAGGGGCGTGGTTCCGCCGCGCAGGCGGCCGCCGCGGCTTTCGGGCGAGTCGGGGTCGGGGGCGTCGGCCTCGTCGAGCGCCTCCAGATCGCGCCAGGGCGACCAGGCGCCGGTGGCCGCCTCACGGGTGCGCACCTGCACCTGCCCGCGCAGCCGCGCTGCGGGGTCGTCCCAGACCACACCCACGAGGGAGAAGGGGCGCACCTTCCGCGGCGCGACCCCCTGCGTGGCGCCGGACGCCCGCTCCGCGCCACCGAGCACCGCGCCGCCGAGCGCCGCCCCGCCCCCGCCCGGGCCGTCGGCGCCGAGTGGGAGCAGTGGCAGCGACTGGGTGCCGCCGGCGGAGTCGGCGCGGACCGCGCGGTCCGGGGCCGAGTGGAGGGAGAGGGGGAGAGCGAGGGCGGCGGTGCACGCGACGCCGATCGAGGATGCCAGAAATGCACGCATGAAGAAAATCCTGGACATACCGCAATAAATATGTCCATCCGAGAAGAGCGGGGACGGTCCCGCGATCCGCCCCCGCGCCCCCGCGCACCGGGTCCGGCGCGCCCGGCCGCCGCGTACCCTGGCGCCGATGAACGCTACCGATCACACCCCCGCCGACCTGCTGCGATCCGCCCTCGCCGCGGATCCGGCGCGTCCGCTTGTGACCTTCTACGACGACGCGACCGGCGAACGCGTCGAACTGTCCGTCGCCACCTTCGCCAATTGGGTGGCGAAGACCGCCAACCTGCTCCAGGGCGACCTGGCCGCGGCGACCGGCGACCGGCTGGCGCTGCTGCTGCCCACCCACTGGCAGACCGCGGTGTGGCTGCTGGCCTGCTCCTCCGTGGGCGTGGAGGCCGAGGTGGGCGGCGACCCGGCCGCCGCCGACCTGGTGGTCAGCGGCCCGGACACGCTGGACCGGGCGCGCGCCTGCACCGGGGAGCGGGTGGCGCTGGCGCTGCGCCCGCTGGGCGGCCGGTTCCCGCAGCCGCCCGAGGGGTTCACCGACTACGCCGTGGAGGTGCCCGGCCAGGGCGACCGCTTCGCGCCGTACGCGCCGGTGGACCCGCACGCCCCCGCGCTCACCGTGGGCGGCCTCGGGCTCACGGCCGCCGAGCTGGTGGAGCGGGCACGTGCCGACGCGGCCGGGCGGGGGCTCAACCCCGGCTCCCGGGTGCTGTCCGGGCTGCCGTACGACACCTGGGAGGGGCTGTCGTTCGGGCTGTACGCGCCGCTGGCCGTGGGCGGCTCGGTGGTGCTGTGCCGCCATCCGGACCGGCTGGACGAGGACCGCCTCGCGGCGCGCCGGGCCGACGAGCGCGTCACCGCGACCGCTCTTGAGCCAGGGCTCTGAGCCAGGCTCTCCGGCCGGGGCTCCCCGGCGCCGCCCCTCGCCCGTCCGCCCCGCACAGCCGCACCGCTCTGACCCGTCCGGCGGACCCGTGGGCCGAGCCCACGGGCCCCGCCGCCCGCCCCGCGCGATGATCGACGCGACGTACAACCATGTGCGGGGTTCGCATGTCTGCTCCAGTAATCACGACCCCGGCACGGGTCGGCGCCGCTCCTCCGGGCCGAGGAGGCGGACGGGTGGGAGGACGCAGACGTGACCACAGACAGCGCGGGCGAGACACCGGAACGAAGACCACGCCGCCGCTGGCCGCGTGTGCTCGCGCTCGTGGTGGCCTTCCTGGTGCTGTCGGGGGCCGGGGTGGGGTGGTGGCTCTACGAGCGCCTCGACGGCAACATCAGGACCGACACCCGCACCGAGAACGAGCTGCGGAAGTACGAGGCCGAGCGGCCGGTGCCGGTGGTCAGGGACGCCCAGAACATCCTGCTCATCGGCTCGGACAACCGCGGCGGCAAGGGCAACGGCAAGTACGGCCGGGACACCGGCACCCAGCGCTCGGACACCACGATCCTGCTCCATCTGCAGGCGGGCGGGAAGAGCGCGACCGCGGTCTCCATCCCGCGCGACCTGATGGTGGACATCCCCGCCTGCACCGGGGCGGACGGGAAGCGCGGCACGGCCAGGTTCGCCCAATTCAACTGGGCGTTCGAATTCGGGGGGCCGGCCTGCACCATCCGCACCGTCGAAAAGCTCACCGGCATCCGCGTCGACCACCACATGATCGTGGATTTCAGCGGCTTCAAGAAGATGGTGAACGCGGTCGGCGGAGTCGAGGTCTGCCTGAAGGAACCCATCGACGACGGCGAGGCCCATCTGGAGCTGCCGGCGGGCCGTCAGGTGCTCCACGGCGAGCAGGCCCTCGGCTTCGTCCGGGCCCGCTACAGCATCGGGGACGGCAGCGACACCGAGCGCATCGGGCGGCAGCAGGAGTTCCTCGGCGCGCTTGTGAAGAAGTTGCAGAGCAATGGTGTCCTGCTCAATCCCACCCGGCTGTACCCGGTGCTCGACGCGGCGACCTCGTCCCTGACCACGGATCCGGGCCTGAACTCCCTCAAGGACCTCTACGACCTGGCGAGCGGCATGCGGCACATCCCCCGCGACAAGATCCGGTTCCTGACGATTCCGCGGCAGCCCTACACCTACAACCGGAACCGCGATGAGCTGGTCCAACCCGACGCCGACCGGCTGTTCCGGCAACTGCGGCTCGACCATCCGGTGCCGGTGGCCAGGGCGGTCGCCCACGCGTCCGGCGACGACCCGAAGGGCGGGACCTCCACGCCGTACAAGGGAACCACCGCAGCCCATGACATGTGCGAATGAAAGCACCAAAAGGTACGCTCAACAGCTCGCAGGAAAACTCGAAAGGATTGGGCAGATTGCCCAGTTGTAGGGAAGTGGAATTTGTCACCGGCGTCGCTTGACGCTGAACTGGGCGGATAGTGTGAGCGATCCGGTGCGCTTACCAGGTGGCCGCGCACTATTTTTTGACGATCGACCGAGCGCCTTGAGGGGGAGGCGCCGCGTGGCACCAACGGAGGACACAGGGGACCGTGGACGCGCAAGGCCATGGGCAGGCGGACGACTTCGATCCCGCCGATCAGTGGGTGTTCGACCCGAACACCGGCAGCTATGAGCTGCGGCTGAATCCTGCCGGGGATTCGGCGGACATCACCCCCGAGGACCGGCCGGCCCCCAGCAGACCCAGGAGCCGCCGCCGCGCCCCGGACCCCGAGCCCGAGCCGACGCCGCCGCGCGGGCGGCGCAGGGCGGCCGGCAAGCCGGGGAAGCCGGCGGGCCCCACCAGCCGCCGCAAGCCGAAGCCGAAGAAGTCCAAGGCCAAGAAGGCGCTGTACTGGGGCAGCGGCACCCTCGCCTTCCTGCTGGTCGGCGGGTCCGTCGCGGCGTATCTGGTCTACCAGCACCTCAACAACAACATCAAAAAGATCGACGTCGGCGAGAACAACGCCGCGGTCAGCGACGGCCCGATGAACATCCTGGTCATCGGCACCGACAAGCGCGACGGCAAGGGCAACGAGGGATACGGCGACGCCGGGAGCGTCGGCCACGCGGACACCACGATCCTCTTCCACGTCTCCGCCGACCGGACCAACGCCACCGCGCTGAGCATCCCGCGCGACATGATCACCGACATCCCGAACTGCACCACCAGGGCAGACGGCACCAAGAAGTTCATCCGGGGCGAGGAGGGGGTGCGCTTCAACACCAGCCTCGGCCAGGAGGGGCGCGACCCCAGCTGCACCTGGGCGACCGTCGAGAAGCTCACCGGGCTGAACATCAACCACTTCATGATGGTGGACTTCAACGCCGTCAAGACGCTCTCCAGCGCGGTCGGCGGGGTCGAGGTCTGTCTGGGCAAGGACATCGACGACCCGAAGTCCCACCTGAAGCTGAGCAAGGGCCGGCACACCATCGAGGGCGAGGACGCCCTGGCGTTCGTCCGGACCCGGCACAGCGTCGGCTTCGAGAGCGACCTGGACCGGATCAAGCTCCAGCAGCAGTTCCTCAGCTCGATGATGCGCAAGATGAAGTCGAGCGGCACGCTCACCAGCCCCTCGAAGATGTGGGACCTGGCCAACTCCGCCACCAAGGCGCTCACGGTGGACACCGGCATCGGCACCGTCAACAAGCTCAAGGACCTGGCGCTGAACCTCAGCAAGGTCGACCTGAAGAACGTCACCTTCGTCACCGTCCCGGTGGTGGACAACACCGACGGCGCGACGGTGAAGCTCGACGAGGCCAAGGCCGAGCCGCTGTTCGCGATGGTCAGGCAGGACGTGTCGCTGACCGAGGTGAAGAAGAAGGAGAAGGCCGACAAGGCGAAGCAGGCCGCCAAGCTCAAGGGCCCCAAGGCCGACCCGGCGAACGTCCGGGTGAAGGTCCTCAACGGCAGCGGGCGGATGGGCGCGGCTCAGGAGACCGTCGACTGGATGCAGAACAGCGAAGGTATGCTCCGGTCCAGCAACGGCGGAAACGCTTCGGCGGATCTGAAGAAGACGACGCTGGAGTACGCGCCCAACCAGGCCGACCAGGCGCGTCGCCTGGCCGACAGCATGGGGCTGCCCGCCACCGCGCTGAAGGAGGGCACCGAGGACGCCGCCCCCATGGCGGAGATGACCCTCACCCTCGGGGCGGACTTCAAGGGCGCCGGCACCCCGATCGTCGCTCCCTCGAAGGCGCCGAAGGACATCCAGAGGGTCGAGGCGGACGACAAGAGCGTCTGCGCCAAATGATCACTACCGGCCATCGGAGCATGCTCACCCATCGGGCCGGAACCACCATTGAGGAACAGGGGAGGCCCGGTGCGGCAGAGCAGTGTGCGGGGGGAGGGCGCCCGTCGGCGGGGGCCCGGGCCCCGCGACGGGGGCAGGGACGGCAGCGCGCGCGGAGAAGACGGCGGAGCGTCGCGTGACGCCGGGCCCACGGCCGGCGAAGGCGCCGGCTCCCAGGACGCCGCGGCTGCTGACACCGGATCCCAGGGAGGCAGCCGCGCCGAGTCACGGCGCGCCGCACGCGCCGACGCCCAGGGCGGCGGACGCCGCCGCAAGGGCAAGAAGGGCCCGCGCCGCAAGAGGAGCAGAGGCGTGCGAATACTTCGCTGGACCGCGCTGACCCTGGCCGTGCTGATAGTCGGCGCGGCCGGCGCGGGCTACCTCTACTACCAGCACCTGAACGGCAACATCAAGAAGGCGGAGCTGGACCTCGGCGACAGCAAGCTCACCAAGCCGGAGCCGAACGCCGCGGGGCAGACCCCCCTCAACATCCTGCTGATCGGTGAGGACGACCGCAGCAAGAAGGAGAACCTCAAGCTCGGTGGCTCCAAGAAAGACGCCACCCGCAAGCCGCTCGCCGATGTGCAGATGCTGGTGCACGTCTCGGCCGACCGCAGCAACATGACGGTCATCAGCATTCCGCGCGACACCCGGGTCACCATCCCCAAGTGCACCGACCCCAAGGACGACCGCGTCTATCCGAAGCAGACGTTCGCGCCCATCAACGAGTCGCTCCAGCACGGCGGCCCCGGCTGCACGGTGGCCACCTGGAAGGAGCTGACCGGCATCTACATCGACCACTTCATGATGGTCGACTTCTCGGGCGTGGTGGACATGGCGGACGCCGTCGGCGGCGTCCCGGTGTGCGTGGACGCCAACATCTACTCCCACGACAGCAAGGGCCACGGCTCCGGTCTGCGGCTGACCAAGGGCACCCACCCGGTCAAGGGCGTGCAGGCCCTCCAGTGGCTGCGGACCCGCTACGGCTTCGAGGACAACACCGACATCGGCCGGGCCAAGGCGCAGCACCAGTACATGAGTTCCATGGTCCGGCAGCTGAAGGCCGGCACCAAGCTCTCCGACCCGGGCAAGCTGATAGACCTGGCCGAGGCCGCGATCAACGCCCTGACCGTCGACCACGGCCTCGGCACCGTCAAGAAGCTCTACGACCTGGGCAACGACCTCAAGCGGGTGCCGACCAAGCGGACCACAATGGTCACCATGCCCTGGGAGTACCGCAACGAGGGCGAGTACGTGGTGCCCAAGCCCGGCGACGCCGAGAAGACCTTCTCGCTCATCCGCAACGACATCGCGCTGGACGGCAAGGACAAGAAGAAGAAGGCCGCCAAGGTCCCGGCTCCCAGCATGGACAAGGGCGAGCTGCCGGTGGTCGTGCAGAACGGCACCGGCTCCACCGTCCTGGGCGCGGCCTCCGGCCGGGCCAGGGACATCACCGCCGAGGTGGCCCGGCTGGGCTACACCAAGGCCACCGCCAACACCGTCCTGACCTCGCAGGCCGACACCACCATCAGCTACCCGGACAAGGCCAGGCACGGCGACGCGCTGGCCCTGGCCAAGGCGCTGGGGATGTCGAAGAGCGCGGTCAAGGAGTCCCAGTCGGTCACCGAGGTGACCCTGGTCGTCGGCAACGACTGGCGGGAGGGCACGACCTACCCGAAGTCCGCGGCCGACGACGAGGACAAGGCACCGAAGATCGACGACACGCTCAACGGCGACGAGAAGAAGTGCATGCACGTCAACCCGGGCTACACGTTCTGAGCGCCCTGCGCCGCGCCTGACGCCGCGGACAGCCGGAAGGGGCCGGACCCACCAGGGTCCGGCCCCTTCCGCGTACCGTGCGCCACGTACGGCCTACCGCGTACGGGCCGCCGCGTACCGGCTACCGCGTACGCTCTGCCGCGTACTGGCCGCCGCGTACCCTCCGCCGCGTACCGGCTACCCGTGGGTGGAGGTCGCCGTGACCGCCGGGCGGCGGCTGGCGATGACCTTCCTGGCCAGCGAGCGCGGGCTGGTGAGGAAGCCCCAGCCCCACGACATGTGCATGGTGGCCAGCGCGACCGGGATCCGCAGCCGGGCCTTGAGCGGGAGCCCCTTGCCCGCCGGGACGGAACCCGCCGCGATGGCCGCCAGGTAGCCGCCCGGCACCAGCAGCCCCCACGGGGTCAGCGCGGCGCCCACCACGACACCCGCCGCGATGGCGACCACTGCGGTCGGCGGCGCCAGATAGCGCAGGTTGATCGAGCCCTGGTGGTAGCGGGCCACCACATGCCGCCAGCGGCCGTAGTCCTTGTACTGCTTGGCCAGCGCCCGTACGTTCGGACGCGGCCGGTAGGAGACCTTCAGCTCGGGCGAGAACCAGATCAGCCCGCCCGCCTCACGGATCCGGAAGTTCAGCTCCCAGTCCTGGGCCCGGATGAACTCCTCGTTGTAGCCGCCCTGCCGCTCCAGCACCTCGCGGCGGAAGACCCCCAGGTAGACGGTCTCGGCCGGGGCCGCCTCGCCGCCCGTGTGGAAGGCCGCGTTGCCCACGCCGATCTTGGAGGTCATGGCGGCGGCGACGGCGTGCTCCCAGTCGTTCTCGCCCTCGGCGTGCATGATGCCGCCGACGTTCTGCGCGCCGGTCTCCTCCAGCAGCCGCACGGCGGTCGCGATGTAGTTCGGCGACAGCATGCCGTGGCCGTCGACCCGGACCACCACCGGGTGGCGGGACGCCTTGATCGCGGCGTTCAGCCCGGCGGGGGTACGGCCCGTGGGATTGGCGACGGTGTGCACCCGCGGGTCCTCCCGGACCAGCTCGGCGGCGATCTCGTCGGTCCGGTCCGTGGACGGGCCGAGCGCGATCACCACCTCCATCTCCCCGGCGTACTCCTGCTCGAGGATGTGCCGGACGGAGTTGCGCAGATGGCGTTCCTCATTGAGCACCGGCATGATCACGGAGACGGCCGGGAGCTGATGCGGGGGCATGGCACCTCGGAGCTCGGGGGACGGTGATCCCCCTCAAGACTGCGGTTGTCGATTTTCGGGGCTCACGTTACCGCGAATGGAGGACGCCGGAGCGCGCCGCCCGGGTGGCAGCGGGCGGGGCGGGCGGCGTGGGGCCGCCGCTGTGCTCATCGTATGGCCCTACGGTGTGTGCCCCGTCACCCCCTCGCCGTCACGGAGGCCCCCAGTGAGCGCACCGGCCCGTCCGCCGACCCCCCGGCAGCCCTCCCGGCCCCGCTGGGGGCTGCGGCTCGCCACGGGCGGCGCCGCCCTGGTGCTGCTCGCCGCCGGCGTCGGGCACCTGCTGGTCACCGAGCTGGAGTCCGGGATCCACCGGGTCGACGCCTTCGGCGGGCTCGACGAGCGGCCCGTGGCCAGCGACCGGGGCGTCAACTTCCTGGTGGTCGGCACGGACGGCCGGGACAAGATCACCCCGGCGCAGAAGCGGCGGTACCGGCTGGGCGGCGCCCCCTGCCACTGCAGCGACACCATGATGCTGGTGCACCTGTCGGCCGACCGGGACCGCGCCAGCGTGGTCAGCCTCCCCCGCGACTCGTACGCCCGGATCCCCGCGTACACCACCCCGTCCGGGCGGGTGCGGGCCGCGCACCACCAGAAGCTCAACGCCGCCTACGCCGAGGGCGGCCCCAGCCTGACCGTACGCACCGTCGAGCACATGACGGGCGTGCACATCGACCACTACCTCGAAGTGGACTTCACCAGCTTCATGAAGACCGTGGACGCGGTGGGCGGGGTCACGGTGTGCACGACACGCCCGCTCAAGGACCGCTACACCGGCCTCGACCTGTCCGCCGGCACCCACGCCCTGGACGGCGGCCAGGCGCTGCAGTACGTGCGCTCCCGGCACCTGGACGGCGCCGCGGACCTGGGCCGGATCCGGCGCCAGCAGCGCTTCCTCGCCTCCGTGATCCACCAGGTCACCGCCAGTGGCACGCTGCTCAACCCGGTGAAGTTCGGCCGGGTCGCGGCCGCCCTGCTCGGGTCGGTGCGCGCCGACCGGGGCTTCGGAGCGGCCGACATGGTCGCGCTCGGCCAGGCCATGCGGGGCTTCGGCGTCGAGTCCTCCGAGTTCGTCTCCGTCCCGGTGGTGCTGCCCGGCACCCCGGTCAAGGGCCTCGGCTCGACGCTCCGCTGGGACCGGGTGCGGGCCGCGCGCCTGTTCAAGGCCCTCCGCGAGGACCGTCCGCTGGCCGTCCGCCGCCCTGGGCGGCCGCGGGCCGTCCCCGTCGACGTGCCCCCCGCCCAGGTCCGGGTCCGGGTGCTCAACGGCACCCACACCGCGGGCCTGGCCCGGCGCACCTACCGCGCGCTGCACGCCACCGGCTTCGCCACCACCGGGGCCCCGGCGGACGCCGGGGTCCAGGGGGCGCGGCACACGCTGATCGAGTACGACCCGATCTGGAACCGCTCGGTGCGCTCGCTGGCGGCCGCGCTGCCCGGCGCCCGGCTGAAGCCGGTGGCGCGGCTGGGGTCGGTGATGCGGGTGACGCTGGGCTCGGACTTCCGGGCGGTGCGCCCGGTGCGCGCCGAGGACCCCACCGCGGACAGGGCGGCCGGCCGGGCCGTCACCGGGGCCGAGGTCGCCTGCTCCTAGGGGTGTCCAGGGGAATCCTCAGTCCTCGATGCCCTCGGCGGCCCGCTGCGCGCGCAGCTCCTTGATCGCGCGGCGCCGGGCGAGCCGGTGCGTACGCCGGATCTGGGCCTCCTGGTACCGCCGCTTGTCCCGCTCGGTCTCCGGTATGACCGGCGGTACGGGGCGCGGCTTGCCGTCGGCGTCGACGGCCGCGAAGACCAGGTAGGCGCTGCCGACCTGGGTGGCGGGCGTGGACTCGTTCCACCGCTCGGCCAGCACCCGCACGCCGATCTCCATCGAGGACCGGCCCGTCCAGTTGACCTGGGCCTTCACATGGACGAGGTCGCCGACCCGGACCGGCTCCAGGAAGGCCATCTCGTCCATGGAGGCCGTGACGGCGGGCCCCTCGGAGTGCCGCCCGGCGACCGCTCCGGCCGCGTCGTCGACCAATTTCATGATCACGCCACCGTGTACGGTGCCGAGGAGATTGGTGTCACTGCCGGTCATGATGTGGGAGAGCGTGGTGCGCGAGGCGGACGTGGGCTTACCCGGAATGCCTGACTCCGGTTTCGGGGCCTGAATGGTCATGCGGTCAACCATATGCCGGTCGGATTCTTATCAGGTCTGCAACAGCCGTGCCCCGATCCCGCACCCACCCTGTAAGGCCGCCCACCCGGGAAGGCAGACTTCCCTGCATGAATGATTGGCCCGAGGGGTGGACGAGCGACCGCAGGGACCGGTACGGCAGCGGCAGCGGCAGCGCCGAACCGGAAGCCGCCCGCGCCATGCCGCATGTGCGGCGCGCGGGCCCGGACGCGGGCGGTCAGCCGCGGCGCGCCGAGCCGCCGCTGCCCCCTGAGCTGTCGCCGCGCGGCCCCGTCCCGCACCAGCAGCGGCAGCAGGCGTCCCAGGACTTCGACGACTACGGCGGCCACGCCGACGACGGCTACAACACCGGGCAGGTCTACGGCCGCGGCGCGGGCCACCCCGGTGGCCCGGCCGGCCCCGGCGGCCCCGGTGGCCCGGGCAACCCCGGCGGCGCCCCGCGCGCGGCCCGGCCCAAGAACTGGAAGCGCCGGATAACCATCGGGCTGATCACCGTCGTCGTGCTGCTGCTCGCGGTCGGCATCGGCACGTACTTCTGGGCCGACTCCAAGCTCCGGCGCGAGGTGGACCTCAGCAAGGTCGAGGACCGGCCGGACGGCGGCAAGGGGACCAACTACCTGATCGTCGGATCCGACAGCCGCGAGGGCATGTCCGCCGAGGACAAGAAGAAGCTGCACACCGGCTCCGCCGACGGCCGCCGCACCGACTCGATCATCATTCTGCACGTCGGTGACAACGGCAACACCATGGTCAGCATGCCCCGTGACTCCTGGGTCACCATCCCGGCCTTCACCGGCCCGGACACCGGCAAGCGGTACCAGGCCTCGCAGAACAAGCTCAACGCCTCCTTCTCGATGGCCGGCCCCGAGCTGTTGGTCAGCACGATCGAGTACAACACCGGCCTGCACATCGACCACTACGCGGAGATCGGCTTCGACGGCTTCGCCAAGATCGTCGACTCGGTCGGCGGCGTGGAGATCGACGTCCCGCAGGACATGAAGGAGAAGCACGCCGGCACCGACCTGAAGAAGGGCAAGCAGACGCTGAACGGCCAGGAGGCGCTCGCCTTCGTCCGCCAGCGCTACGGCCTGGCGGGCGGCGACCTGGACCGCACCAAGAACCAGCAGAAGTTCCTGTCCGCGCTGGCCAACAAGGCCGCCACGCCCAGCACCCTGCTCAACCCCTTCAAGCTCTACCCGACCATGGGGGCGGGCCTGGACTCGCTGATCGTGGACAAGGACATGAGCCTGTGGGACGTGAAGGACATGTTCTTCGCGATGAAGAGCGTCTCCGGCGGTGACGGCAAGCAGATGAACATGCCGGTCTCCAACCCGGGCCTGGCCACGTCCAAGGGCAGCGCGGTCCAGTGGGACATGCCGAAGGTCAAGCAGCTGATGAAGGAGCTGAAGAACGACGAGAAGGTGACGGTCTCCAGCCACTGAGACGTACGTCATCAGGCTTTCGGCGAACGGCTGCCGCACCGGACGGGTGCGGCAGCCGTTCGCCGTTCAGCGGGCCCGGACGCTCTCAGCGGGCCCGGACGCTCTCAGCGGGCCCTGACGCTGTCAGCGGGTCATGACCCGGCGGCCCCGCCGAACCCGGCTATCCGCTTGCTGGTCAGCACCCACATGAGCAGCAGACAGCCGAGCAGCACACCGGCGTAGCCGACGGTCGTGCCGTCGATCGGGCCGAAGAACACCTGCCGCAGCAGCGACGAGGCGTAGCAGGCGGGGTTCACCCAGCCGATCCAGACCATGAAGTCCGGCAGCAGATCGGCCGGGACCGCCACGGGCCCGAGCGAGACCATGGCCAGCACGCACAGCACACTCAGCGAGCCGGCCTCCTCCGGATTCTTCGCCCGGCTCCCGATCCACGCGCCGATGCCGACGAACGGCAGCACCACGGCGAGCACCACCGGCACCACCAGCGGCGACAGGCTGACCTTCAGCCCGAGGATCAGCACCCCGAACAGCGTGGTGCACACCAGCGCGGGCAGCGCCAGCAGGGTGAAGGCGCCGGCCGTGGCGACGATGAGCGCCTGGGGGCGCACCGGCAGCGCGGCGTAGAAGTCGAAGGCGTCGTTGAACTTCATGAACGCGAAGTTGTTGGCGACCTTGTTCTGCGTCTCGAAGAGCAGCGCCAGGGTCAGACTGCCGACGAACACCTGATGCACCGCCTGTCCGCCCGACTCCTTGGCGAAAACGCCCATCGCGGCCAGGGTGAGGACCGGCGCCACCATTCCGGTGACCACCATGCCCGGCCAGGACCAGCGCCAGTTGGACAGCTGCACCAGAAACAGGGTCCACACCGTACGCGGAAAAGACAGCGGCGCCCGATCAATTTCCGTATTCAAAATACACTTCTTCTAGCGTCTTGGACTGCAGGCGGAATTCCAGGAATTCATCGAGGTCGAGGTCGGCGGTCAGCCGCGCGACATCCGTACGGGACACCTGGGCGACCACCTTGCCCCGGTGCCGGCTCTGCACCTCCAGGTAGTCGGGCAGTTCGGCGGTGGTCCCGTCGCGCAGGGTCAGATGCACGCTCAGCGTCTTCGCCAGCCCGCTCTTCAGCTCCGCCGGCCGCCCCACGGCCACCAGCCTCCCCTCGCGGAGGATGGCCACCCGCTCGATCACCTGCTCCGCCTCCAGCGCGTTGTGGGTGATCAGCACGACGGTCTGGCCCTGCTCGTGGTTGAGCTCGCGCAGCAGGTCCCAGACCATGCGCCGGCGCGCCGGGTCCAGCTCGTTCGTCGGCTCGTCGAGGATCAGCACGGGCAGATCGGCGACGAGCGCCACCGCCAGCTGCAGCAGCCGGCGCTCCCCGCCGGACATCCGCCGGACGACCTTGTCCCGCATCCCCCCGATGTCCAGCCGCTCGATCAGCTCATCCCGCCGCCGCCTGGCCTCCCGCCGACCGAGCCCCCTCAGATGCGCCGTGACATAGATCGCCTCGGATGCCTTCAGGCTGTTGAGCGCGAACGCGGTCTGCGGCATGTACGACACCCGCATGCTGGTGAACACCGGCTCGGCGAGCACGTCCTTGCCGAACAGCCGGATGGAGCCGGAATCGCTCCGCAGCAGCCCCACCATCTGCTTGATCAGAGTGGTTTTTCCAGCACCGTTGCTGCCGAGCATCCCGAAGAACTCGCCCTGCTCGATGGTGAGCGAGATATCGTCATTCGCGGGCCGCTCGGCACCGGGGAATCTCTTGGTGACTTCGCGGATCTCATAAACGACGTGCCCATCCCCCATCCCGAACTCCCCATCCATGGAAGAAAATGAGAGGGGGATGCTAGCAGCACCACCGCAAGCAGGCCCGCTACGCCTGCCCCCGCCGGCTCCGGGGGGTCTGCGTGCGATAGGAGGAGCCGAGTTCCGGGCCGAGTCCGAAGTAGTGCCGGAAGTTGTAGACGAGCGGGCTCCAGGAAGCGGGATCGACATGGTCCGTGCCGGGCACGACGATGCGGGGGTCGGCGTGGACCTTCCGCACGGCGGCCTCGACGATCACGAATTCGCCGGAGACGTCCGGTCGCACCCGTAGGGCCCGTGCCTCCAGCTGGAGGGGGCATTCGGCGACACGTGGGGGCCGGACCTCGTGGGAAGGCTCTTCGCGCAGGCCGGCCGCAGCGAACTTGTCCGGCTCGAACCGGCAGCCCTCCGCCTTGGTCGAGGGCACCGGATGCCGTCCGGTCAGCGGCGCCAGCCGCTCCACCGCCCGCCACTGCTCGGGCGCGGGCAGATTGATCACCAGGTCGGGCCGGCTGCCCAGGTTCCGCGCCGTCTGCCCGTCAGGCCCCAGACCGAGCACCACCGTCTGCCCGAGCGCCCACGCGGAGGACATCGGGGCGAGGTTGTACGAGCCGTCCTCGTTCTCGGTCGACAGCAGCACCACGGGCGTCCCGAAGTACAGGATGCTCGGCTCGATCGCTACGTGGCGGGTGGCTTCTTCGGCGGTGTCCAGTGACGCGGTGTCCAGGGATGCGGTGTCCAGTGACGCGGTGATCAATGGAGCGGTGTTCGATGGCGCGGTGTTCATGGTGCGGAGCCTAGGAGCCGGACGCTTCGGCCCGGACCGAAGCGTCCGGCGGCCCGGACGGGCGGCAGGCCGCGCCGGCCGGAAGCGGCCCCGCACCTCACGGGGTCAGTCGCACCCGGGCGGGGTCTCCTTCGTCACCATGAAGTACACCGGCGGGAAGCCCGCCGCCTCGAACACCGCCTCGTCCTTCGACAGCAACGTCATATAGCCCGCCAAGGTCTGGGACCCGTCCGGGGCGTCGCCCTCGACCCGCCTGCTGATGGCGGGACCGACTCCGGAGATCTTCCAGGTCCTGCCGCCGAAGGTCGCCCAGGTGATACCGCAGTGGCCGTACATGTCGTACGGATACGCCACCTGCACCTTCGGGTGCCTCGGCCCCTCCTCCCAGCGCTCCCCCTCCCTCTCCCGCGCCTTCAGCGGCTTCTGGCTCGGGGCCCCCTCCTCCGACGGGCCCCCACCCCCACCACACGCCACCCCGCCCAGCGCCAGCGTCAACACCAGCGCCCCCGCGCGCACTCCGCCCATGGCCGCCCCCCACGCGTCGTTTCGGCATCAATGTGGCGCTTCGACGAGAGGTGAGGGCGGCTGGTTCCCCTCGGTGTCTCTCCGGGGGACTGAGGCAGGTTGGGGGACTACGGGAGGTTGGGGGACTACGGCAGGTTGCGCGCCATCACGATCCGCTGGACCTGGTTCGTGCCCTCGTAAATCTGGGTGATCTTGGCGTCCCGCATCATCCGCTCGACCGGGTAGTCGCGGGTGTAGCCGTAGCCGCCGAGGAGTTGGACCGCGTCGGTGGTGATCTCCATGGCGGCGTCGGAGGCGTAGCACTTGGCGGCGGCGCCGAAGAAGGTGAGGTCGGAGTCGACGCGCTCGGACTTGGCCGCGGCCGCGTACGTGAGCTGGCGGGCGGCTTCGAGCTTCATGGCCATGTCGGCGAGCATGAACTGGACGCCCTGGAAGTCGGCGATGGGCTTGCCGAACTGCTTGCGCTCCTGGACATAGCCCTTGGCGTAGTCGAGGGCGCCCTGGGCGATGCCGAGGGCCTGGGCGGCGATGGTGATGCGGGTGTGGTCGAGGGTCTTCATGGCGGTGGCGAAGCCGGTGCCCTCGGGGCCGATCATGCGGTCGGCGGGGATGCGGACGTTGTCGAGGTAGACCTCGCGGGTCGGGGAGCCCTTGATGCCGAGCTTCTTCTCGGGAGCGCCGAAGGACACGCCCGGGTCGGACTTCTCCACGACGAAGGCGGATATGCCCTTCGAGCGCTTCTCCGGGTCGGTCACGGCCATGACGGTGTAGTACTCGGAGACCCCGGCGTTGGTGATCCAGCGCTTGACGCCGTTGAGGACGTAAGCGTCGCCGTCGCGCACGGCCCTGGTCTTCATGCCGGCCGCGTCCGAGCCGGCGTCGGGCTCGCTCAGGCAGTAGGAGAACATCGCGTCGCCCTTGGCCAGCGGGGCCAGGTACTTCTTCTTCAGCTCCTCGGAGCCGGAGAGGATCACCGGGAGGGAGCCCAGCTTGTTGACGGCGGGGATCAGCGAGGAGGAGGCGCAGACGCGGGCGACCTCCTCGATGACGATGACCGTCGCGAGGGCGTCCGCGCCGGCGCCGCCGTACGACTCGGGGACGTGGACGGCGTGCAGGTCGTTGGCGACCAGCGCGTCCAGCGCCTCCTGGGGGAAGCGGCCCTCCTCGTCGACCTCCGCGGCATGGGGGGCGATCTTCGCCTCGGCGAGGGCGCGCACCGATTCGCGGAGCATGTCGTGCTCCTCCAACGGCCGGTACAGGTCGAAGTCCATGGATCCCGCCAAGATCGTCTCACTCCCCAAGAGTGCTAACTACCGTTAAGTAACTGAATTCTAGAGCGCTGTCCGGGCCTGGTACAGGTGACTTTGCCGACAGCTGAGCGCACGGAGGAGGCGCGGGATCGGCTCCGCGGCGCGGGCGCGGCTATGCTCATGCCCGCATCCGCCCGAACGCCTTCTGGAGCACGCATGGCCCTCAAGATCACCGTGATCGGCACCGGCTACCTGGGCGCCACGCACGCCGCGGCCATGGCCGAGCTCGGCTTCGAGGTGCTGGGGCTTGATGTCGTGCCCGAGAAGATCGAGATGCTCTCGGCCGGCCGGGTGCCGATGTACGAGCCGGGTCTGGAGGAGCTGCTGCGGCGGCATGTCGCGGGGTTCGAGGGCTCGACGGGGCGGCTGCGCTTCACCACCTCGTACGAGGAGGCCGGCGAGTTCGGCGACATCCACTTCATCTGTGTGAACACTCCGCAGAAACACGGCGAGTACGCGTGTGACATGAGTTACGTGGACGCCGCCGTGGACTCGCTGGCCCCGCACCTGACCCGCCCGGTCCTGGTCGTGGGCAAGTCCACCGTCCCGGTCGGCAGCGCGGCGCGGCTCGCGGCCCGGCTGGCGGAGCTGGCCCCGGTGGGGGTGGACGCCGAGCTGGCCTGGAACCCGGAGTTCCTGCGCGAGGGCTTCGCCGTGCGGGACACCCTGCACCCGGACCGCATCGTGGTCGGGGTGACCAGCGAGCGGGCCGAGAAGCTGCTGCGCACGGTGTACGGGACCCCGCTCGCGGAGGGCTCGCCTTTCGTGGTCACCGACTACCCGACGGCCGAGCTGGTGAAGACCGCGGCGAACTCCTTCCTCGCGACGAAGATCTCGTTCATCAACGCGATGGCCGAGGTCTGCGAGGCGGCGGGCGGCGACGTGGTCAAGCTGGCCGAGGCCATCGGCTACGACGAGCGGATCGGGAAGAAGTTCCTGCGGGCCGGGATCGGCTTCGGCGGCGGCTGCCTGCCCAAGGACATCCGGGCCTTCATGGCGCGCGCCGGGGAGCTGGGCGCGGACCAGGCGCTGACCTTTCTGCGCGAGGTGGACTCCATCAACATGCGGCGCCGCGGCCACATGGTCGAGCTGGCCCGCAACGCGGTCGGCGGCAGCTTCCTCGGCAAGCGGGTCGCGGTGCTGGGGGCGACCTTCAAGCCGGACTCGGACGACGTACGGGACTCCCCCGCGCTCAACGTCGCGGGCCAGATCCACCTCCAGGGTGCCCAGGTCACCGTCTTCGACCCCAAGGGGATGGACAACGCGCGCGCCCTCTTCCCGACCCTCGCCTACGCGCCGAGCGCGCTGGAGGCGGCGCGGGGCGCGCACGCCGTGCTGCACCTGACCGAGTGGGCCGAGTTCCGCGAGCTGGACCCGGCGGCGCTGGGCGAGGCGGTCGCGGAGCGCCGGATCCTCGACGGGCGCAACGCGCTGGACCCGGAGCGGTGGCGCGAGGCGGGCTGGACGTACCGGGCGCTGGGCCGGCCCACCGCCTGACCGGTCGGCTGGCCGGCCCCGTCGGCCTGACCGCGCGACCTGACCGGCGGCTGCCGGCTGCCGCGGTGTGGCCTTCCCAGGTTTGCGGCGGCTCCTTCCGTCAACCTGTATGGCACTCGTCTTCTGCCGATCAGCCCACGGAGGAGCCCATGGCCGTCGCCTTTCTGAACGTCGTCGTGCTCGACGCCCCGGACCCGACCGCGCTCGCCCGCTTCTACCAAGGAATCATCGGCGGCGAGATCAAGGGCGAGGGCGAGCGGTGGGTCGACCTGATCGGAGCCCAGGGCGGCGTCCGGCTGGCGTTCCAGGAGGCGCCCGGCATGGTGCCGCCGGACTGGCCGAGCGCGGACTCCTCGCAGCAACTCCACCTCGACCTCACCGTCACCTGCGACATCGAGGAGGCGGAGGAGAAGGTCCTGGCGCTCGGGGCCCGGGCCCTGGACACCGACGACGAGGGCGGGAAGCGGGACTTCCGCGTCTATGCCGACCCCGCCGGGCACCCCTTCTGTCTGATTCGCCAGTGAGACCGGGGCGGACGGGTCCGACGGACGGAGTCCGGCGCAGCCGCCCGAAGCCCGAGAGGCCCCCAAGGGCCGAACGGTGCGAGAGCGGCATAAAATGCGGCCTCAGGCGTCCCCGGGCGCGTCCAGCTCGTCGATCGTCGCCAGGGAAGGCCCCCGGTGGGCCCTCAGGTCCCGCGCCACCGCCTCCGCGTCGCGCACCACCCGCACCGCGTTCTGCCAGGTCAGCTTGGCCAGGTCGGCCTCGGACCAGCGGCGCTCCAGCAGCTCCGCGATCAGGTGCGGGTAGCCGGCCACATCGGCGAGGTCGGCAGGGGTGAAGGGCGTGCCGTCGAAGTCGCCGCCGATGCCGAGATGGTCGATGCCGGCCACCTCGCGCATGTGGTCGAGGTGGTCGGCGACGGTGGCGGCGGTGGCCACGGGGCGGGGGTTGGCCTCCTCGTACGCCTGGTGGACCTTGAGGGCCTCGGGCGTGGTCGCCAGCGGCTCCAGGCCGTGGGCGCGCAGGTTGTCCTCCGCCGCCCGGGTCCACGCCACGGCCTCCGGGAGGACGAACTTCGGGACGAAGGTGACCATCGCGACACCGCCGTTGGCGGGGAGCCGCTCCAGCACGTCGTCGGGGATGTTGCGCGGGTGGTCGCACACGGCGCGCGAGGAGGAGTGGGAGAAGACGACGGGGGCGTCGGTGACCCGCAGCGCGTCCCGCATGGTGTCGGCGGAGACGTGGGAGAGGTCGACGAGCATGCCCAGCCGGTTCATCTCCCGGACGACCTCCTCGCCGAAGCGGGTGAGGCCGTGGGCCCGGGGCTCGTCGGTCGCCGAGTCCGCCCAGGGGACGTTGTCGTTGTGGGTGAGCGTCATGTAGCGCACACCGAGGTCGTACAGCGCGCGCAGGGTGGCGAGCGAGCAGTTGATGCTGTGGCCGCCCTCCGCGCCCATGAGGGAGGCGATCCGGCCCTCGGCGCGGGCCGCCTCCATGTCCTCGGCGGTGTGGGCGAGCCGCAGGTCGGAGGGGTAGCGGTCGGCCAGCCGCCGTACGACGTCGATCTGCTCGAGGGTGGCGCTGACCGCCGTGTCGCCGCTGAGGTGCGAGGGGACGTAGACGGACCAGAACTGCGCGCCCACCCCGCCTGCCCGCAGCCGCGGGATGTCGGTGTGCAGGTGGGCGCGCTGGTCGAGGGCGATGTCGCGCCGGCGGAGGTCATAGCGGACCTGCTCCCGCAGGGCCCAGGGGAGGTCGTTGTGGCCGTCGACGACGGGGTGGGCGGCCAGCAGGTCACGGGCTTGCGCGAGTCGGTCGGTCATCCCCCCATCCTCTTACGCGGCCCGGCCCGCGTCACGTATGCCCCCGCTACTTGGCGAAGCCGAACGACCCGGCGCCGTCCACCTTGGCGCGCAGCCGCTTGCCCTTCTGGGTCGCCTGCTCGTTCAGCTCGTCCTGGAACTCGCGCATCCGGGTGAGCAGTTCAGGGTCGTGGGCGGCGAGGATGCGGGCGGCGAGCAGCCCGGCGTTGCGGGCGCCGCCGACGGAGACGGTGGCCACGGGGACACCCGCGGGCATCTGGACGATCGACAGCAGGGAGTCCATGCCGTCCAGGTACTTCAGCGGGACCGGCACGCCGATCACCGGCAGCGGGGTGACGGAGGCCAGCATGCCCGGGAGGTGGGCGGCGCCGCCGGCGCCCGCGATGATCGCCTTGAGGCCGCGGGGGGCCGCGTTCTCGCCGTACGCGACCATCTCGCGCGGCATGCGGTGGGCCGAGACGACGTCCACCTCGTACGGGATCTCGAACTCGTCGAGGGCCTTCGCCGCCTCCTCCATCACGGGCCAGTCGGAGTCGGAGCCCATGACGATGCCGACGACGGGGGCGCTGGGGCTGCTCATTCGGTGATGGTCCCTCGGAGGTAGTCGGCGGCGTGGCGGCCGCGCTCGCGCACGTCGTCCAGGTCGTCGCCGTAGGTGTTGACGTGGCCGACCTTGCGGCCCGGCTTCACGTCCTTGCCGTACATGTGGATCTTCAGGGCGGGGTCGCGGGCCATGCAGTGCAGGTACGCGGGGTACATCTCGGGGAAGTCGCCGCCGAGGACGTTGGTCATCACGGTCCAGGTGGCGCGCGGGCGCGGGTCGCCGAGCGGCAGGTCGAGCACGGCGCGCACATGGTTGGCGAACTGGGAGGTGACCGCGCCGTCCTGGGTCCAGTGGCCGGAGTTGTGGGGGCGCATGGCCAGCTCGTTGACCAGCAGCCGGCCGTCCCGGGTCTCGAAGAGCTCGACCGCGAGGTGGCCGACGACCCCGAGCTCCGCCGCGATCTTCAGCGCCATCTCCTGGGCCTGGCCGGACAGCTCCTCGGAGAGCCCGGGGGCCGGGGCGATCACGGTGTCGCAGACGCCGTCCACCTGGATCGACTCGACGACGGGGTAGGCGACGGCCTGGCCGTGCGGGGACCGTACGACATTGGCGGCGAGCTCGCGGGCGAAGTCGACCTTCTCCTCGGCGAGCACGGGCACCCCGGCGCGGAAGGGCTCGGCCGCCTCCTCGGCGTCGCGGACGACCCACACGCCCTTGCCGTCGTAGCCACCGCGCACCGTCTTGAGGACGACGGGGAAGCCGTCCCCTTCGGCGGCGAACCGCTCGACGTCGGCGGGGTCGGCCACGACGCGGTGGCGCGGGCAGGGCACGTCGAGCGAGGTCAGCCGGTCCCGCATCACGCCCTTGTCCTGGGCGTGCAGCAGCGCCTCGACGCCGGGGCGGATGACGACGCCGTCCGCCTCCAGGGCGCGCAGGTGCTCGGCCGGGACGTGTTCGTGGTCGAAGGTGACCACATCACAGCCTTGTGCGAACGCACGAAGGGTCTCCAGGTCGCGGTAGTCGCCCACGACGACGTCGCTGACCACCTGGGCCGCCGAGTCCTGGCGGGTGTCACTGAGCAGCTTGAACCTGATGCCGAGGGGGATGCCCGCCTCGTGGGTCATGCGGGCGAGCTGGCCGCCGCCGACCATGCCGACTACCGGAAATGTCACGCCCCCCAGAGTAGCTTCCCGGCCGGGCGGGCCCCGGGGGGTGTATCCGAGGCCCTGACCTCGGCAGATCTATTGGATGTTCCTCCACAACGTTAGGATCTCCGTGCATTCGACATGGACCTGCCGAGCGGGGCTCGACGTGAACCCGCCGCGCGCGTCCTTCAGGGGGAAGCCGAATGACGACGCGCGGGCTCAGAGAGAAGTCCACCGACAACCAGGACGGGCTGAACAAGCTGCACAAGCGCGTCCAGGCCATCGAGGTGGAGACCCATTCCTTCGGCGACCCGATGAGGGTCCGCAACGCCCTGGCCGACGCGATCACCGAGGCGCGGGAGTTCTCGGCCCCGCACGGCAACCCGGACCACATCGACGGCGTCGCGGGCCGCTACCGGGAAGCCGCCGCGATCGTGGACCGGGCCCAGGGCGATCTGGGGAAGGTCGCCAAGGACGGGCTGCCCTCGGTGTGGGTGGGCACCGCCGGGGCGAAGGCGAGCGAGGTCATCAAGGCCGCCTCGTACTCCGCCGACCAGATGGCCCAGAAGTTCCAGGAGGCCGTCCCCGCGCTGCGGGCCCTGTCCGAGGGCATCCGCGAGGCCCAGTCGAAGCACGACTTCGGGGTCTCCGCGCTCGACGTGGCGGCGTCGATCCTCAACAACGGCGACTTCTTCATGCCCGCCGACGAGTTGCGCCGGGCGAAGACGGCCATCCTGGACGGCGTCTCCTCCATGGGCGAGGCCGCGGGCCACGCCAAGGCGGCCGGCATCGAGGCCCAGAAGACGCTCACCAAGCTGGCGTCCGAGGCCCGCGCCCGGAAGGTCACGGCGAGCGGCCTCACCGACGCCGACCGGCTCGTCCTCGCCGACGCCGCCGCCCCCGGCGGCCCCGCCGACCTCAACGAGATCCTCACCGCCAACGAACTCAAGCGGTCCTCCGAGTTTATGGACAAGATGAGCGCACACGACAAGGCGGAGTTCGACCGGCTGCTGTCCGCCGCCAAGTCCCCGCAGGAGCGGGCGTATCTGATGAAGGCGCTGGCCGCGGGGCACGGCCTGAAGGAGATCGACCACTTCGCCCAGCAGATCCACGGCCGGTCCCCGCAGTGGCTGAGCGACCGCCTCACCCCCGTCGTCATCCAGAGCACCGAGCCCGGCACCAACTACGTGAACTACCAGGGCGCCAAGTGGGACCAGGGCCCGGACGGGACGTGTGTCGCCTCGTCCACCGTCAACGCCCGGGCGATGGTCGATCCCCTGTACGCCTTCCGCCTCACGACCGGCGGCCACCCCGACGACCCCAAGTACGACAGCCCCCTCGCCTTCGCCGACCGCCTCAAGCAGGAGCAGAACCGCGTCCACGCGGAGGGCGGCGGCGACCCCCTTCCCGACGGCGGTATGAACCCCTACGGCCAGCAGCACATCAACGACGTGGAGGTGGGCGGCCACACCGGCGGCGACTACGCCGAACGGAAGCTGGGCAACGCCGCGGAGCGGCAGGCGTCCCTGGTCGACATCGAGAGGAACCTCGACAACGGCGTGCCCGTTCCGGTCGACGTCGAGGGCGGCACCGGCCGCCACGCCATGATGATCGTCGGACACGAGGGCGACCGGCTCCAGGTCTACAACCCGTGGGGCACCACCACGTGGATCAGCGAGGACGACTTCGTCAACAACAGGATGGGCTACACCAACAACGGCTACTACCCGACCGCCTACTCCGTCTATCTGCCGAAGTGACCATGAGCGCCATCACCCGCCGCACATCCGCCCTGATCCTGACCGGCCTCGCGCTGTGCGCGGCGGGCTGCCAGTCGGACGACGGCGGCTCCCCCGCCAGGTCCGCGGGCCCCTCGTCGTCCTCGGCCTCGCCCTCGTCGCCCACCTCCGATCCGACCCCCGCCGGTCTCGGCACGGTGCACAAGGACCCGAACGACACCTCGGTCCGGGACCGCACCGAGGGCCCGATCACCGTCAAGACCGGCGAGCGCTTCTCGATCGCCCTGCGGCAGAACGTCTCCGCGCGCGCCGACTGGAGCCTGGCCGAGCCGCGCCCGTCCGCGGCGGTGCTGCGCAAGGTCGGCGAAAGCTCGTACCAGACCGCCCGGGAGAAGGAACTGGTCGGCGGGGGCCACACCAAGTACTTCACCTTCGAGGCCCTGAAGGCCGGAGACACCCGGATCGTGTGCGCCAACTCCTTCGCCACGGACACCTCCGCCGGGGGCTACTCCCCCGGGCTTCCCCGCACCATCACCTACCGGGTAACCGTGCGCTGACCCCGCGCCACCCGGAACACACCTGGTGACCTGCCCCTTCGAGGCTCCGAGAGGCCCGTTATGATCTGCCGTATTTGACGCGGACCTGCCGCGTCCGTTTCCTCGGGGGAGTCGCTATGGGACAGGACAAGGTCCTCGGCATCCAGCACGGCGGCGCGCTCAGCCAGGCGGATCGCCTGGGGCTCGCCGCCGATGACATCCAGGCGGCCAAGGGGCTGCTGGAGAAGGGCGGCGAGAGCGGCGGGATCTTCGGGCTCGGGGCCCTCGGGCTGGTCTCCGCGCTCGCGCACTTCGGCGAGTACGGGGCCGCGCCCGCCTTCACCGAGTTCTCCGACGCCTGGACCGCGGAGTGCAAGACCCTCGAGGGCGCGGTGCGCGAGCTGCAGAAGAAGGTCGGGGTCAGTTCCAAGGCCTATCGCGGAACCGACCTGGGCAGAAAGAGCGACTTCAGCGCCATCGACCGCTACTCGCAGAACTCCTGAGGGGCAAGGCGCGCATGGCCGGGCAGCATGGCACGACACAGCACACGTCGCAGGACCAGACCAAGCGGCAGAAGCTGGACACGCTGCACAAGCATGTGCAATCCCTGAAGCTCGAGGACAACGCCTTCGCGTTCTGCCTGGAGCTGTCCGACGCGATCGGCAAGGCGCGGGACTTCCCGGCGCCCATCGGCGACCCGGACCACATCGACGGCGTCGCGGACAACTACAAGCGGGCCGCGTCACTCCTGGAATCGGCGCAGGGCGACCTGGCGAAGGTGGCGAAGGACGGGCTGCCCGCGGTGTGGGTGGGCACGGCCGGGGAGAAGGCGAGCGAGGTCGTGGGCGCCGCCTCGCGCACCACCGACCAGACCGCCGAGAACCTCCGGGAGGCCGAACCGGTGCTGCGTCAGTTGGCCATAGACATCGGAGCGGCGCAGGCGAGGGACGAATACGCGCGCGTGGCGCTGGATTACGCGCAGTCGCTGTGCGCCCCCTTCGGCCATGACCGGCTCCTGGAAGCCAAGAAGGCCACCCTCGACGGCATCAGATACATGGTCGAGGCGGAGGACCGGGCCGAGGAGGGCGGGAAGAAGGCGGCGGAGAAGCTCCGCAAGCTGGCCGCGCGGGCCCGGGCCCGGAAGGTCACCGCGAGCGGTCTGACCGACGCCGACCGGCTGGTCATCGCCGACGCCGCCGCGCCGGGCGGCCCGGCGGACCTCAACGAGATCCTGACCGCCAACGACCTCCAGCGCTCCTCGCAGTTCCGGGACAGGATGAGCGAGAAGGACCGGGCCGAGTTCGACCGGCTGGTCTCCGAGGCCAAGTCCCCGCAGGAGGCGGCGTATCTGATGAAGGCCCTGGCCGCGGGGCACGACATCAAGACGCTGCGGGCCTTCGGCGACGACATCCACGGCCGGGACGCCACCTGGCTGCGCGAGCACCTCGCCCCGTTCCACACCAGCGGGGACACCCGGATCGGCGTCGACTCGGCGTCCGAGTTCGAGGTCCCCGGCGCCAAGGGGGCGGACTGGACCCAGGGCAGGAACGGCACCTGCGTGGCCTCGTCCACCGTCGCCGCCCGCGCCCTGGTCGACCCCGTCTACACGCTGCGCCTGACCACCGGCGGACACCCGGGCGACCCCGCCTACGACAACCCCACCGCGTTCGGGAAGCGGCTCCTCAAGGAGCAGATCCGTGTCCACCAGGAGGGCGGCGGCGGGCCGCTCCCTGACGGCGGCATGGACCTGACCGGCAAGCACGAGGTCATCAACGACGAGATCGCGCCGCACACCGGCTCCACCTACGAACAGCGCGACGTAGGCACGCCACAGTCCCGGCGGCAGGCGCTGCCGCTGATCGAGCAGGCGGTGGACGCGGGCAAGCCCGTCCCGGTCGGCGTCAAGGGGTTCGACACGGTGCACGGCGAGAAGGTGCCGGTGGGCCACGCGATGATGATCGTCGGCCACGAGGGCGACAAGCTCCAGGTGTACAACCCTTGGGGGTACACCACCTGGATCAGCGAGGACGACTTCGTCAACAACCACATGGACAAGGCGTCCGACAAGCGCCTGCCGGAAGCCTACGAATACAGCCTGCCGAAGTGACCCCCATGACACACCAGAGCATGACCGACGAGGAGCTGCTCGCCCTCGACGTCCCCCTCATGATCCGCTACGGACTGATGTTCGGCGGCGCCCACCGCACCGCCCTCTTCGGGGACGGGGCGATCGCCGCCGCCCTCGCGGCGGAGCGGCTGGGGGTGCTGCCGCGCTCGGTCGCGTACCTGGGCGAGGTGGTACGGCGCGGCGGCACCCGGATGGCCGCGGAGCTGCCGGAGCCGCTGCCCGGGGGCGAGGCGGCCGCGCTGGCGCGGGACTGGCTGGGGGCGGCCGCGCCAGGGGCGCGGGGCGTGGCGGAGGACGAGACCGTCGCGCGGTGGCTGGAAGCGGTGGCCGCGGTCCTCGAGCTGCGGGTGCGCACCCGGGGTGCGGGCGGGGGCGCGGGCGGGGGCGGGCCCCTGGGGGCCTGACGGAAACGGGGGGAGCGGTGAGAAACAGCCGGTTTGGGGACACCGAGGGGCGGGCGCCCCGGCCGCTGGTTAGCATGGATCGAGTTGTCGATGCCGACCGGACGGGGCTGAGTAGTCGCCATGAGTGAACAGCGCACGAGTGGCGGGCTGCGCGCACGAGTGGATCAACTCGCCCGCGAGATCGCCAAGTTCGGGGCCGTCGGAGGGGCCGGCGTCCTCGTCAACCTCGGTGTTTTCAACCTGATCAGACACGTCACCGAACTGCCCGTGGTGCGGGCCAGTGTGGTGGCGACCATCGTCGCGACCTTCACCAACTACCTGGGTTACCGGTACTTCACCTACCGCGACCGGGACAAGCAGGGGCGCACCAAGGAGCTGACCCTCTTCCTGCTGTTCAGCGCGATCGGGCTGATCATCGAGAACGGTGTGCTGTACACGGCGACGTACGGGTTCGGCTGGGACAGCCAGCTGCAGAGCAACGTGTTCAAGTTCGTCGGCATCGGCATCGCCACGCTGTTCCGGTTCTGGTCCTACCGCAGCTGGGTGTTCCGCGCGCTGCCCGCCCGGGAGGCCGTGGAGACCGCCGAGTCCTTCCTCTCCGAGGCGCCTTCGGCCCAGGGCCGGACGACGGTCCGGAAGTAGCCCCGGGGGCCGCTCAGCCCTGGGGCCGCTCAGGGGGCCGTCGGCTCGTCGGCGTCGGCCTCACCGGCCTCGCGGCTCAGGAAGAGCGCGAAGACCGGCGGATTCTGCTGGAGCAGCTCCAGACGGCCGCCGTCCGCCTCCGCGAGATCACGGGCGACGGCCAGCCCGAGCCCGGTGGAGTTGCGCCCGCTGACGGTGCGCTCGAAGACCCGCGCGCCCAGGTCGGGCGGCACCCCGGGGCCCTCGTCGGACACCTCGACCACCGCCTGGTTGCCGGTGACGCGGGTGCGCAGCGCGACCGTGCCGTCACCGTGCATCAGCGAGTTCTCGATCAGTGTGGCGAGCACCTGGGCCACGGCCCCGGGGGTGCCGACCGCCCGCAGCCCCTTCTTCCCGGAACGCACGATGGCGCGGCCCTCGCTGCGCGTGGCCGGGCGCCACTCCTCGATCTGCTGCTTGACCACCTCGTCCAGGTCGAAGGCGACGGCGGAGCCGGTCCGCGGGTCCCGCGAGTTGGTCAGCAGGCGCTGGACGACGTCGGTGAGCCGCTCCACCTGGGCCAGCGCGATGGTGGCCTCCTCCTTGACCGTGTCCGGGTCGTCGGTGAGGGTGATCTCCTCCAGCCGCATGGACAGCGCGGTCAGCGGCGTACGGAGCTGGTGGGAGGCGTCGGCCGCCAGCCGCCGCTCGGCGGTGAGCATGCGGGCGATCCGCTCCGCGCTCGCGTCGAGCACATCGGCGACCCGGTCCAGCTCCGGCACCCCGTAGCGCCGGTGGCGGGGGCGCGGGTCTCCCGAGCCCAGGCGCTCGGCGGTCTCGGCGAGGTCGGTGAGCGGGGCGGAGAGCCGGCGTGCCTGGCGGACGGCCAGGAAGACGGCCGCGAGCACGGCGAGCAGCGCCACCGCCAGGATGATCAGCATGGTGCGGCCGATCTCCCGGCTGACCGTGGAGCGGGACGCCTCGACCCGGACGGTCTCGCCCTGGTCGCCCCGCTCCTCGGAGACGATGATGCCGCCGCTCGGCCGCCGGCCGATCTCGACCGCGTCGCGGCCCGGGATCCTGATCACGGCGTAGCGGCCCGGCTCGATCTGCTCGCGCAGCACGGCGGGGGTCACCCCCTCGCCGCCCAGCAGCCTGCTGTCGACGATGCTGACCAGGCGCACCGCGTCGGAGTCGACGCTCTCCTGGGCGCCCGTCTCGATGGTCCGGGTCTCCACGAGGACCAGTGAGAGGCCGAAGACGGCGATGACGACGAGCACCACGGCGAGCGTGGAGTTGATCAAACGACGGCGCATAGCCCTACCGTGTCACGCTGGGAATTTCTCAGCTTTTCTCGAACCGGAACCCGACCCCGCGCACGGTGGCGATGTACCGGGGGTTGGCCGCGTCGTCGCCGAGCTTCTTGCGGAGCCAGGAGATGTGCATGTCGAGGGTCTTGGTCGACGACCACCAGGTGGTGTCCCACACCTCGCGCATCAGCTGGTCGCGGGTGACCACCCGGCCCGCGTCCCGGACCAGGACCCGCAGCAGGTCGAATTCCTTGGCGGTCAGCTGAAGCTCCTCGTCGCCCATCCAGGCGCGGTGGGACTCGACGTCGATGCGGACCCCGTGGGTGGCCGGCGCCTGCGCCTGCGTCTCGACGGAGCCGCGCCGCAGCAGCGCCCGGACCCGGGCCAGCAGCTCGGCGAGGCGGAACGGCTTGGTGACGTAGTCGTCGGCGCCCGCGTCCAGGCCGACCACCGTGTCGACCTCGTCCGCGCGCGCGGTGAGCACCAGGACGGGGAAGCCGTGGCCCTCGGTGCGCAGCCGACGGCAGACCTCCAGGCCGTCCATGCCCGGCAGGCCCAGATCGAGGACGAGCAGGTCGACGCCTCCTTGGAGCCCGGCGTCGAGCGCGGTCGGTCCGTCCTCCCGCACCTCTACCTCGTAACCCTCACGGCGCAGGGCGCGGGCGAGCGGCTCCGAGATGGATGCGTCATCCTCGGCGAGCAGTACTCGGGTCATGGGGTGATGGTAGTCCGACCGGGTTCACGCACGGGGCGCACACGGGTGTCCGGATGGAGCGCGAAGGGTTGCACACGCCACGCGTGAGCTATCTCTCAAACCGGTCATCGCGCCCTATGGCGTGTCGTATGGTGACAGGGAGTCCGTAGCATCTTTTCGGGACCTTTGGCAGCGACGCGGCGACGCGGCGCCGAAGGTCCTCGTCGTGTCCGGGGCCGTGGCCGGCCATCAGCCGACCGGCCCGGTGCGCGGCCGACACCCCCCACACCCCGAGGAACCACCATGGCGTCCAACCTGACGAAGGACGCGGCCGGGCGGGAGACCCCTGCCGGCGGCAAGACCTTCTTCGGCCACCCCCGCGGCCTGGCCACCCTTTTCATGACCGAGATGTGGGAGCGCTTCAGCTTCTACGGCATGCGGGCGCTCCTCGTGCTCTACCTGATCGCCGGGGGCCCGGACGCCAAGCCCGGCAGCCAGGGCGGCGGCCTGGCGATGTCCCAGGGCAACGCGGTGGCCATCTACTCGGTGTACCTGGCGATGGTCTATCTGCTCGCCATGCCGGGCGGCTGGTTCGGCGACCGCGTCTGGGGCCCGCGCAAGACGGTCGCCGTCGCGGCCGGCGTCATCATGGCCGGCCACCTCGCGCTCGCCGTGCCCGGCCAGGCCACGTTCTTCGCCGGCCTCGCGCTGGTCGCCCTCGGCTCGGGCCTGCTGAAGGCCAACATCTCCACGATGGTCGGCCACCTCTACGACGGCCCCACCGACCCGCGCCGGGACGGCGGCTTCACGATCTTCTACATGGGCATCAACCTCGGTGCCTTCGCGGCTCCGCTGGTGATCGGCACCATCGGGCAGAGCTACAGCTGGCACCTGGGCTTCGCGCTCGCCGCCCTGGGCATGGCGCTGGGCTTGGCCCAGTTCCTGATCGGCACCCGCCACCTGAGCCCGCGCAGCAGCGTGGTGCCCACCCCGCTGGTGGCCGCCGAGCGCGCCGCCTGGCTGCGCAAGGGCCTGATCTGGCTGGTCGTCGCCGCGGTCTTCTACTCCGTGGTCGTGGTCAGCGGCTCCTGGACGCTCAACTGGGCACTGGTGCCGATCACGATCCTGGGGCTGCTCATCCCGACCGGGGTGCTGGTCCGGATCAAGCGGGACAAGGAGCTCACGCCGGTCGAGCAGACCAAGGTCAGCGGCTACATCTGGTTCTTCGTGGCGGCGGCCGTGTTCTGGATGATCTACGACCAGGGCGGCTCGACCATGTCGGCCTTCGGCGAGACCAAGACCGCCGACACGGTCTTCGGCCTGCACTTCCCGTCGTCCTGGTTCCAGTCGGTGAACCCGCTGTGGGTGATGGCGCTGGCGCCGGTGTTCGCCTGGGCCTGGCTGGCGCTGGCGCGGCGCCTGCGGGAGCCGGGCACGGTGGTGAAGTTCGCCCTGGCCCTGGTCCTGATCGGCGCGTCGTTCTTCGTCTTCGTGGTCCCGATGGGGATGGCCTCGGACGGCACGAAGGTCAGCCCGATGTGGCTGGTGTCGATCTACCTGATCCAGACCATGGGCGAGCTGTGCCTGTCGCCGGTTGGTCTGTCGGTCACCACCAAGATGGCCCCCGCGAAGTACGCGAGCCAGATGATGGGCGTGTGGTTCCTGGCCGTCACCGCGGGTGACTGCGTCACGGGCCTGCTGTCCATCGCGGGGGTCGACCTGAGCGGTGTGGGGATGATCGCGCTGGAGGCGGCGGTGGCCGTGGGGGCCGGTGTCGCGGTCTACGCCTCCCGCAAGAAGGTCACCCGGCTGATGGCCGACGTGCACTGAGCCGACGTGCACTGAGACGTTCGTCGCACGGCGCGGCGGGGCCCGGCGCCGATGACTCCGGTCATCGGCGCCGGGCCCCTTCGCGTACGCCGTGGGTCAGCGCGTGCCGCGCAGCTTGCGCCAGGGGGTGAGGGTGAAGACGGCGGCGCCGACCAGGATGGTGGTGCCGGCCACCAGGCCGAGCGCCTTGAGGCCGCCGTGGTCGCTCGCGCCGGTCTCGGCCAGCCCGCCGCTCGTACCGCTGCCGGCGCCGGTGGTGCCGGCCGAACCGCTGCCACCGCCGCTGCCACTTCCGCTGCCGCTGCCGCTGCCGCCCGAGGCGCCGCTGGACTGGGCCGTGGTGTCCAGTTCCAGCGAGGCCTGGGTGTCGCCGGCGGGGGTGCAGGTGGTCGTCGTACCGAGCGCCTTGACCGTGAGCACCCCGGGGGTGAGCGTCGACGTGCCGCTCGCGCCGGGCTTGTAGGTGCCGGTGAGGTCAGGGATCTCGATCGGGGCGCCCGCCTTGATGGGCCCCTTGTTGGTCGGGCCCACCACGGCGACCGTGCCCTTGTCCGCGCCGCCGAGCTTGACGGCCATCGACGGCTTGACCGAGTCCGCGGGGATGTCGGCCGGGCTGTCCATGACGGACTTGCCGAACTTCACGGTCAGGTCGAAGCTCCCGCCGTGTCCGACGGCGTCGACGCGGACGGGGGAGGTGGCGTTCTTGTCGCCGATGGGGGTCTTGCAGGCGTAGGCGACCTGGACCTCCTTGCCGGTGTACGAGTCGCCTCCCGAGCCGCCGCCGGTGGTGTTCCCGCCCGTGGTGTTCCCGCCGGTCGTGTTGCCGCCCGTGGTGTTCCCGCCGGTGGTGTTGCCACCCGTCGTGTTCCCACCTGTGGTGTTTCCGCCGGTCGTGTTTCCGCCGGTCGTGTTGCCCCCGGTGGTGTTGCCACCCGTGGTGCCGCCGCCGTCGGCCGTCACCTTGATCGTGGCCGCGGCCTTGACCGGCTCCTTCGCCGAACACTCGGTGTCCGTGGACAGCGGCTTGCTGACGTTGATGTTGTACCCGCCCGGGGTCAGCGTCACCTCCCCCGCCTTCGTCAGCTTGAGCCTGCCCGTCATGTCGGACAGTTTCATCGGACTGTCCTTGGGGATCGCCGGGTTCTCCCGCGGCCCCTCCATGGCCAGCTCGCCCGTCTGCGCGCCGCCCACCGTCAGGGTGCCGGTCGGCTTGACGGTGTTCTCCTCGATGTCGAGGATCGGCGGGTTCTTGGAGGCGGCCTGCACCGTCTTCCAGACCACCTCGACCTCGTCGCCGACCTTCGCCGTCGCGGGGGCCTTGACCTCGACGGTCGTGGTGCCCTCCACCGGAGGCAGGCCGGAGATCGGCGGTGGCAGACACTCGGTCGCGTACGAGACCTCGGCCGCCCGTGCGGTGCCCGCGCCCATCAGCACGCCCGCACCGCCGAGCAGCAGCGCGGCCGCTGCCGCGCTCACTCTTCGTTGCGTACTCACGTCGTTCCTTTCGGGGTCGGTCGGTTCCCCGGGCTCTCCCGGCTCTCTCGGCTCTCCGGGTGCTCCCGGCTCTCCCGGTTCTCCTGGGACGGTGCGGAAGGGTGGTGCGTCTGTTCGGCCCGTCGGGCCTCGGTGCCCGGCGCGCGCGGCAGGGTGTCCGCGGTGAACCACGGCAGCGCGCCGCCGCCGGCGCGCTCCGCCGTGGACGAGGCCCCGGACGGCGGTCCGGGGGCGCGGGAGCCGCGCCGCGGCCACAGCCGCGCCGAGCGGTGGCGGCCGCCGCGCCCCGCGACCACGGTCGTACGCGGGCGCACCTTGTCCACGACGGCCATGCCGATGCGGAACACCGCCGCCGGGACCACCACGCACAGCAGGATCCAGAAGAGGGTCACGCCCCAGGGCCGCCCCACCGACCAGGGCTGTTCGACCAGCACCTTCCGGCCGTACCTGAGGGACACCCGATAGTCGCCGTGCGCCCCGGCCGACAGCTCGACGTCCAGCTTGACCTGTGCCTTCTTCCCGGCCGGTATGGTCCCCCGCCACTGGTGCTCCTCCCAGGAGGGGGCGAAGACGCCGTGGGAGGCGCCGACCTCGAAGACCGGATCGCGGGCCGGGGTGGAGCCGAGGTTGGCGACGGTCACCACGAGGCGGCGCTGCGGCGGGGCGCCGAACCAGGTGAGCAGCCCGCTGGAGCCGTCGAGCCGCGCGGACAGCGCCCGCAGCCGCTCGCCCCCGGTCCCCTCCTCCTTCGGCAGCGGCGCGACGGGGTGCCCCGCGACCCGGAACGGCACATCGGCGTAGGCGGCCTCACCGGTGACGGTCGCCACATGGATGACGCACGGACACGGCTTGGGCGGCTCGGCGACCGGCAGCTTCTTGCGGAAGGCGCCCTTCGGATCGGTGGTGACCGCTCTGCCGTCGGAGTTGGCGCAGGAATTGGTGCCGCCGATCATGTTCTGTCCGCAGATGAGCAGCATGAGCAGGGCGCGGGGCCGCCAGCCCCGGCCGCTCACGGTGACCGTGCCACCGGCGCCCGCCTCCTGCTTCGACACGGTCGCGCTCGGCCCCTCGGCCGCGGCGGCCCGGGTCGGCGGCGCCGCGCCGAGGGCGAGTACGAGGAGGGCCAGCACGGCCAGCAGCGCGCCGAGCCGGCGGGGCGCGCCGGGCCGGGGGCGCGCGCCGGGC